>JBBSKF010000162.1:0-7303 GCA_038256525.1 Mycobacteriales bacterium | reverse complement strand
GTCGTGGTCCACGAGGGCCGGCTCACCCGACAGCAACCGGCACAGGTAGACCCGCAGCACTCCGGTGTTCCCGAGCGGCACGTCGGGTCCGAGCCGGGCGCCCACCGCGGCATCGACGGCCAGCTCCTCGCGCAGTTCGCGGCGCAGCGCCTCGACGTCGCTCTCACCTGCCTCGACCTTGCCACCCGGGAACTCCCAGAGACCGGCGAGATGCGCCGGCTCGGTCCGGCGGGAGGCCAGCACCCGGCCGTCGCGGACCAGCGCTGCCCCGACGACGCCCACCCGGTCCACCCCCCGAAGGGTAGGGATCGACGGGCGCTCGGCCTGCGGCACCCCCTGCGAGGATCGGACAGTGCACCCGGTCCTCGCTGCCCAGCTGGTGCAAGCGGCTCGCGTACTGCCCGAAGACGTCCGGCACTACTACGCCGCCGGTGCGGGTGACGAGCTCTCGACGATCGAGGCAGAGTCGTCCTGGCAGCAGGTGCGCCTGCGTCCACGGGTCCTGCGCGACGTCTCCCGCATCGACACCGGCCTGGATCTGCTCGGCAGCCGGCTGGGGACGCCCGTGCTGGCCGGCCCGACCGCAGCGCACGGCCTCGCCCACCCCGACGGCGAGATCGCGACGGCTCGCGGAACAGCCTCTGCTGGAAGCCTTCTCGTACTCTCATCGCGCTCCTCCCGACCTGTCGAGAAGGTGCCGGCCGGGCCGTGGTGGTTCCAGACGTACGTCCTGCGCGACCGGCAGCTGACGCTCGACCTGGCGTGCCGCGCTGCCCAGGCGGGCGCGAGCGCGGTCGTGCTCACCGGCGACACGCCCTACCTCGGCGACCGGCGGGGCGCGACGCGGATCGACCTGCTCGGCGCCGGGTCCGCCGACAGCGAGCAGGATCCCTCCGCCGGGCTCGAGCTGATCGAACAGCTGCGCGTGACCACCGGCCTGCCGGTGGTCGTGAAGGGCGTGCTGCGCGGCGACGACGCGGACGCGTGCCTTTCGGCCGGCGCGGCCGGCGTCGTCGTGAGCAACCACGGCGGCCGACAGCTCGACCGCGCCGTGACCACCTGCGCCGTGCTGGCCGAGGTCGTCGCCGCCGTCGCCGGCCGTGGCCCGGTGCTCGTCGACGGCGGCCTCCGCTGCGGTCTGGACGTCCTGTGCGCCCTGGCTCTCGGCGCCGACGCGGTGCTGCTCGGGCGCCCGATCCTGTGGGCACTGGCCACGGGTGGCGCCCTCGGTGTCGAGCAGTGCCTGCGGTCGTTGACCGACGACCTGAGCGCGGTCATGGGACTGGCCGGGGCAGCCTCGCTCGCCCAGGTGAGCTCCGACCTCGTCCAGCCACCCCGCTGATGATCCACGCGGAGTTCGAGGTGCGCCTCGCTCGATCAGCCACCTCAGAGTCCCCGTGGATCACGGGCAGGCGGTGAGGGGGCCCGCGGGCTGCTGCCCCGTCGGGCATCCCAGCTGATCCACGGAGGCTTTGAGGTGGATCCCGCGTCCGGATCCACTTCAACAGCCGCGTGGATCACGGGAGGGGGTGGACGGCCTGCGGCGCTCGCCCAGGCGACCTCCGACCTGGTCCAGCCGCGAAGCTGAAACCGGCTTATCCTCGGGCGGTGCACCTTCGGCCCGAGTACGAACAGGTCCCCGCCGTCCCGCCGGACGCCGAGCTGGACCCACACTGGGCCGAACTGACCGCGGGGCGCACCTCGATGCTGCCGCTGGCCTACCTGCCGGACGCCATGCCCGGCCGGCAGACCGGCTGGCGCCGCGGCGCGGCGATCGTCGTCATCACGATGCTGGTGTCCGCGACCGCAGGCGGCGTCTGCCTGACGTACGGGCCAGGAGAGCTGTTCAACCTCGTTCGGCAGTAGGGCGACGACCCACCTCGAGCAGGGCGAGCCCGACGCCGATCGCGACCAGGGCCAGCACGCCGCGAGGCGCGAAGACGTGGTAGAGCAGGAACGGATAGCAGGCCACGACGACGATCGCGCCACCGGCCAACGCGATCGGACTACGGCTTCGCAGGAACAGCAGCGCCGCGGTCAGCGCCGCAGCTGCGGCGAGCGCATAGACCCCGAGTCTGCCCAGCTGGTCGCCGATCTCGAACAGGTCCTCGATCGGCGCCCGGGGGTCGCCGCGCTCGGACGTGCGAATCACCTGGTTGGGCGCGCCGATCCCCGCGATGGAGTCGAGTGCGCCGTAGAGCAGGGCGTACGCCAGGGCGAGCACCCGTGCCGCCCAGGCGGCCGGACCACTCTCCCCCCGCAGGAGCACCCATAGCGAGCCGGCGACCATCGGGAAGACGGGTAGCAGCGCCAGGTGGGCGAGACGCCAGCGCTCGGCGGTCTCGGGGGTGAGGAAGACCGGATGGGCCAGGCCGAGGCCGGCGATCAGCAGGGCCGGCAGGGCGACGAGCAGGGGCAGAGCGACGCGGGAGCGGGGCACGTCACGACATTACGGCGGCCAGTCGAGTGTGCGGGTGCCGATGGTGACGCCGCCGGCGAGCCGCCCGCCGGCCAGGGACGCCGTCTGGACGCAGAAGTGCGTCCACATGTTCAGCTGCACCTCCTTGGCAAGGCGCAGCCGGTTGTAGAGCAGGTGGGACAGCCGGTCGCCGGCCCGCGCCCAGGACTCGATCGAGAAGCGCAGGTCGTCCCCGTCAGGTGCGACCCGGAACTCGATCAGGCCCGCCTCGAGGTGTCCGTCCAGGGTGGCCAGCAGGAACGACTCGGCGTCCCGACGCTCCACCCGCACCGGACCGTCCCACGGCCCCGGCATCCGGACGACGAACTCATCGTCCTGGCGCAGCGGACCGTCGCCGCCGCGGGTCTTGCGGAACTCCGCCATCTCGGGCGAGGCACGGTTGAGGTTGGCGGCCACGACGTCGAACAGCGTCTTCGGGTCCATCGTGCTGCCGACGATCCGGACGGTGTAGCAGCGATGCAGCAGCGGGCCGACGCCCGCCGAGATCGACTGCCGCCGGCCGTCTGCGCCGCTGTCCTCCCACCCGGCCGGCAGATCCGTCCTGTCCCCCTGCTCCTCGCTGCGGTGCAGCGGCGTGGTGCGCCACAGGTAGCGCCAGCTGACCACCGCGATCCCCAACGGCCAGCGCAGCACGGTCCGCGCGCGCGACGGGAGGGCCGGCCTCGACATGCCGGTATGACACCATGCCGGCCCTGCCCTTCGGAAAGGTGTCGTCATGACTGTCGGCCTGGCGCTGCGACGGGTCGGGCTGCGGCCGTTGCACCTCGAGGTCGCGTCGCTCAGCTCCGTGGCGCTCTGCGTCGGGCTGTGGATGCGCGCCAAGACCGTCGACCAGGACGAGCGCGGCAACGCCGAACGGCGGGCGCTGTTCGTCGGACTCTGGCCGCCGACACTGTGGCTGATCGGGCAGTCGCTCGAGGACGCGGAGTAGCCGCGTCGCGAAAGCCCACACCCCCGGCGCCCGTCCACAGGTGCCGCCTGTCGACGTCCTTCCGTCCGCTGCGTCGCCTAGCGTCGGGCTCGTGACACCGCTTCCTGCCCCAGGCTCCGCCGCGTCGACCCGTGACGCCCAGCGGGGCCGGGTCTACCGCGCCGAGGATGCGTGGGCCGACCGGCTCGACGCCGCGCGCCGGGGCGCAGCGATGGCGACGGTCGGAGGCAGTCAGGTGGTGCTGCCGGCGGAGCGACGGCTCGGCTCACTCGACGCGGCAGCGGCGTACGTCCGTCGCCTGCTCGCCCTGCCCGCGGTGACAGACGCCCTCGGGGCGCAGGCGGCCCCGGCTCTGCGGCAGCGACGGGGGACGGCCCGCGCCCATTGGGAGCCTCCCGGGACGATCGCTCTTCCTGTGCCGCCCCATGGCGAGCCGTGGGCGCTGCGCGAGACCGTCCTGCTGCACGAGGTGGCCCACCATCTCGGCGAGACCACCGGGCGCTGCCGGGGACACCGCCCGCCGTTCCCCGCCGTTGTGCTGCTGCTTGCCGAGGCGGCGCTCGGGGCGGAGGCCGGATTCGCGCTGCGGGTGGAGTACGGCGCGCAGGACGTCGAGGTGGGGACGCTGTGAGTGCCGATCCGGTCAGCTCCGCGCCCGCCCCGGGCGAGGACCGGCTGGTCGACCGCATCGGCAAGCTGCTGGCGCAGGCGGAGGGCACCGACAACGAACACGAGGCCTCGGCCTTCGTCGAGCGCGCGCAGCAGCTCGCGACGGCCTATGCGGTCGACCTCGAGCTGGCGCGGTCACGGCAGCAGGCCAAGCAGTCACGTGGGACCGCCGAGCCGCTGGTGCAGGAGCGGGTCGAGGTCGGAGCCCGGGGCAAGCGCGGCAACCGCCACCGGGTGCTGCTCTACTCCGTTGTCGCTCGGGCCAACGACGTCCTGGTCAACGTCGCCCACGACAGCACCTACGTCCTGGGTTTCGGACACCGGGCCGATCTCGAGGTCGTCGAGAAGCTGTGGGCCTCGCTCGCCGTCCAGATGGTGGCGGCGGCGCAGCGGCGGATGGACCGCGGCGAGCACCGCGCGGCCGGCATCGCCGGGCAGACCTGGCGGCTGTCGTTCTACGACGGCTGGGTGCAGACGGTCGGGGAGCGCCTGCAGAGCGCCCGCGAGCGGGCCGTCGCGCAGACACCCACACCCAGCGGCGAGCCGACTGCCGCGCTGGTCCTTCGCGACAAGTCCGAGCGGGTGCAGTCGTTCTACGCCGAGACCTCGCAGGCACGCGGCTCCTGGCGGGGGCCGTGGAGTGGCCGCACCGCCGTGAGCGGCCCGGCGCTGGCCGCCGGACAGGCCGACGGGCAGCGGGCCGATCTGGGTCAGCCCCGGTTGCGACAGCGTGGCCAGCTGGGCGCCTGACTGCCGTGTCGCAATCCCGCCAGACAGCGACCTTCCGCGCGTCCAGGATGGGCAGGTGGACGAGGAGCTGTGCTGGCGAGCCGTGCAGGCGCAGGACCGTCGCTTCGACGGCTGGTTCGTGCTCGGCGTCCTCACAACCGGCATCTATTGCCGGCCCGGCTGCCCGGCGCGCACCCCCCTGCGGCGCAATGTGCGCTTCCATCCCTCGGCCGCCGCGGCGCAGGCCGCCGGGCTGCGCGCCTGCAAGCGCTGCCGGCCGGACGCCTCGCCCGGCAGTCCCGCCTGGGACGGCCGCTCCGATCTGGTGGCGCGCGCGACGAGGATGATCGCCGACGGGGTCGTGGACCGCGGCGGGGTGCCAGAGCTCGCCCGCCGGCTCGGCTACAGCCGTCGCCAGGTGGAGCGGGCCCTGCGCGCAGAGCTCGGAGCCGGACCGCTCGCCCTGGCGCGGGCGCAGCGCGCACAGACCGCCCGCATCCTGCTCGAGACCACCGGACTGGGATGCGCTGACGTCGCTTTCGCGGCCGGTTTCGGCAGCGTCCGTCAGTTCAACTCCACCGTCCACGAGGTGTTCGCCAGCCGGCCCGGCGAGCTCCGGTCCCGGGCCCGGCGGGGAAGCGCCGCGACTCCTGGGACGGTCGCGCTCCGGCTGCCCTTCCGCAGTCCGCTGTGGCCGGACAGCCTGTTCGGTCATCTGGCGGCGACCGCTGTGCCCGGGGTGGAGCAGTGGCGCGGCGGGGCC
This sequence comes from Mycobacteriales bacterium, assembly GCA_038256525.1. Taxonomy (GTDB): domain Bacteria; phylum Actinomycetota; class Actinomycetes; order Mycobacteriales; family SCTD01; genus SCTD01. The sequence continues at coordinate 1,732 of JBBSKF010000162.1, read as the reverse complement.
TACCGCCGGACCCTTCGCCTGCCGTACGGCGTCGGCGTCGTCACGCTGCAGCCACCGGACGGTCAGGCCCGGCCCGACTTCATCGCCTGCCGGCTGTCGCTCACCGATCTGCGCGACCTCGCGCCTGCCGTCGCGCGCTGCCGGCGGCTGCTGGACCTCGACGCCGACCCGGTCGCCGTCGACGCGCGACTCGCGCAGGACGAGGCGCTCGCCTCGTACGTCATGAAGGCGCCGGGGCGCCGGGTGCCCCGGACGGTCGATGTCGGTGAGCTCGCCCTGCGTGCGGTGCTCGGCCAGCAGGTCAGCACCGCAGCGGCGCGCACCCACGCCGGGCGGCTCGTGCTCGCGTGCGGTGAGCCGATCGATGATCCCGAGGGTGGGCTCACCCACCTGTTCCCCACCCCGGCCGCCGTCGCGGGGGTCGACCCGGCGGCGCTCGCCTTGCCCGGCACCCGTCGGGCCAGCCTGCTGCGGCTGGCCCACGCGCTCGCCGCGGGCGAGATCGACCTCGACCCTGGCGCTGACTGGAGTCGGGCCCGCGCGCAGCTGCACGCCCTGCCGGGGATCGGACCGTGGACCGTCGAGACGATCGCGATGCGCGGCCTCGGTGACCCGGACGCCTTCCTGCCCGGGGACCTCGGGGTGGCCCTCGCGGCCCGCACCCTCGGCCTGGGCGCCGGTCGCGCGTTGCTCACCCGCGCGAAGCCCTGGTCGCCCTATCGCTCCTACGCCGTGCAGCACCTGTGGGCTGTCGGCGACCACGCCGTCAACACCCTGCCGAGCGGAGACTCCCCGTGACCAGCCACACCGTCGTCGACAGCCCGGTCGGACCCCTGACACTTGTCGCCGACGGGCCGGCCCTACGGGGGCTCTATCTGTCGGACCAGCGTCATCTGCCTGCCGTCGCGGCGTTCGGCGACCGGGACGACGCGGTCCTGCCCGCCGTCCGCGAACAGCTCGACGCCTACTTCGCCGGCACCCTGGTGGAGTTCGACGTGCCGCTCGCCACCCGAGGCACCCCTTTCCAGGCGGAGGTCTGGCAGGCGCTGCGCGCCGTGCCGTACGGCAGCACGTGCACCTACACCGAGCTCGCCGCCGCCGTCGGCCGGCCGACGGCGGTGCGCGCTGTCGGGGCTGCGAACGGGCGGAACCCGGTCTGCATCGTCGTCCCCTGCCACCGGGTGGTCGGAGCCGACAGAACGCTCACCGGCTATGCCGGGGGGCTGGACCGCAAGCGCTTCCTGCTCGAGCTCGAACGCACACCGCAGCGGTGACCGCTGCAGAGGTGCTGCTGGCCGTACGCGCCCGCGCCCTCGCCCAGATCGCCGACCTGACGCGCGACCTCGAGCAGATGATGGCCGCCGCCGAGTCGTCGAACGCCGACGACGAGCACGATCCGGAGGGAGCGACTCTCGCCTTCGAGCGGGCCCAGGTCGGCGCGCTGCTGGCGCAGGCGCGGGCGCGGTTCGAGGACATCGAGCACGCCCTGCGGCTGCTGGAAAGCGGGGAGTACGGACGGTGCGCCGGCTGTGGCGGGCCAATCGGCGTCGAGCGCCTTGCGGCCCGCCCAGCCAGCCGTACCTGCATCTCGTGTGCGGGACGCGACTAGACCTGGCCGGTGGCCTTCTCCGCCTGACGGCTGGCCTTCTCGGCGTCGGCCAGCTTCGCCAGTCGCTCGGCGTCGCGGCGCTGCTGCTGCGCGGCCTCGGTGTCCTCGACAGCCTTGTCCAGC
>JBBSKF010000161.1:0-7336 GCA_038256525.1 Mycobacteriales bacterium | reverse complement strand
GACCACGCCGGCCGCGCCCACGACGACGCCGTGCTCAGCGCCGCCGCTCTCGGCCGGCCCGCGGCCGAGGGGCCGGCAACCAGCCGGACGCGGCTGCTTTCCCGGCCGCACCCGACTGGCACCGCCGGGCCCTACCAGGTGCCGGACAGCCTGCGCCGGCTGCTCCAGGTCCGCCGGCCGCGTTGCGAATGGCCCGGCTGCGGCGCCCGCGCCGCCCGCTGCGACCTCGATCACGATCTGGCCTGGCCACACGGCCCGACCTGCGGCTGCAACCTCGGCCCGCTGTGCCGACGCCACCACCGGATCACGCAGCTCGGCTGGACCAAGACCCGCACCCCCGACAACACGGTGCGCTGGACCAGCCCCACCGGACGGAGCTGGACCAGCCCCACCCCACACAGCCCACCGGCCCACGCCCAGTTCGTCCCGCCCAAGATCTTCGGGGAGTTCACAGGCTGCTCGCCCTGTGAGCTCCGCGAAGATCTAGCCGGCCACGGCGACGATGACGGTGATGGTGATGATCACCACTGGGTCGACGACCCCGCCGGGCTCGAGCTACGCGCCGATGACACCGAACCCGCCGACGATCACGACCGGACCGGCGAACAGCTCCGATACGCCGACACCCGCTGGGGCCTCGAACTCGACAACCCCTACCTGTGGCTGCCCGAGGCGGGCCTGCTGCAGTGAAGCGGGCGGCTGCTTACCGGACGTCGGCCTGACGGCCGGTGGCCATCAGGTCCTTGAGAAAATCGCGCTGGAAGGTCAGCATCGCGATCGCGATGTTGAACGTCGCGTCGATCAGCAGGCTCGGCTGGAAGAACGCCGGCGGAAGCAGTGTGGTGGCCGACAGCGCCGTTCCGCGAGCGATCGCCCGGGTCCCGTCCTCGAGCTGCCGGACCCCTTGCTGGGCCTGGCGTCCGATCGTCTGGAGCGCCTCGGCCTGCTCGCGACGGTCGCGGTCGGCCTGTTCGCGCTCCTGCTGATAGGACTTCAGCGCCTCGAGCTCGCGACGCTGGGCGCTCTCACGCTGCACCTGCCGCTCCTGCTCGCGCAGGTGGACGATGCGGTCCTGCAACTCCTCGGCCTCCTTCTCCTGGTTGCTCTTGGCCTTGCTCTCCTGCGTGCTGGGCGCGGTCATCGCGATCTTCCTTCCGCTGAGGGATGGGCTTGGCGAGTTCGCCGCCGTCCACGCTGGCAGGCCCGGGTGTCCAGAACGCAAAGCCGGCACCACTAGCGCATGGCCAGGGCACGGTCATGCGGTGCCGCGAGCTCGACAGACGGTGCGAGCTCAGCCCCGAGGGGAGGTCCACAGGTCGGGTGGCACCTCGCCGGGTTGTGGCTGCGCGGACGGCGGGGCCGCGACCGGCCAGGCGTGGGGAGCCGCCTGCTGGCCCCACTGGGCAGCCTGGGCGCCCTGGCCCCACTGACCGCCCTGGCCACACGGACCGGGCTGGCCCCACGGCCCGGGCTCCCCCCACGGTCCGGGCGAACCCCACGGGCCACCCTGCCCCCACGGCCCGGGCTGACCCCATGGTCCCGCCGGCGCCCAGCCGGCGACCCGGTCGCGGTTCCCCCGCATGATGAGCACCGTGATGCCGGCGGTTGCGACAATGCTCAGCAGCCACACCCCCACCGCCCCGGCGAGGAAGAACGACCCCGCGGTCTCGAAGTCCTCGACCGTCTCGACCCCTGCCACGTCCAGCTCGTCCGGCCGGGGCCCGAACTCGGCCCGCAGCTGGGTCGCCGTGAAGCTCACTGTCGGCGGCAGGCTCTCCTCCCAGTCGACGGCGTAGGTCGTGGAGACGTCCACCACCAGGACCCGACCGTCGAGGTGGTTCCAGATGACCTCGGCGATCCGGCCGGCCTGCTGCTCGTACTCGTCCTGGTCCACGCTGTCGCTGTCGAAGTCGACGACGACCCGCACACCGTCCCCCTCAGCGGCCGCGTAGGCCTCGGTAAAGGCCTCGTCGACGCCGGCGTCGACGAGGCGATCGTCGATCTCGAAGATGTCATCGGCGTACGCAGCCGGTGCCGCACCGAACAGCACTGCCATCAGCAGCGCCGCCACGCCGGTGCAGAGCCGGACCGTCATGCCACCGGCGCCGCTGTACCGGTGTCCGCCCGGTGACGGGCCCGTTTGACGTAGGCCACCGTCAGCGCGACGGCGGCGATCGTCAGCGGCCAGCCCATCAGCAGCCGCGCGGCCGCGAGCAGGCCCGGCCGGTCCATCGTGTAGAGGATGCCCTGGACGACCGCCCGGGAGGCGAACACGAGCGACCACCCCACCGAGGCGAAGGCGAAGACGCGCCGCAGCGACGGGTCCTCGCGCCATCGCTTGTCCAGCCCTTCGACGGCTGCGTAGATGACGCCCACGATCGGCCGACCGATGAGGGCGGAGCCGAGGAAGACCGCGCCGTACGCCATGTTGATGAAGATTCCCGGCAGGAAGAAGCCGCGGGCCTCGCCGGAACGAGCCGCGAAGAACACCGCGATGGCCAGCCCGAAGAAGCCTGAGATCGCCTGCTGCAACGTCTCTTTGCGCACCAGTCGGAGGACGATGATGGCGACGCCCGTGACGACCGCGCCGATCAGCGCGGCTCGCAGGGCCACGTCCCGGCCGGCGAAGGCCTGCACGACCGAGTTGACGAAGACGAAGACGACGGCTGGCAGGCCGCTGTCGACGAGCCCTCGCTTGCCGCCGAGCGCCTCGATCAGGGCCGGCTTGGCGGTGGATTCGCCCGAGACGGTGGTGGGGGCGTCAGGCAACGGTGGGCCGCAGCTCATACGCGGCGTTGTAGATCGTGGGGCGCCCCTCGTGCGCGGTCAGCCGGCCACGGGCGACCATTGACCGGCCGCACTCGATCCCCCTGATGCGTCGCCGGCCCAGCCAGATGAGGGTGACGGTGCCGGTCCCGTCGTACAGCTCCGCCTCCAGCGTCGGGACACCGGCGAGCGGCCGCAACGTCACCGCGCGCAACGTGCCCGCCACGCACACCGGCTCTCCCCGGCAGCACGACGTGACCGCGGTCGCCCCGGCCGACTCGAGCTCGTCCCGCAGCTCACGGCTGACCACCTCGTCGTCGTCTTCGGTGAACCGGGCGACAGCGCGGCGCAGGAGTCCTGACACCCCGACATCGTACGTGGGACAGCGGTACGTGCGTCAGCGCCGTTCGGTGATCTCCGGCCCGCGGGCCGGGAGCTCGAGCGACGGGGTCCCGCCGGGGGCGACCGGCTCTCCGGGCGTCGCCTGCTCGGTGACGTCGCGCGGCAGCCGCAGCGGTAACGGGCTGCGGACGGCCATCGCCTCGGTCCCGCGGTGGACGACGACATTCTTGAGCGCAGCCTCGAGCTCGGCTGCCTGCGCGCGATCGGTCGCAGCCGGCCCGACGACCAGCGCCCGCAGGAACCACCGCGGGCCGTCCACCCCGATGAAGCGCGCAGCTGTCGTGGTCGCCGGCTGACCGGAGGCCGAACTCGGGATGTCGGCGTGCAGTTCGATGCCGTACGGCCCGTCGGACTCGTCCGCCCGGCCGCCCGCTTCACGCAGGGCCGCTCCCATCTCCTCGCGGACCTCCGTCCAGATCCCGCCGGTGCGGGGGGCCGCGAAGACGTTGACCTGCATGGAGCTCGCCCCCCGGACCAGGGTCGCGGCGATGATGTTGCCGTTGGGGTCGACATCGACGCGCACCTCGGTGTCGGCCGGGACGGGGATGCGCAGCCCGCCCAGGTCGAGCCGGGAGACCGCGTCCTCGGGGGCGTCGGCGGCGTCCCACGGCCCCTTCGGCCGGAAGCTCACCGGCGCCGCATCCGCGGCCTCCGCCTCCGCCTCCAAGTCGGTGTCGTCCTCGTCCGGTTCCTCGTTCTTGCTACGACGTCCGAACACGCGGAGCCTCCCGGTCGTCGGCAGTGCTGCTGCCCGAAGCCAGTCCTCCGGTCGAGCCGTGGCCGCCCGTGCCGCGGGACGAGATCGGCAGCTCGCCGTCGGTCTCGCGCCACTCGACCCGCTCGACCCGCTGGACGACCAGCTGGGCGACCCGGTCCAACCGGCGCAGCCGGAGCATCTCGCGGGGGTCATGGTTGACGACGATCATCCGGATCTCCCCCCGGTAGCCCGCGTCGATCGTTCCGGGGCTGTTGACCAGCCCGACGCCGTGCCGCGCAGCGAGGCCGGAACGGGGATGCACGAAGGCGGCATACCCCTCGGGCAGCGCGATCATGAGGCCGGTGCCGAGCACCACCCGCTCGCCGGGCGGAATGTCGGCGTCCTCGGTGGTGACCAGGTCACAACCGGCATCACCCGGGTGGGCGTAGTCCGGCAGCGGCACCCTCGGATCGAGCCGGCGCACGGTCACCTCGACCACCGGTCCATGCCTCCGTCCGCTGCTGCCACCAGTCCCGCGTGGGACGGGCAGACCCTACCCGCGCCGCCCACACCGGCTTCCCGCCGTACGGTCAGTGCCACAGCAGATGTCGAGGAGGTGGACGGTGGGCAGCAAGGACGTTCCGGCCGTGGCCGGCGCTGTGTCGGACTACGACGAGCGGCTGCTGGCCCCGCCCTGGGTCTGGCTCGCCGCCCTCGTGGTCGCGCTCATCGTGGCAGCAACGCTGCACGCCGGCGCGGGCGGCGCCCGGGCGGTCGTGCCATACGCCGTCGTCCTGCCTGGGACCCTCGCAGCGCTGGTGAGCAGCTCGCGCGGCCGGGTGCGCATCATCGGCGGCGTCCTGTCCGTGCCGGGTGCGCGTATCCCGCTGACGGCCCTCGGCGGCGCGACGCCGCTCGACAAGGAGGGCACCCGCCGGCTGCGCGGCCCGCTCGCCGAGCCGCGCGCGTTCCTCGCCACCCGGTCCTGGCTGACCTCGTCGGTGCGGGTGCAGATCGAGGACCCCGATGACGACACGCCGTACTGGCTGATCAGCACCCGCCGGCCGCAGGTCCTCGCGCAGGCGCTGAGCGCCGCTAGCTGACCGGACGTGTCCGTCCCTGCCATTTGGGCAGAGCGGGGTCAGGCAGTCCGGACGACGACGGGAGCACGATGTCCGCGGTGGGCAAGGTCAGCTGGAAGATCCTCGGCGTGACGTCCGGGATCCTTGCGGCGAAAATGAGCCGCTCGGTGGCCGAGAAGGTCTGGGTGAAGACCAAGGGCGGCAACCCACCGCGCAACCCGGCCTCGTGGGAGACGACCTGGGGCGAGGCGATCGGCTGGGCCGTCGCCACGGGGGTCGCAGCCGGGGTCGCCCGACTGCTCGCCAGCCGCGGAGCCGCGGGAGCCTGGCGCAGGACGACCGGGCACCTGCCGCCCGGTCTCGAAGAAGTCGGTAACTGACCGGGGGCGCTGTCGATCTGGACATGCTGCTGAGCACCCGGCTGCGGCGCGGCCTCGTCGGCAGCGTGCTGGAACGGCGCTCAGCCACCATCGTCTTCGAGGCTGTCGACGCCGGCGTGTGGACCGTGGACATCGCCGATGGCCGCGGCCGGGTGCGGCGGGGCTCAGCGGCTCGTTCGACCGCGCGCGTGCGCAGCAGCGTCGAGGTCCTGGCCGCCGTCGTCTCGGGCCACGACTCCGGCGTGCAGGCGTTCCTCGACGGCCGGCTCACCGTGCGTGGCGACCTCGCGCTCGCCCTGCAGCTCGACGGTCTGTTCGGCGACGACGCCGCACGCTCCCCGGAACTGCCGCGCAGCCGGGAGGTGACGGCCATGGGGGTGCGCACCCTCTACCTCGAGGCGGGCCCCCCCGACGGACCTCCGGTCCTGCTCCTGCACGGCCTGGGCGCCACCAACGCCAGCATGCTGCCCCTGCTCGCCGACCTCGCCGTGGACCACCGGGTGCTGGCCCCCGACTCCCCCGGCTTCGGTGCGAGTGACGCGCCGAAGGGTCCGTACAGCCCGGCCTGGTTCGCGGCCTGGGTCGAGGCGTTCCAGCGCGAGACCGGCAGCCGGCGAGCGGTTCTGGTGGGCAACAGCCTCGGCGGACGGATCGCGCTGGAGTGTGGGCTGACCCACCCGGACTCGGTCCGCGGCCTGGTGCTGCTCACGCCGTCGCCGGCCTTCCGCCGGCTCCGGCAGTACGTCCCGATCGTGCGCCTGCTGTCCCCCGAGCTGGCCCGGCTGCCGCTGCCGCTGACCCACCGCCTGGTCGTCGAGGGCATCCGCGTCATGTTCAGCGACCCGGACCGGCTGCCACGGGCGTGGTACGACGCGGCCGCCGACGAGGCCGTCCGCGTCTTCCGGATGCGCGGCCATCGGGTGGCCTTCTTCTCCTGCGCCCGGCAGATCTACCTCGACGAGGCGTACGGCCGGCACGGCTTCTGGCAGCGGCTGCCCGGCCTGCTCCCGCCGGCGCTGTTCGTCTGGGGCGACCGGGACCGCCTCGTGCCGTCATCCTTCGCGCGGCACGTCGCCGACTGCCTGCCGAGCGCCGGCCAGATCGTGTTGGAGGACTGCGGCCATGTGCCGCAGTTCGAGCACCCTGCCGAGACGACGGCGATGGTTCGGGCGTTTCTCGAACAGCTGTGATGTCAGCCGGGTCGGAGCTCGGCGATCAGCGCCTCGCCCAGGGAGCGGGTCTCCCGCCGGTTCAGCTCGGCGCCCGCCACCGCGCCGGCCAGGAACGGCACCATCGTCGAGAGGTTGCGGCCGAGCCGCCGGGCCACCCGCCGGCGCAGCTGCTGTCGGGCCGCGGCGCCGAGAACGACACCCAGACCGGGGACTCCCTGCGAGAGGTCCACGCCGCGCTTCGCGGCCCAGGAGCCGACATAGGCTGCGGCGACCTGCGGTGCGGGCGCCAGCGGGGCCCGGCCGTACAGCACGTGCAGCTCGGCGACGAGCTTGAGCTCGACCGCGACGACGGCCACCGTCTCGGCGGCCAGCTGCACCGGAGCGACCAGCAGGGTGGGCGGCGCGGCGTGCTGCACGGCGGCAAGTGCTCCGCCAGCCGCGCCGACCCCGGCGGTGGCAAGCGATGCCTGCCGCACCAGCGCCTCCGCGAGGGCGTCGCCGGAAAGCCCCCCGTGGTGCAGGCTCAGCGTGTCGAGGTCGCGCACCGGGATGTGGGGGGCGACGTCGGAGATCACCTCTGCCAGCCAGCGCCCCGACAGCGTCGCGCGGGCACCGGCGGCGCGAAAGCCCCCGGCGAGCATCCCGGTGAGCTGGGCGAGCAGGCGACCCCGCTCGCGGCTGTCGACCGAATCGCCGGAGAGCCGGCCGACGAGGTCGCCGACCTCCTCGCGGCGCACCAGCTCTCCGCTCATCGCCTTCCGCCGCTCATCTGCTCAGGCCGGCAGGCCGTCAGGCGCACTCGCGGCAGGTGAGCCGGCCGCCCTTGTCGGAGGCGAG
>JBBSKF010000160.1:0-7372 GCA_038256525.1 Mycobacteriales bacterium | reverse complement strand
GAGATCCTGACCGGCGTCGACCTCACGATCCGCGCTGGTGAGACGCACGCCATCATGGGCCCGAACGGCTCGGGCAAGTCGACGCTGGCCTACGCCGTCGCGGGGCACCCGCGCTACACGGTCACCGCCGGCACCGTCACCCTGGACGGGGCGGACGTGCTCGCGATGACCGTCGACGAGCGGGCCCGGGCCGGGCTGTTCCTGGCCATGCAGTACCCCGTCGAGGTGCCCGGCGTCTCGGTGTCGAACTTCCTGCGCTCCGCCGCCACCGCCATGCGTGCCGAGGCCCCCAAGCTCCGGCTCTGGGTCAAGGAGCAGAAGGCGGCCATGGTCCGGCTGGAGATGGACCCGGCGTTCGCCGAGCGCAGCGTCAACGAGGGCTTCTCTGGTGGCGAGAAGAAGCGTCACGAGATCCTGCAGCTGGAGCTGCTGCAGCCCAAGATCGCGATCCTCGACGAGACCGACTCCGGGCTCGACGTGGACGCGCTGCGAGTGGTTTCCGAGGGCGTCAACCGGGTCCGCGAGGGTGGCGAGACCGGCGTCGTGCTGATCACGCACTACACCCGGATCCTGAAGTACATCAAGCCCGATGCCGTGCACGTCTTCGTCCAGGGCCGCATCGTCGAGTCCGGCGGCGCGGAGCTCGCGGACGAGCTCGAGGCGCACGGCTATACGAAGTACGGCGTGGAAGCCGCTGCGGTGGCGGGACGTTCGGCGCTGCCGACGGGTCCGGTCCTGCCCGGGGTGCTGGCGCCGTCATGACCGCCGTGCTGCCCGACCTCGCGAGCTACGACGTCGACGCAGTCCGCGCGGACTTCCCGATCCTTGGTCGCGAGGTGTTCGGGCGGCCGCTGGTCTACCTCGACAACGCCTCCAGCTCGCAGAAGCCGCGCCAGGTGCTCGACGCCGAGCGGTCGTTCGTCGAGCAGCACTACAGCAACGTGCACCGCGGCGTGCACACGCTCTCGCAGGAGGCCACCGACGCCTACGAGTCGGCGCGTTCGACCGTCGCGGCCTTCCTCGGCGCCCGCCGCGAGGAGGTGGTGTTCACCAAGAACGCCACCGAGGCCTACAACCTGGTGGCCCACTCGTTCGGCAACGCGCCGGTCGGCTCGCCGTTCCACCTCGGCCCCGGCGACGAGGTCTGCGTCACCGAGATGGAGCACCACTCCAACCTGGTGCCGTGGCAGATGCTGTGCGAGCGCACCGGCGCGACGCTGCGCTGGCTGCCGCTCACCGACGACGGCCGGCTCGACCTGACCGACCTCGACACGCTGGTCAACGAGCGCACCCGGATCCTTGCGTTCGTGCACATCAGCAACATCCTGGGCACCGCCAACCCGGTCGACGTGCTGGTCGCGCGGGCCCGCGAGGTCGGGGCCTTCACGCTGCTCGACGGCGCCCAGTCGGCGCCGCACCAGGACGTCGACGTGACGGCGCTCGGGGTCGACTTCTTCGCCCTGACCGGCCACAAGATGCTGGCGCCGTCGGGGATCGGTGTGCTCTGGGGGCGCAAGGAGCTGCTCGACGCGATGCCGCCGTTCATGGGTGGCGGCTCGATGATCGAGGTGGTGCAGATGTCGGGCTCCACCTACGCCCCCGCGCCCGAGCGCTTCGAGGCCGGCACGCCGGTCATCAGCCAGGCCGTGGCGCTCGCGGCGGCGTGCGACTACCTGTCGGCGGTCGGCCTGGACCGGATCGCGGCCCATGAGCGGGCGTTGACCGCGCAGCTGCTCGATGGCATCAGCAGCCTGTCCGGGGTGCGGGTGATCGGGCCGGACACGATCGAGATGCGCGGCGCAGCAGTCAGCTTCGCGATCGACGACGTGCACCCGCACGACGTCGGCCAGTCGCTCGACGAGCTCGGTATCGCTGTCCGGGTCGGCCACCACTGCGCTTTCCCGGTGTGTCGCCGTTACGGCGTGGCCGCGACCACGCGGGCCTCGTCCTACCTCTACAACACGACCGCCGAGATCGACGTGCTGCTCGAGGGGATCGCCACCGTGCAGCGCTTCTGGCGGCGATGACATGTCGAACGAGTCGCTCTACCAGGAGATCATCCTCGACCACTACCGCAACCCCCACCATGCGGGGCTGCGCGATCCGTACGACATCGAGGTTCATCACGTGAACCCGACCTGCGGCGACGAGGTGACGCTGCGGGTGCAGGTGGCCGGCGGCGTGGTGCAGGACGTCTCGTACGACGGCGTGGGCTGTTCGATCAGCCAGGCCAGCACGTCGGTGATGACCGACCTCGTCATCGGCAGAGGCGTGGAGCAGGCGATGCAGACCTCCGAGGCGTTCCTGGCGCTGATGCAGAGCCGGGGGCAGCTGGAGCCGGACGAGGACGTGCTCGAGGACGGCATCGCCTTCGCGGGGGTGTCGCGCTACCCGGCGCGCGTCAAGTGCGCGCTGCTCGGGTGGATGGCATGGAAGGACGCGACCGCACAGGCTGTCGCGGTGAGCGAACAGGGAGCGTCATGAACGAATCCACCGAGACCGACCTGGCCACCCCGACCATGCGGCCGATGCCGAAGGAGCACGTGCATGCCACGCCGACCGTCGGGGACACGCCCCGCCCGCGGCCGAGCGAGGACGACATCACCGAGGCGATGAAGGACGTCGTCGACCCCGAGCTCGGCATCAACGTCGTCGATCTCGGACTGCTCTACGGCAACCAGGTCCACGACGACAACACCGTCACCCTGGACATGACGCTGACCTCGGCGGCCTGCCCGCTCACCGACGTGATCGAGGACCAGACCCGCAACGCGCTCGCCCCGCTCGTGGACGACGTGCACATCAACTGGGTCTGGATGCCACCGTGGGGACCGGACAAGATCACCGATGATGGCCGTGACCAGCTGCGGGCGCTGGGCTTCAACGTCTAGGCCCAGCGGGCGATCAGTGCGGTAGCGCACCCGGGCGCCTTGCGGTGACTTGGTGGGGTAGGTGCCGGCGTGTCGCGCCCAGCAGGTCACCGCAAGGGCGGCTCAGGTCCGGGTCCGGGTTCGGGTGAGCCGGTCAGTGATGGTGTCCTGGTCCAGGAGGTGGGCTCGCCGCAGCACCCGCGCCACGGTCTGCTCGCGCAGACGCCTGACGTCGAACCAGGTGACGCGCTCGGTCCACCATCCACAGCGCTCGGTCCTGTCGTCGCGCCGCCGGTCCTTGGCGACCATGGCCGCGCCGGAGTGGGCGGCCTTGCCGTCGCTCTCGACCGCCAGCCTCCTCGTGCGGTCGCCCAGGTCGAAGCGGGCGACGAGCCGCCCCCGATCGTCGAACAGCTGGACCTGCGGCTCGAGATCGGGGAGCACGGGGGTGAGCAGCAACCGCGTCAGGGTCTCGGACGGCGCTTCAGCTCGCCCGTCGGCCAGGGACACGACGCTTGCGAAGCGCATGACTCCGGGCTTGCCTGACCGGGTCCCGACGCATGCAGCCAGGTCCTCGGTCGAGACCAGCTTGCGGTGGAGTGCGTCGTCCACCGCACAGACCGCAGCCTCGAGGGTGAGCAATTCGGCGCAGTCCAGGAGGGTGCGGACTGGCGACGTGAGCCACAGGCCACCTTCGGTGCGCACGAGATCTCCGGTGCCGAGGCGCAACCGCCGGCGGTGCAGGGTGCGGTCGTCCGTGTGCAGGTCAGGCAGATGGCGCCACACCGCCACGTCGTCGAGCACGTGCTGACAGGCCGAGGTGGCGGGGTCGTCATCATCGATGAGCGGGAATGCCCAGTGGCGCGCCGCGGTCCGTCCGCACGCGACAGCGCGCAGCCGCCTCCCGCGTCGACCCGTGTCTGGCCTCGCTGTCCCGAAGGGCACCGGTTGACCTGCGCCGCCGCTCGCCAGCACGGCAGCCCAGCACCGCTGTTCGACCGACAACGAAGAGCCACCATCGGTGTAGACCCCCGGCCAGACGGTCTGCCATCGGCCGTTCTTGAGCCGGCCTCGTACGGCGTCGGGACCGAGCAGGGCACGTGCTTGGCCGCGTGTCCACACGCCACCGCTGAGCGAGCCCAGTGAACTGAGGTCGACCATGTACCCGACCGTGCCGCTCCACGAGTGTTCCTGGAAGCCCCCTCGCCAGATCTGTGGATGAAGCTGGGTGTGTGGGGGCACCTCACGCGGCTGCGCTGGTTTGCTGGGGGAATCACCGGGGCGTGTTCCCCAGCAGGTCACCGCAAGAAAGATCATCAGACGGCGAGGGCGGGCGGGCGGGGCGGGGCAGGCGGGGCGGGCAGAGCGGGCGGGGCGGGGAGGGCGGGGAGGGCGGGGAGGGCGGGCGGGCAGAGCGGGCGGGGCAGGCGAACGAGCGGCGTCAGCCGCCGGCCGCGGTCAGACGGTGGGGACCGCGAAGGTGTCGCAGTCGGCCGGGTCGCCACGCGAAAGCCCGTTGCGGAACCACTTCTGGCGCTGCTCGGCGGAGCCGTGCGTCCATGATTCCGGGTCGACCCGGCCGGCCGATCTTTGCTGGATGCGGTCGTCCCCGACGGCGGAGGCCGCCGACAGTCCCTCCGCGATGTCGGCGTCGTCGAGGGTCACGAAATCGCTCCGGACGGCGCTGGCCGCCCAGGCGCCGGCGTAGCAGTCCGCCTGCAGCTCCAGGCGCACCGAGCCGGACTGTGGGCCCTCCCGGTCGCCGGACTGCTGCACCTTGGCGCTCTGACCGGTGAGGTTCTGGATGTGGTGGCCGTACTCGTGCGCGATGACATACGCCTGGGCGAAATCGCCTCCGGATCCGCCGTACTGCGTGCGAAGCACCTCGAAGAAGCCGAGGTCCAGGTAGATGCCGCTATCGGCGGGGCAGTAGAACGGCCCGACCGCCGAGGTCGCCGATCCGCAGCCGGTGGTGGTCGCGTCGCTGAACAGCTGCGTCGTCGCCGGTTCGTAGCCGCGCACCTGGCCGGCCCAGAAGGCCTGCACGCTGTTGACGATCCCCACCACCCGGCAGTCCTCGTCCCGGTCGGCGTCCGCACCGGTCTGGCAGCGCTGCTCGAGATCCGAGGTGCTCACCGGCGGACCGCCCAGCGAGTCGGTGCCGCCGCCACCGGTCAGGTCGGCTGGATTGACACCGAGCAGCAGGGCGACGAGCAGGCCAACGATCCCGAGGCCGCCGCCGCCGATGGCCACTCCGCGTCCGCCACCGCGGCGCCCGCGGACGTCGCTGACCTGCGAGGTGTCGAGCCGGGCTCGATCGTTGAAGTCCACAAGTCGTCCCTACCCCGCGAGTGGGCGCTTGATGACGGCGGCCACGTTGACACCATCGTGCAGCTCGACAAGCATCCGCGCGGGGGTGGTAGGCGTGACATCCAAGGCGGGATACTGGCTGGGCGCCGCGCTGATGATCATTGCGCTTGTCGCCGGGACGGTGTGGGCCGTGACCTCGGTCATGGGGGAGATCCGCGCCGAGAGGGCCTACCAGCGCGTCGACCTCCCCGGAACCGGGACCATCGAGCTGCAGGCCGGCAGCTATGTCGTCTACGTCGAGGGGCCCGGTGCCAACGTCAACCCACCGCGGGTGAACGTCGTCATCACCGACCCCGCCGACCAGACGCCGCTCGCGCTGCGATCCTATCCGGGTGGGTTTTCCTACTCCGGGACCTACACCGGCTCGGCGCTGGCTCTGCTGAGCGCCCCCCGGGCCGGCAGGTACGATGTGCGCACCTCCAGCGACGAGGCGATCGCGGGCTCGATGGTGGCCTTCGGCCAGGGCGAAGGCCCACGCCTCGGTCGCATCTTCATGGTGGTCGTCGTCCTGCTGGCCGCCTTCTCCACCGGAGCGGTCCTCACCCTCGCCACGCTGATCCGCCGCGTGCGGATGCGCCCGCCGCAGCCGCCTCCTCCGTTCGCCTGGTCCTGAGGGACGTCGCCGGGGCGCTGCGGCCGGCGCGGGGCGCGCAGGCGCGTACCCTGTCGGTGTGCCTTTGACGACCGACTGAGCCGGCGCGAGCCGCCGCCCGTCCTGTCGTCCACCGAGGAGCCCCCCGCATGATCACCGTCCAGGACGTCGAGCTGCGCGCCGGGGCCCGGCTGCTGCTCGACGGCGTGAGCTTCCGGGTGCAGCCCGGCGACCGGATCGGCCTGGTCGGCCGCAACGGCGCCGGCAAGACCACGCTGACCAAGACGCTCGCCAAGCAGACGCTGCCGGCGGGCGGGAGCATCACCCACACCGCGCCGGTCGGCTACCTCCCGCAGGACCCACGCACCGGCGACCTCGACGTGCTCGCGCGCGACCGGGTGCTGTCCGCTCGCGGTCTCGACGAGATCATGCGAAACCTGGAGAAGTCCCAGCTGCAGCTGGCCGAGAGCCCGGACGACGCCTCGATCCTCGAGCGGTACGGCCGGCTCGAGGAGCGCTTCACCGCGCTCGGCGGCTATGCGGCCGAGGCGGAGGCAGCCCGGATCTGCAGCAACCTGGGCCTGCCCGACCGGGCCCTCGGCCAGCAGCTCGGCACCCTGTCGGGTGGGCAGCGCCGCCGGATCGAGCTGGCGCGCATCCTGTTCTCCGACGCGACGACCCTGCTGCTCGACGAGCCGACCAACCACCTCGACGCCGACTCGATCACCTGGCTGCGCGGGTTCCTGTCCAAGCACGCCGGTGGGCTCGTGGTCATCAGCCACGACGTCGAGCTGCTCGAGGCGGTCGTCAACAAGGTGTTCCACCTCGATGCGAACCGGGCCGAGCTGGACCAGTACAACGTCGGCTGGAAGACCTACCTCCAGCAGCGCGAGACCGACGAGAAGCGGCGCAAGCGGGAGCGGCTCAACGCCGAGAAGCAGGCCGGGGTGCTCAACGCGCAGGCCGAGAAGATGCGCGCGAAGGCCACCAAGGCCAAGGCTGCTCAGGGGATGTTCAAGCGGGCCGAGCGGCTCCTGGCGGGGGTCGAGGGGGAGCGGGTCCAGGACCGGGTGGCCAAGCTGCGTTTCCCCGAGCCGGCGCCCTGCGGCCGCACACCCCTGACGGCACAAGGGCTTTCGAAGTCGTACGGGTCGCTCGAGATCTTCACCGATGTCGACCTCGCGATCGACCGGGGCGCGCGGGTGGTGGTGCTCGGGCTGAACGGCGCCGGCAAGACGACCCTGCTGCGGGTCCTGTCCGGGACCGAGCTGCCCGACACGGGCGAGGTGCTGCCGGGGCACGGGCTGCGGCTCGGCTACTACGCGCAGGAGCACGACACGCTCGACACCGACCGGACGGTGCTCGAGAACATGCGGTCCTCCAGCCCGGACCTTGCCGAGCCCGAGGCCCGCCGGGTCCTCGGGTCGTTCCTGTTCAGCGGCGACGTCGTGCACCAGAGCGCAGGGACGCTGTCCGGCGGCGAGAAGACGCGGCTCGCGCTCGCCACCTTGGTGGTCAGCGGCGCCAACGTGCTGCTGCT
>JBBSKF010000159.1:0-7457 GCA_038256525.1 Mycobacteriales bacterium | reverse complement strand
TGGTGATGGACGCGCAGGGCCACCTGGTCGCCCGCGGATCGAGGTGGGAGCAGGAGCTGATGGTCGTCGACCTCGACCTTCGGGCCGCCACCTGCGAGGTGACCGGACCGGTCCAGGCCGGCGGCACGACGATGACGGTCGAGCGGGTGGTCCTGTCCGGGCCGGCGCTGCCGGCCTACCAGCCGGTCGTCGCCGACATCGCGGAGGCACTCGGGGACGAGGCGCAGGTGTGGGGCGCGCTGGTGACGGCGGTGCGCGCCTACGTACGCAAGAACCGCTTCTCCTCCGTGGTGCTGGCGCTGTCCGGAGGCATCGACTCCGCGCTGGTGGCGACGCTGGCCTGCGACGCGCTCGGCCCGGCGGCCGTCCACGTCGTCGGCATGCCGAGCCAGTGGTCGAGCGACCACTCGATCATCGATGCCCAGGAGCTGGCCCGACGGCAGGGGCTGCACTGGTCGGTCGTCGAGATCGCGCCGATGGTCGACGCCTGGCTCGGCGCCGTGACGCTGACCGGTCTGGCGCTGGAGAACCTGCAGGCGCGGGTGCGCGGCACCACGTTGATGGCCCTGTCCAACGAGCACGGCCATCTCGTCCTGACGACCGGCAACAAGAGCGAGCTCGCGACCGGTTTCTCCACCCTCTACGGCGATTCCGCGGGTGGGTTCGCGCCGATCAAAGACGTCCCGAAGACCCTGGTGTGGGCGCTGTGCCGCTGGCGTAACGCCGACGCCGGCTCGCGCGGCGAGGTCCCGCCGATCCCGGAGCACAGCATCGACAAGCCGCCGTCTGCGGAGCTCTCGCCGGGACAGCTCGACAGCGACCGGCTCCCGGCGTACGACGTGCTCGACCCGCTGCTGGACGCCTACGTGGAGCGCGATCTGGGCCGCGCCGAGCTGATCGCAGCGGGCTTCGATGCCGACACCGTCGACCGGGTGATCGCGCTCGTGGACGCCGCGGAGTTCAAGCGGCGGCAGTACCCGCCCGGGCCGAAGATCACCGGTCGGGCGTTCGGCCGGGACCGCCGGCTGCCGATCACCTCGCGCTGGCGCGAGCACGCCGCCCCGCCGCCCGCCCCCCCGACTTCCCCTGCCGAATGACACGCTCAGCGCCCGATGTGGTGTCGTTTCGCAGGGGAAGTCGTAGAGGGGGTCCTCAGAGGACCGCGGTCTCGGTGCGGGTGGCCGACAGCCGCGCATCCACAGCAGCCTCCGCCGTGTCAGCGCTCGCGTCGGCGTGGGCGGCGGCGAGCCCGCCCTTGGCGCGCAGCGGAACCTCCTTGACCAGCATGGTGAGGACGAAGGCTGGTACGAGCAGCAGGCCCACCAGCAGGAACGCCGTCGACATGGAGTCCGCGAAGCCCTGAAGGACAGCCGCGCGCACCGCTGCCGGCAGCGTCGCGATGACGGTGGTGTCATCGAGCGACGACGCGTCGGCGAACCGGTCGATCACCGCCTGCGGCAGCCCAGCCGCACGGGCGCGCTCCTGGATGTTCCCGGCGAGCGAGGCGAACAGCACGGCCAGTGAGATCGCGACGCCGAACGTGCCACCCAGGGAGCGGAAGAAGGTGACCGAAGAGGTCGCGACCCCCATGTCCTTGGGCGGCAGGGCGTTCTGCACACTGACCATGAGCGTCTGCATGGACAGTCCGAGCCCGGCGCCCATCACCAGCATGTACGCGAGCGGCTTCCACAGCGGCGTGTCCACGCCGAGGGTCGACATCATCAGCAGCGCGGTGCACATCAGCGCGGTGCCGGCGATCGGCAGCACCTTGTAGCGACCGGTCCTGCTCATGAACCGGCCGGACACGACCGAGGTGAGCAGGATGCCCAGCATCAGCGGGGTCAGCTGCAGACCGGCGGCGGTGGGCGAGGCGTCCCGGACGATCTGCAGGTAGAGCGGCATCAGGATCAGGCCGCCGAACATCCCCGCTCCCACGAACACCGACGCCACGCTGGTGATGCTGACAACGCTGTTGGAGAAGACCCGCAGCGGCAGGATCGCTGCCGCGCCCATCCGGCGCTCCCGGACCAGGAACCCGACGAGCGACGTGACGCTCACACCGAGCAGCCCGAGCGCCAGCGCAGAGGCCCAGCCCCACTCCCGCCCGCGCTCGGCGACCAGCAGGACCGGCACGACGGTCGTTGCCAGCAGCGCGGCACCCAGGAAGTCGATGCGGACGTCGGACCGCCGGCGCGGCAGGTTCAGCCGGCGGGAGACGACGAACAGCGCCAGCAGTCCGAGCGGGACGTTGAGGTAGAAGATCCAGCGCCAGCCGTCGACGCCGAGCAGCGTCTGCTGACCGGCCAGCGCCCCGCCGAGAATCGGGCCGAGCACGCTGCTGATGCCGAAGACCGCGAGGAACCAGCCTTGGTACCGCCCTCGCTCACGCGCCGGCACGAGGTCACCGAGGATCGCGATCGCCAACGACAGCAAGCCGCCGGCCCCGATGCCCTGGATCGCGCGGTAGACCGCCAGCTCGTAGATGCCCTGCGCAGCACCGCACAGCATCGACCCGACGAGGAAGATCACGATGGCTGCCAGATAGAACGGCTTGCGGCCGTAGGAGTCTGACAGCTTGCCGTAGAGCGGCGTCGAGATCGTCGAGGTGATCAGGTAGGCCGTCGTCACCCAGGCCTGCGCGGTCTGTCCGTCGAGGTTGTCCGCGATGGTGCGGACCGCGGTCGACACGACGGTCTGGTCGAGCGCGGCGAGGAACATCCCGAGCAGCAGCCCGGACAGGATCACCATGATCTGCCGATGGGTCAGGTCCGGCGGCGCCTCGCTCTCGGCGGGGCGGGGCGCGCTGGCGGTCATGATTGCTCCAGCAGGTGATGCGCGGGCCGGGGGGCGAGCGCAAGCAGGATGTCATCGACGATCCGGGCGGCCAGCTCGGGGCCCGGCCGGGGGTCGTTGCGGATGAGGTTGCGGTAGGCCATCGGCCCGACGAGCAGGTCCACGGCATAGCCGAGGTCGAGATCGGCCCGCAGCAGACGCTCGTCGACACCGCGCTGAAGGACGGCGACGAAGCGGGCCCGGCGCGGGTCCAGCACCTGCTCGCGGTAGCGCCGCATCAGCTCCGGGTTGTCGGCGCCCGCGCTCAGCAGCCGGGGGAAGATCTTGCCGGCCAACGAGGAGTCGCTCTTGCGGCGGATCGCCTCGAGCAGCGCGACCAGCTCGTCGCGCACGCCGGCTCCGCGCACCGGCTCCGGCGGCTCGCCGAGGGACGCGACGGCCTCGACGACGAGCTGCTCCTTACCGGGGAACCGGCGGTAGATCGTCGCCTTGCCGACCCCGGCCAGGGCGGCGACGGCCTCCATCGTGAGTGCGGTGTAGCCGCCATCGGCCAGCACCCGCAGCGTTGCGTCGAGGATGGCGGCGTCGAGCTTGGGGTCGCGCGGACGACCGAGCTGGCGAGACCCACCCGGGCACTGCGCCGTGCCGGTCATGCGACGGTCACCGGCTGGGGCAGGCGCTCCCCCGCGACCGGCGGGGAGTCGACCGACCGGCCGGGAAGCCAGCGCAGCACGACGAGCACCCCGAGGGCGGCGACCAGCGCCGAGCCGAGGGCGGTGATGTGCATGGCATCGACGAAGGCCCGGGTGCCGGCGGCCAGCAGCGCGTCGCCGGCGGCGGCCGGCAGCTGTTCGGCCACGAGCTGGGTCCCGCCGATGGACTCGGCGGCCAGCTCCCGCGCCCCGCCGGAGAGCCCCTCGAGGGCCGGCGCGTCCAGGGACGGCGTGATCCCGGCGCGGTAGCCCGCCGACAGGATCGAGCCGAGCACCGCGACACCCAGTGCACCACCCACCTGACGGACCGTCGTGTTGACCGCAGAGCCGGCGCCGGCGCGCTCCCTGGGCACGGTCGACATGATCGACTCGGTCGCCGGGGCGATGACGTTGGCCATCCCGGCGCCCTGCAGGAACAGCAGGACCACGAGGACGGCGATCGGGCTCTCGGCGCCGAGGAACAGGTAGCCGCTGAACGACACCGTCAGCAGGGCGAGCCCGACGGCGCAGACGGCCTTCGCGCCGTACGTCCGCACCAGCCTGGCACTGCGCGGAGCGAACAAGCTCATCGCCACCGCGACGGGCAGGAAGGTGAGCCCGGCCTCGAGCGGGGAGAGCCCCCGGGCGTACTGCAGGTAGAACGAGACGTAGAAGACCGTGCCGAACAGCGCGAACATCACCAGCGTGACGGCTGCGCAGGCCGCGGAGAAGGCCGGGTTGCGGAACAGCGTGACGTCGAGCATGGGCGAGTCCGTGCGCCGCTGGAGCGCCACGAACAACGCGAGCACCGCGACGCCCCCGACCATCGGGCCCAGCACGGCGGCGCTCGCCCACTGGCCGCTCTCGCCGCCCTGGATGATCCCGAACACGACCAGCACCAGACCGACGATGGACAGCACGACGCCGGCAGGGTCGACCCGCTGGGGGTCCGGGTCCTTGGACTCCGGGACGATCCAGACGATGGCGGCGACGGCGACCAGCACGACGGGCACGTTGACGAGGAAGACCGAGCCCCACCAGAAGCGCTCGAGCAGCAGCCCTCCGGTGATCGGCCCGATCGCGACGGCAAGGCCGACGAAACCGGCCCAGATGCCGATGGCCTTGGCCCGCTCCTCGGCCTCGAAGACGTTGCTGATGATGCTCAGGGTCGACGGCATGACCGCGGCGCCGCCGATGCCCATGAAGGCGCGGCTGGCGATGAGCGCCTCCGGGCTGGTCGAGAACGCCGCGAGCAGGGAGGCCAGCGCGAACAGCACCAGGCCGATGAGCAGCGCCCGCCGCCGGCCGTACCGGTCACCGAGAACGCCATAGGTGAACAGCAGCCCGGCGAACACCAGCGTGTAGGCGTTGACCGCCCAGGCCAGCTCGCTCTGGGTGGCCCGTAGGTCCTCCTGGATCGTCTTCAGCGCGACGTTGAGGATCGTGTTGTCGAGGACGACGACGAGCAGGCTGAGCACGAGGGTGCTCAGGATCAGCCACCTGCGCTCGTGCACCGTGCGCTGCCCCATCGTCCCCAGACCTTCATTGCTGTACGCCGACGTCTCGCAAGTCGGACTGAGCGTACGGCCGGACGATCCGAGACGCAAACGTATTGATATGCCGGGGCTATGAGGCGTCTCACACTGACGACGGGGCCGCCGGGTGGGATGCTGGCGCGGATGAGCGCCGACCAGCTGCCGACGCTGTACGGCGGGGGAACCTCCCGCCGGGTGAGCACCCGCGACCTGCAGACCGCCAAGGACCGCGGTGAGCGGTGGGCGATGCTGACGTCCTACGACATGCTCACCGCCGGGATCTTCGAGGCGGCCGGCATCCCGGTCCTGCTGGTCGGCGACTCGGCCGGGAACAACGTGTTGGGCTACACCTCGACCGTGCCGGTCACCGTCGAGGACCTGCTGCCGATGGTGCGGGCCGTGGTGCTGGCGACCACCCGTCCGCTGGTCGTCGCCGACCTGCCGTTCGGCTCCTACCAGGCCGGCCCGGAGCAAGCTCTCGCCACCGCGGTGCGGTTCCTGCAGGTGGGCGGCGCCCAGGCCGTGAAGCTCGAAGGCGGGCGCCGGGTCGCCGCCTCGGTGGAGCTCCTGGTGTCCGCCGGCGTGCCGGTCATGGGTCACGTCGGGCTGACCCCGCAGTCCGAGCTCGTGACCGGGCTGCGGGTCCAGGGGCGGGGCGAGGCGGCCGGCTCGCTCATTGCCGACGCCATGGCGCTGCAGGAGTCCGGCGCCTTCGCGGTCGTCCTCGAGGCGGTCCCGGCGGACCTCGCCGAGCGGGTCACCAAGGAGCTCACGATCCCCACGATCGGCATCGGCGCCGGCGCCGGCTGCGACGCGCAGGTGCTGGTCTGGACCGACATGGCCGGGCTGACGCCCGGCGCACCGCTGACCTTCGTCAAGCGCTACGCCGACCTGCGCGGGGTGCTCACCGAGGCGACGAGGGCCTACGCCGAGGACGTCCGCGAGGGTCGCTTCCCCGGCCCGGAGCACAGCTTTCACTGAGAACAACCACGGCGAAGCCCACGAGCCACAGGTGCCCGGCGAGGAATCCGATGCGTTGCAACGCCCCGGACAGCGCAACGGCAGGCACGGTCCCGAGCAGGCAGACCGAGGCGACGGCGCCCAGTAGGAAGGACGCGCCGGCCGCCCGGCGGGCGCGATGCCGCAACGCCCAGCCGGCCAGCAGCGGCAGGACCGACAGCGCGGTGTAGCCCGCCGTCCCGAAGCTCACATGGACGATGTCCTGAGCCCCGCCGCGGACCGCCCCCAGCGGTGACGCGGCGGCGCCGAGAGTCGCGAGCGAGGCGACGGTCAAGGCGATCCGGGGAGCACGCCCGAGTCGGCGGCCGAGCACCGGGGCGAGGGCGAGCCCGCCGGCCGCGAAGGCGGCGAAGGCGGCGGTCATCGCCAGGCCGGTCGTCGTGCCGTCGCGCTGCAGCTGGCTGATGCTCTGCCGGACCGGGTCGAACCCATCGGTGCGCAGGCCCGCCAGCACCCAGGCGACGGTGAAGGCCAGCACACCGAGAAGGGCGAGCAACGCCCGTACCCGGTCAGACATCGAGCTGAGATCGCAGCACGTCGCGCGCCCCGACGAGCGATGGGCCGTACCACGTGAGGTGCCGGCCGCTCACCAGCGCGGCCGGAACCCCCGCGAACGCCTCCGGCCCGTCGTCCGCGGCGAACGGGTAGGGCTCGTCCGGCAGCACCACCACGTCGTACGGCGGGAGCGCGCCCAGCTCGATCCTCGGGTAGCGCTCGGGCCAACCGGCCAGCACGTTGTCGATGCCGAGCCGGGACAGCAGGTCACCGGCGAAGGTGTCCCGGCCGAGCGCCATCCACGGCCGCCGCCAGATCGGCACCACCGCGCGGCGGCGCCGGACGGGCTGCCCCGCGGCAGCCTGCGCCGGCTCGGCCCAGACGGCGGCCGCCTCGTCCAGCCAGGCCGGCCGGTCGAGGCGGCAGGCGGCCAGCATCCGCTCGAGCGAGAGCAGCGCGGCAGGCACGGTCTCGGGGGCGGTCACCCAGACCGCGAGGCCGGCCGCCCGCAACGCGGCCAGGTCCGCCGGCCGGTTCTCCTCCTGGTTGGCGACGATCAGATCCGGTCGCAGGTCGAGCACCGCCTGCACATGAGGGTTCTTGGTCCCTCCGATCCGCACGACCGGCAGCTGTGCCGGGTGGGTGCACCAGTCGGTGGCTCCGACCAGCAACCCGGGAGCGGTGATCGCAACCGCCTCGGTGAGGGAGGGCACGAGCGAGACGACCCGGCGGACGGCCCGCGGCAGTGTGACCGGCCGGCCGGAGTCGTCACACGCCGGTAACACGCAGCCCCGCATGCGCCCGGTACCGGCGGTTGACCGAGATCAGGTTGGCGGTGAGCGCCTCGACCTGGTGGGCGTTGCGCAGCCGTCCGCCGTAGACGCCGCGCATACCGGGGATGCGGTCGGTCAGGGCCTGGACG
>JBBSKF010000158.1:0-7636 GCA_038256525.1 Mycobacteriales bacterium | reverse complement strand
CGCATCGACCACCAGCTGAGCCGGACCGGACAACGGCACAGCAGCCGGCCGCGGGAAGTCCACGATCACCGCCACCCGACCCACCGCCTTCCCGCCCAGCACCTTCGCTCGTGTGTTCGAGAGTACCAGGATCGGCCCGGACGTCAAGCCCTCCAGGCAACGAAATCTGCCGCCCATCAGCGTGTTTCGCCATACACACACCGGCCGCATCCGCAAGAGGCGTGGCCAAATCTGTGGACAGCGCCCTCGGCCCCAGCAGGCGTTCGGGATGCGATCGGCCCCCCCGACAGCAGGACCCAGCACCCGTCCGACGGTTACCGTGAGTAGGTGGACAGCAGCCGAGTCGCCGACGCCGGCCTCGCCGCACTCGCCGTCCTGGTCCTGGCGCTGACGGTCGCCGCGATGCGTCCTCCGGCGGCGCCGCAGGCGGCCGTCCTGGTCAGCTCGCCGTCCCCGGCGCCGAGCCGAACCCCGGCCGCGGCGGTGCTGATCGTTACCCCCTCGCCCACCCCGACGCCGGAGTCCGCACCCACCCCGCTGCCCCCACCGGCGATCACCGTCAAGACCCCGAGCCGGCTGGCCTCGCCCACACCGAGACGAACGACCGCCGCGCCGGCTCCGGTGCGGACCACCGCCGGACGACCGGCGCCCGCACCCCCACCGGCGGCGACGTCGAGCCCCGCGCCGGTCGGCGTGCTGACGGTCGCCCCAGCGCCGCCAAGCCCGAGCCCGGCCCCGATCGCGTCGCCGGCGACACCCGCCCCCGGTGAGAGTCCGCCGTTGTAAGCGCGACCCGCGTACGGAAATGGCGGGTGACAAAGGCGACTGCGCGACTTACGCTTCTGCACACACTGGAGAGGAGGTGGTCCGACGCTTGAATATTACTCGGACAAGTGAGGTGGCTGTCCGCTAGGACGCCGTTCAAGGACTGCACGTCGGTTCTCACCGCGCGCCTTGGTCGGCGTACGGCGAATCCCGCACAGGCACCCGACCCCGAGCCGCCGGCCGTGTCCAGCCGGCCCTGTCCACCCGGACAGGAAGTGGCTCGGGGTCCGCCATGCCCGCTGCGCCGTCGCGGCTTGACCTGTACCCAAGGGCCAGGACTTGACTGGCAGCGTGGAGGCACAGGAACTGCTGACGATCGGCGACGTGATCAAGCGGACCGGCCTGTCCCGCAAGGCCCTACGCCTCTACGAGCAGGCCGATCTCGTTGTGCCGGTGACGCGCACCGCAGCGGGATATCGGCTGTACGACGCGGCGGCGCTGCCCCGGCTGGATCTGATCCGGCGGGCCCGCGCCCTGGATGTCAGCATCAAGGAGCTCGGTGAGCTCCTGGACGTCGCGGAGGGTTGCGGCGAGCACGGGCAGGCGGACCTGTCCACCTTCGTGACCCAGAAGCTGCGGGACACCGATCGGCGCATCGACGAGCTGCAGGCGCTGCGGCAGCTGCTGTCGAACGTCCAGCGCCGGGCCGGGCGCGATGTCACGGACGGCGCGGACGCCGCGCAGGGACTGCACCAGTGCGGGTCACCGCTGTGCACCTGTCCGGTCGATCCGCCCTGCCCACGGCCCTCACCCCATGTAGATCAGCTCTGAGCGTCCCTCCGCGACCTCGATGAGGATCTCGGTGAGCTGACGCTCCACCCCGCCGATGCTGTCGATCTGGTCCTTGGACACCTCACGGGTGCCTACGCAACCCGGTCAAAGAGAGACGAGGTACGGCGCGAGCGCCCCGCCCCGCGCCTTCTCCTGCAGCGCCGCGCCCTCCGGCGTCGCAGGGACCCCGTCGGGCTGGGCGACGCGAACGGCGTCGCCGGCCAGGCGCACCTCGGCGTCGAGCCCGGCCTTGGCAGCCACCGAGGCGAAGTGATAGGCCTTCTCGGTCGGCAGGTGGTTGATCCGCGGGTCGGCGCTCGCGAAGAAGATCAGGCGCTTGCGTGTCATGTCGAGCCTTTCGGTCAGCGGACGCTCTCGCTCGCGGCGAGCAACGTCCGGGTGTAGGGATGGACGGGCCTGGTGATGACGGCTTCGGTGTCGGCGCACTCGACGATCCGCCCGTGCTGCAGCACGGCGATGCGGTCGGCCACGTGCCGGGCGAGCGCGAGGTCATGGGTGACGACGATGAAGGCGGTCCCGTGCGCGTCGCGAAGCGCAGTGATCAGGCTGAGGATCTCGTAGCGCAGCGACGCGTCGAGCATCGACGTCGGCTCGTCGGCGATGACCAGCTCCGGGCGGCCGACGAGCGCGCGGGCGAGGGCGACCCGCTGCCGCTGACCGCCGGACAGCTCGTGCGGGAAGCGGTCGTTGTAGTCCGACGCCGGGCTGAGGCCGGCCTCCTCCAGCGCCGGGTCGACCCGAGCCGCTCTCGAGCCGCGCGCGACCCCGCCGATCGCGAGCGGTTCGCCCACGCAGCGGCAGACCCGCATCCCCGGGTGCAGGGACTGGTAGGGGTCCTGCAGGATCAGGTGCATCCGGCGCCGCGCGGTGCGCAGCGCGCGGCCTGACAGCGTGGCGAGGTCGAGCCCGTCGAGCCGAACCTCACCGACGTCCGGGCGCTCCAGCCCCAGGATCAGCCGGGTGAGAGTGGTCTTGCCGGCGCCGCTCTCGCCGACCAGCCCGAGGATCTCGCCCTTGCCCAGGGTGAGCGACACATCGGTCACCGCCGGGACGGCGATGCCCTGACGGCCACCCGCGGTGCGCCGCTGATAGGTCCGGGACACCCCGGACAGCTCCAGCAGTTCAGCCGTCACGACGGCTCCTGGTATCGCGCCGGCGCCGAGCCGGAGACGACCCGAGGACCGTGTACGCCGGGGAAGGCCTCCAGCAGGTGGCGCGTGTAGGAGTGCTGCGGCGAGCCGGTCACCTGCACCGTCGGGCCGGCCTCGACGATCCGGCCGCGGTGCATGATCAGCATCTCGTCAGCGGCATGCGCCACCAGCGGCAGGTCGTGCGAGATGAGCAGCAGCGACATCCCGAACTTCTTCTGCAGGTCCAGCAGCAGTTTCATGATCTTGGCCTGCGTGACGACGTCGAGCCCGGTGACGGGCTCATCGGCGAGCAGCAGGTCGGGGTCGTTGGCCAGCGCCATCGCGATCACCACCCGCTGCCGCATCCCGCCGCTGAACTCGTGCGGGAAGGCGCGGTGGCGCTCCGCGGGGATACCGACCAGCTCCAGCAACTCAGCCGCACGGGCGCGAGCAGCGGGCGCGTCCCGGGTGAGCTCGGCCGCCTCGGCGACCTGACGAACGATCGGGTACGCCGGGTTGAGCGCATTCATGGCGCTCTGCGGGACGAGGGCGATCTGCCGGCCGCGGGCTCCTTCGAGCAGCGACCGCTTGGCCCGGCCGAGATCGTGGCCGTTGAGCAGGACCGTGCCGGCGGTGACCCGGCCGGGCGGGCGGGTCAGCCCGAGCAGCGCGGTCACGAGCGTGCTCTTGCCGCTGCCCGACTCACCGACCAGGCCGACGGTGCGGCCGGCCCCGACCGCGAAGCTGACCTCGTCGACCGCGAGCTTGGTCCCCCGGTCCGTGCGGTATTCGACCGACAGGTCGCGGACCTCGAGCACCGGTCCGGTGTAGTCGGCCGCGGCGGTCAGCGGCGGTTGGTTGCTCCCACTGGCCGTGCGCCGCGGGCGGGTGCTCCCGGCCAGCCGGGGGTCGGCCCACTCCTCGATGGCGTAGCCGAGGAACGCAAGGCCCACCACGGCCACGGTCAGAGCGAGTCCGGGCGGCAGGATCCACCACGGCCAGGAGTCGGTGAGGATCGCGTTGGCGGTGCTCGCGAAGTGCAGTGTCGACCCCCAGCTCACCCGCGTCGGGTCGCCGAGGCCGAGAAAGGCCAGCGAGGCCTCGAGCATGACGGCGATGTTGGCCACCCGGACGAACTGCGCGGCTGCCAGCGGTGCCACCCGCGGCAGCAGGTGCCGGGTGATGATCCGCGGGCCGGTCGCGCCCATCGCCTGCGCTGCGAGGACGTGCTGATTCTCGCGCGCCTTGACGACCTGCGAGCGCAGGACCCGGGCCGGCCGGGACCACACGACGGCGCCGATGACGAGGACCGTCGTGAACAGGTTCCGCCCGAAGAAGGCCGCCAGCACGATCACCAGCACGAGGAATGGGAAGGCCAAGGTCAGGTCGACGATTCGCATGAGGACTGTCTCGACCCGGCCTCGGCTGTAGCCGGCCAGCAGCGCGACGGCCAGACCCACCCCGACGCCGACGAGTGCCGCGAGCAGCGCGATCGTCAGCGACACCCGCGCACCGAACAGCAGCTGGGCGAACAGGTCCTCACCGATGTCGTTGGTGCCCAGCCAGTGCTCGCCGCTGGGCGCCTCGAACGGCCGACCGGACCGTCCGGTTGCCGGATGGCGGGCGATCAGGGGAGCGAACACCGCGCCGATCAGCAGGATCGAGAGCAGCACCGCCCCGAGTCGACCCAGGGTGCGACCCGGCGAGCCCGCCGGGCGCGGCGCCGTCACCGGGAGCGGCAGCGCAGTCGTGTCGTTGGACAGCAGCGGCTGGGCGGTCATGCGCGTGCTCCCGCCGATTGGCGGACGCGCGGGTCGAGCACCGGATAGAGCAGGTCGCTCAGGAAGTTCGCCGCGATCACCCCGATCGCCAGCAGCAGGAACGCACCCTGCATCACCGGGTAGTCGCGGGCCAGCACGCTCTCGTAGATCAGCCGCCCGAGTCCCGGATAGGAGAAGACGGTCTCGACGACGACCGCACCACCGGCGAGCGTCCCCAGCCCGATCAGGATGATCGTCGAGACCGGCAGCAGGGCGTTGCGCTGTGCGTGGCGGCGGACCTGACGCTGGGTCAGACCCTTCGCCTCGGCCATGAGCACGTAGTCCTCGCGCAACTCCGAGAGCAGTGCAGACCGTGCGACCAGATAGATCGGCCCGATGGACGTCGCCGTCAGCGTGGCCAGCGGCAGGATCAGCCGCTTGCCGACCTCGATCACGAACTCCAGGCCGTCCGCACTCACCGAGGGTTGGGCGCCGAACGTGGGCAGCCAGCCGAGCGTCACGGAGAAGACCAGCAACAGCAGCAGACCGACGAAGAAGGGCGGCAGCGCGTCGAGGAACATCACCCCGGAAAGCACCGGTGCATCACCTGCCGAGCCACGCCGCCACGCCGAGCGGAAGCCGAGCACGGTGCCGATCAGACCGGAGATCACCACCGCGCTGCCGACCAGCAGCAGGGTCCAGCCGATCCGCTCGGCGAGCAGGTCGACGACCGGCCGGCCGTACCGCACCGACAGCAGCAGGTCGCCGCGGGCGATCCCGGCCAGGTAACGCCCGAACTGGGTCGGCACCGGCTCGTCCAGCCCGAACTCGCCGAGCACCTGCGCCCGCTGCTCCGGCGTGATCACCCCGGTCTGCTCCGGCGGGAACAGGTAGTCGACCGGGTCGCCCGGGGCGAGCCGGGGAAGCGCGAAGTTCAGGCACACCGCCGCGAACAGCACGAGCGCGTACTGCACGGTGGTGCGCAGCACATGTCGCGCCACGGTCAGTCGTCGTCGTCAGCGCCGGCCGGGCGACGACGACGGGCGACCACGATCCCGACACCCACAAGAGCGAGGATGGCGACGACGGGGAGCAGCAGGTTGCTGCCACCGTCCTCGGTGCTCTCGCCGGCGGCAGACCCACCGTCCTCGCCGGACTCCCGAGACGCCCGGGCCACCTTGACGTACTCCGGCAGGAACGAGCGCTTGGTCAGGATGCCCTGACCCGGGTCGGCCACCCAACCGTCGTAGTCCGCGGGGCGGTAGGCCCAGTCGCCGTCCTTGTACCAAAGGGCCATGGAGGGCGCGTCGGTGGCGATGGTCTCCTGCAGCTGGGCGATCAGCTTCTTGCGCTCGTCGTTCGGCGCCGTCGTGGCCGCCTCAGCGATCTTGTCGAACGCCGGGTTCGTGTAGCCGGTGATGCCGACACCGAAGCCCTTGGGTCCGGGCGAGTGGAAGAAGTAGTAGAGCGCGTCGGGGTCGACGTGGCCGTGCGACTCCAGGTTGGTGATGTAGGCGTCGTACGGCGGCACGTCGCCCATCACGGCGGGGCGGCGCCGAGCCGTCAGGGCAGCCGGGTCCAGAGCTTCGACCTTGAACTCCACCCCCAGGGGCGCCAGCTGCTGGGCGATCAGCTGACCGGCGCGTACGTCCTGCGGGATGAAGGAGTTCACCAGCATCGAGAAGCTCAGCGGCTTGCCGTCGGGTGCGACGCGGATCCCGCCCGCACCTGGCGTGTAGCCGGCGTCATCGAGCATCTTCTTCGCGGCCTCAGGGTCGTAGTCCGACTTCGTGTCCTTGGTGCCCCAGACCGAGTCCGGGTGCAGGAAGGTCGGGAGTCCGGGCGTGCCGCGGCCGAGCAGGACGGTCTCGACCAAGGCGTCCTTGTCGGTGGCCATGCTCATCGCCTTGCGCAGCTTGGGGTCGCTCAGCGGGGCCTTGCGGGCGTTGAAGTTCACCTGCGTCGACTGATAGCGGGTGCTCTTGGCCAGCGCGAGGTCGGGGTTCTTGGAGAACTGGTCGAACAGCTCCGGCGGCACGTTGAAGGCCACCGACGACACCTCACCGGTCCGCAGCGCGGAGAAGGCAGCCGAGGGGTCCTTGACGACCGGCAGCTCGAGCTTGTCGACGGTGGGCTTGCCCTTGAAGTACTTCTCGTTGGCCTCGAACCGGTAGAGCTGGTCGGGCACGATCTCGACCAGCTTGTACGGCCCGGAGCCCACCGGCAGACCGGTGCTCATGGTCTTGGGGTCGGTGACCGACTCCCAGATGTGCTTGGGCAGGATCGGCAGGTCTGCGCCGGGCATCACCTTGAACTGTGGCGCGGGCGCGCCGTAGGTGATCTTCACCGTCTGCTCGTCGACGACCGTCGCGGACTGAAAGAGGGGCACGTCGGACACGTGGTGGGCGTAGCGACCGGAGGCACCGGCCTGCTTCTTGTAGTACTCGAAGGTGAAGGCGACGTCAGCGGCGGTCAGCGGCACACCGTCCTGCCACTCGAGCCCGTCCCGCAGCGTCACGGTCCACTCGGTCATGTCGGCGTTGGGCTCCGCGCTCTCGGCGAGCCAGGGCTCCGGATCCTCCTTGACCTGCGACCAGAACAGCGTGTCGTAGACGAGGCCGATGAGGTCGTTGGTGTTGGGCGCGGAGCCGAAGCTCACGCTGAACGGCGTGAGGTTGTTCTCGAAGCCGTTGATCGCCACCCGCAGCGGCTTGCCCTCCGGACTCTGGGCGACCGCGCTGCCCGGCAGGACCAGGCCGGCCAACAGCAGAGGTAGCAGCAACAACACCGGCTTGCGGACCTGGTTCATGGACACCTTTGGCTGGCTCTCGGAAGCGCACGGGACCGGGCGCTGGCAAAGCGACAAGGGTAGCGGCAGTTGTCCCCTGGGGACGACAGGCCCGCCCACGCGTGTGTCCACCGTCACAGCCGCCCACGACTTGACCTTCAGCCAGCTTGAACGTTGATAGTTGAGGCACGAGGGCAGACGCCCCCGCCGACAAGGAAGGCAGTGACATGACGGTGTCCGACCAGACCGACGTGAAGCAGGACTGTGGTTGCGGTTGCGGCGGGGAGAAGGCACAGCCCGACAGCACCTCCGTGAGCAAGGGCGACGGCAGCTGCGGCTGT
>JBBSKF010000157.1:0-7685 GCA_038256525.1 Mycobacteriales bacterium | reverse complement strand
GCTCTCGACCGGGGTGCTCTCGACCGGGGTGCTCTCGACCGGGGTGCTCTCGACCGGGGTGCTCTCGACCGGGGTGCTCTCGACCGGGGTGCTCTCGACCGGGGTGCTCTCGACCGGGGTGCTCTCGACCGGGGTGTTCTCCGGCGCGGTCTCCACCGGCGCGGTCTCCACCGGCGGCACGGCATGCACCTGAGCCGGACTGAGCGTGCTCGACATCAGCGGCGACGACCCGTGATCGTGTCCGAGTGCATGGCCGATCTCGTGTCGGAGAACCGTGCGCAGGTCCATGTCGCCGCCGGCAACTGTCCATCCCCAACCGGCCGCATCGCTGTCGACGACAATGCTGCGGCCTGCGCTCTGTCCCAGCGTCGATCCCTCCAGGGCGCCTGCCGAGAAGCTCAGCCCGCTGAGGTCGGCGCTGGCATCCGCTTCGCGCCAGTCGCTGACCGCCCCGCTAGCCACGCTGTCGAGCGCGCCATCGGTAAGGGGAGAAACATCCACCACGGCGCCAACGCCCGCTGCAGATATGAGCAGGTCAGGGCCGCTTCCCACCGGACCGCGCGACGCATCCAAGCGAACGAGGATGTTGGTCGCTGATGCCTGCGGGGCCACCTGTTGGGCTGATTCCTGCGCCGCGGCAGTCCCGCCGTAGGCACTGACGGACGCGAACATGGTCAGGGCCGTGATGATGCCAACCGCTCTATGACCTCGCCGAATGGCTGTCCGTCTTGAACCCGTGATCGGGGTAGTGCTGACGGTTCCGTGACGGGAAAAAGCCAAGACCGAGAAGGGCAGGCGACTGCCGGCATGCCAACGCCGGTTCCAGCCCATCCCGGTCCCCCCCGGTACACGCGTCACAGATCGACCCTCATCGTGATCTTGTGCCGGCCGAAAGTTAGCACCGCGATTGATCAAGGTCTAGACATTCACAGAACTTTGACTCTGTGTGATCAGACAATTCTTGACACCGAGCGTCGACGCGCGCGACACGTCGCACGACCAACTACTCGCCGCTGTCGTCGAACCACCACTCAGACGCAGCCGTGCAGGGCAGTGCGGTCGGCGCCGTCGACGTGACGCACCTCGAACCCGTCCCCCAGCACGGCGAGGACCGAGGGGGCGAGCTCCTCGGCGATGAGCACGACGGGGCGGACGGGCACGGGACCTCCCGGGTGGCCAAGATCTTCGGGGAGTTCACAGGGTAGGTGCCCTGTGAACTCCGCGATGATCTTGCCCGGGCGCGGGCGGCGGGGGCGGGCGGCGGGCGGGGCGTGCGGGCGGGCGCTGAGGTGCGCCCGAGGCGATGCCCTACTCGCCGCTGTCGTCGATCCAGGCCATCATCGGTCGCAGCTGCGCGCCGGTGATCTCGATCGGGTGGTCGGCCCCCTGCTTGCGGTAGGCGTTCATCCGCGGCCGGCCGGCGTCGTCGTCGTCGATGAGTGCCTTGGTGAAGGTGCCGTCCTGGATCTCGGCGAGCACCTTCTTCATCTCCTCTTTGACCGCGGGGGTGATGATGCGCGGCCCGGTGACGTAGTCGCCGAACTCGGCCGTGTCGGAGATCGACCAGCGCATCTTGCCGAGCCCCCCCTCGTACATCAGGTCGACGATCAGCTTGAGCTCGTGCAGGCACTC
Organism: Mycobacteriales bacterium; assembly: GCA_038256525.1. Lineage (GTDB taxonomy): Bacteria > Actinomycetota > Actinomycetes > Mycobacteriales > SCTD01 > SCTD01. The sequence continues at coordinate 6,053 of JBBSKF010000157.1, read as the reverse complement.
GAAGTAGGCGACCTCCGGCTGGTAGCCCGCCTCGGTCAGCACCTCGAACCCGGCCTGCACAAGAGCGCTCGCCCCGCCGCACAGAACCGCCTGCTCGCCGAACAGGTCGGTCTCGGTCTCCTCGGTGAACGTCGTCCTCAGCACTCCGGCCTTGGTGCCACCGATGCCCTTGGCGTACGAAAGTGCGAGTGCCAGCGCGGAACCGCTCGCGTCCTGCTCGACGGCGACCAGGCACGGCACGCCGCGACCGTCGACGAACTGCCGGCGCACGAGGTGGCCGGGGCCCTTGGGCGCCACCATCGCGACGTCGACGCCGGCCGGCGGGGTGATCAGCCCGAAGCGGATGTTGAGCCCGTGGCCGAAGAACAACGCGTCGCCGTCCCTCAGGTGGGGGGCGACGTCGGCCTCGTAGAGGGAGCGCTGCACCGTGTCGGGCGCGAGGATCATGATGACGTCGGCCTCGGCGGCGGCCTCGCCCGGCGTCACGACCCGCAAACCCTCCTGCTCAGCCTTCGGGCGGCTCTTCGAGCCCTCCGGCAGACCGACGCGGACATCGACCCCGGAGTCGCGCAGCGACAGCGCGTGGGCGTGACCCTGGCTGCCGTAGCCGAGGACGGCCACCTTGCGGGCGGTGATGATGCCGAGGTCGGCGTCGTCGTCGTAGTAGATCTCGGCCATGTGCGGGCGATTCCTCTCGAAGGGGTGGATTCAGGAGACGTGCCGGAGCCGGGACTCCGAGCCGGTCATCGACCGCGAACCGCGACCGACGGCGACCATGCCGGACTGGACCAGCTCGCGGATGCCGAACGGCTCGAGCACCCGGATGAGCGCGGCCAGCTTCTCGGCGGTGCCGGTGGCCTCGATCGTGACGGCGTCGGAGGCCACGTCGACCACCTTGGCACGGAACAGCTGGACGGTCTCGAGCACATGGCTCCGGCTGGTCAGATCCGCCTTGACCTTGACGAGCAGCAGCTCACGCTGCACCGAAGATGCGGGATCCAGCTCCACGATCTTCAGCACGTTGATGAGCTTGTTGAGCTGCTTGGTGACCTGCTCGAGCGGCAGGTCCTCCACCGCGACGGCGATCGTCATGCGGCTCACGGTCGGGTTCTCGGTCGGGCCGACCGCGAGCGACTCGATGTTGAAGCCGCGCCGGCTGAACAGCGCGGCGACGCGGGCGAGGACGCCGGGCTTGTTCTCGACCAGCACGGACAGGGTGTGGCGGGTGACGGCCATCAGACGTCGTCCTCTCCCCAGACCGGCCGGGTGTCGCGGGCGGCCAGGATCTCGTCGTTGCTCGTGCCGGCCGCGACCATCGGCCACACCATCGCGTCCTCACCGACCACGAAGTCGACGACGACCGGCAGGTCGTCGATCGCCATGGCCTTCTCGATCGTCGCGTCGACATCGGCCTTGGTCTCGCAGCGCAGCCCCGCACAGCCCATCGCCTCGGCCAGCTTGACGAAGTCCGGGATGCGCTTGGCGTTGAGCTTGGTGTGGCTGTAGCGGCTGTCGTAGAACAAGGTCTGCCACTGGCGCACCATGCCGAGGTTGCCGTTGTTGATGATGGCGACCTTGATCGGGATCCCCTCCATGGCGCAGGTGACCAGCTCCTGGTTGGTCATCTGGAAGCAGCCGTCGCCGTCGATCGCCCACACCGTTGCCTCGGGCCGTCCGACCTTGGCGCCCATCGCCGCGGGCACCGCGTAGCCCATCGTGCCGGCGCCCCCGGAGTTGAGCCAGGTGTAAGGGTTCTCGTAGGAGATGAACTGGCTCGCCCACATCTGGTGCTGACCGACGCCACTGACGTAGATCGCTTCCGGCCCGGCGATCTCACCGATCCGGGTGATGACGTACTGCGGGGCGAGCGAGCCGTCGGCCGGCTCGTCGTAGCCCAGCGGGTAGGTCTCGCGGCAGCCGTCGATCTGCCGCCACCAGCCGGTGATGTCGGCGCGGGCGCCCGTCTTGTAGACCTCCTGCACGGCGACGACCAGGTCGGCGATCGTCTCCCTGCAGTCACCCACGATCGGGACGTCGGCGGCGCGGTTCTTGCCGATCTCGGCCGGGTCGATGTCGGCGTGGATGACTGCGGCCTTCGGCGCGAAGCTGGCCAGCTTGCCGGTCACCCGGTCGTCGAAACGGGCGCCCAGGGTGATGAGCAGATCGGCCTTCTGCAGTGCGGTGACCGCGGCCACCGTGCCGTGCATGCCGGGCATGCCGAGGTGCTGGGCGTGGCTGTCCGGGAAGGCGCCGCGGGCCATCAGCGTCGTGACGACCGGGATGCCGGTGAGCTCGGCCAGGATGCGCAGCTCGGCCGCCGCCCGCGCCTTGAGCACGCCGCCTCCGACGTAGAGCACCGGCCGGCGGGCGGTGGAGATCAGCCGGGCCGCCTCGCGGATCTGCTTGGCGTGCGGCTTGGTCGTCGGGCGGTAGCCGGGCAGGTCGAGCACCGGCGGCCAGCGGAACGCTCCGGTCGCCTGCAGGATGTCCTTGGGCAGGTCGACCAGGACCGGGCCTGGCCGCCCGGTGCCGGCCAGGTGGAACGCCGCGGCCATGGTCTGCGGGATGTCCTCGACGTGCTGCACCAGGAAGTTGTGCTTGGTGATCGGCATCGTGATGCCGACGATGTCGGCCTCCTGGAAGGCATCCGTGCCGATCGCGGCGCTCGGCACCTGGCCGGTGATGGCCACCATCGGCACGCTGTCCATGTAGGCGTCGGCGATCGGCGTGACGAGGTTGGTTGCCCCCGGCCCGCTCGTTGCCATGCAGACGCCGACCTTGCCGGTCGCCTGGGCGTATCCCTCCGCCGCGTGCCCGCCGCCCTGCTCGTGGCGGACGAGGATGTGGCGCACCGTCTTCGAGTCGAACAGCGGGTCGTACGCGGGAAGGATCGCTCCCCCGGGGATCCCGAAGATGACCTCGGCGCCGAGCAGCTCGAGCGAGCGGACCAGCGATTGGGCACCGGTCAGGCTGGGCGGGTGGGGGGTGCGGGGCGAGGCGTCCGGGCGGGACATTCGAGGTCCTTCGGTGCGGTGGCTGCGTTCGGGCAAAAAAGAACCCCTCGTGCGAGGCACGGAGGGGTGAGCGCGGCTGCCGGTCGGCAGTCGCGCTAGGGAACGACGAGGAACATGAACACACCACAACAGTGCGTCAGGGCGTACGCCGCTGTCAAGTTTTCAGCCGGTGATGGCGCCCTGCGCCGCCGAGCCGACGAGCTTGGCGTACTTGCCGAGCACGCCGGTGGTGTAGCGCGGCTCGAGCGGCTTCCAGCCGGCCCGGCGCCGCTCGAGCTCCGCGTCGTCGACGAGCAGGTCGAGGGTCCGGCCGGTGACGTCGAGCCGGATGCGGTCGCCGTCCTGCACGAGCGCGATCGGCCCGCCGTCGGTGGCTTCCGGCGCCACATGGCCGACGCACAGCCCGGTGGTGCCACCGGAGAAGCGCCCGTCGGTGAGCAGCAGCAGGTCCTTGCCGAGCCCGGCGCCCTTGATGGCGCTGGTGACCATGAGCATCTCGCGCATGCCCGGCCCGCCCTTGGGTCCCTCGTAGCGGATGACGACGACGCACCCCTTGTCGAGCGTCCCGTCCTCGACCGCGTCCATGACGCCCTGCTCTCCGTCGAACACGCGGGCCGGGCCCTCCCACACCTCGGTGTCGAAGCCGGCCGTCTTGACCACCGCGCCGTCCGGCGCGAGCGAGCCGCGCAGCACCGTCAATCCGCCGGTCCGATGCAGTGGGTTGCCCATCGCGCGGATGATCGCGCCGTCCGGGTCGGGGGGGGCGATCTCGGCGAGGTTCTCCGCCATCGTCCTGCCCGTGCACGTCATCGCGTCGCCGTGCAGCAGCCCGGCGTCCAGGAGCGCCTTCATCACCACCGGCACCCCGCCGATCCGGTCGACGTCGGTCATCACGTAGCGGCCGAACGGCTTGACGTCGGCCAGGTGGGGCACCTTGTCGCCGATCCGGTTGAAGTCGTCGAGGGTGAGCGGCACTCGTGCCTCGTGCGCGATCGCCAGCAGGTGGAGCACGGCGTTGGTCGAGCCCCCCAGGGCCATGACGACGGTGATGGCGTTCTCGAACGCCGCCAGCGTCAGCACCTGACGGGCCGTGATGCCGGCGTCGACGAGGGCCACGACCGCCTCCCCGGAGCGGATGGCGAACTCGTCGCGCCGGCGGTCGATCGCCGGCGGGGCGGCGCTGCCGGGCAGGGACATGCCGAGCGCCTCGGCCGCGCTCGCCATCGTGTTGGCGGTGAACATCCCGCCGCAGGCCCCCTCGCCGGGGCAGGCGGCCCGCTCGATCGCGTGCAGCTCGGCGCGGGTGATCAGACCGCGGGCGCAGGCGCCGACCGCCTCGAAGACGTCGATGATGGTGAGGTCACGGTCGCCGTCGGGGGTGGCCAGCTTGCCGGGAAGGGTGCTCCCGGCGTACAGGAAGACGCTGGCCAGGTCGAGCCGGGCCGCAGCCATCAGCATGCCCGGCAGGGACTTGTCGCAGCCCGCCAGCAGGACCGAGCCGTCGAGCCGCTCGGCGAACATCACCGTCTCGACCGAGTCGGCGATGACCTCGCGGGACACGAGTGAAGCGCGCATCCCCTCGTGGCCCATCGAGATGCCGTCCGACACCGAGATGGTCCCGAACTCCATCGGGAAGCCACCGCCCTGGCGTACGCCCACCTTCGATGCCTTGGCGAGCCGGTCCAGCGACAGGTTGCAGGGGGTGATCTCGTTCCAGGACGACGCCACCCCGATCTGTGGCTTGCCGATGTCGTCGTCGGTCATGCCGACCGCACGCAGCATCGCGCGGGCGGGAGCGCGGCGGTCGCCCTCGGTGACGTCGGTGCTGCGGGGCTTCCGGGTGCTCACCCGCTGATTCTATGGGCCTGACGGTAGGTGAGATGCTTCACGCTGTGGCAAGCACTTTCGGGTTCGTCAGCGCCGACGGCACCCGGTTGCAGGGTTGGTCCAACGACGGCGCCGGCGTCCCGCTCATCATCAGCAACGGCCTCGGGACGATCCCGAAGATGTGGCCGTCGCTGACCCGCGCCGACAGCGGCTACGCAACGCTCACCTGGTACTACCGCGGCACCTTCGGCTCCGACCGGCCGGCGGACCCGGCGCGCGTGCGGATCCGGGACCACGCCGATGACCTGGTGGCCCTGATGGACGCCCGCGGCGTGGAACGGGCCCTGATCGCCGGCTGGTCGTTCGGCGTGGACGTCGCCTTCGAGGTGGCCCAGCGACATCCGGACCGGGTCGCCGGGCTCCTGGCTGTGGCGGGGATCCCCGGCGGCACCTTCACCACGCTGGGCGAGCCGCTGCGCATTCCCCGCGGGTTACGCCGACCCCTCGCGGTGGCGATCGCCCGGCTCGGCCGGCGCAGCGGTCCGGCGCTGAACTGGTTCGCCGCGCATGTGCCTGTCAACCCGCGGAGCGTGTGGCTGCTCACTCACACCGGCTTCATGCTGCCCGGCGCCGATCCGGGCGTCCTCCGCGGAGCCCTTGCGGAGTTCCTGCAGCAGGACTGGGGCTGGTACTACGGTCTGGCTCTCGCCGCGACCGAGCACGCCCCGCTGGACCTGTCGCTGGTGCGGTGCCCGACGACCCTGCTGGTCGCCCGACAGGACGTGCTCACCTCGATGCGCACCGTCCTGGCGGCCGCGAAGACCATCCCGGACACGCGGATCGTGACCGTGTCGGGCAGTCACTTCGTGCCGCTGGAGCACCCGGAGCAGGTCACCCTCGCCCTCGCCGAGCTGTCCCGGCGCTGCCACGTAGATGCGCAAGGACTGTATGCCGCCGGCACCTAGCCTATTTTTGGGCAGTCGCCGGAGATCGAGGGGGCAAGGCATGGCGCCGGTCACCGTACGACGGAGCTCGCCGGTCGGGGGGGTCACCTACGCCCGGCCCGCTTTCTTCTGGGTGGGCATCGCGTGCGTGACGGCGGGTGTCCTGCTGCACCTGCCGATGTACGTCGGCGCCGCCGACATGGGATATCGGCTGGCCGGCATGGCGATGGACCCGCCGATGATCGCCGGGATGGCGCTGATCGTCGTC
>JBBSKF010000156.1:0-7691 GCA_038256525.1 Mycobacteriales bacterium | reverse complement strand
GGAAACGACCGGGTCGCGCTCTACTTCATCCGGGAGGGGCTCGTCGCGCCGGTCACCCGGCCGGTGCCCCAGTCCACCTCGGTGGAGCCGCTGCTCGAGCTGCTGTTCGCCGGACCGACCTCGACCGAGCAGGCGGGTGGGACGAGCTCGCTGATCCCGGCCAGCCTGTCGGTGATGGGCGTGCGCCAGCAGGGCTCGACCGTGGTCGTGACGCTCGGCGGCTCGGAGAACCTCGTACGCCCTCAGGTTCTTGCCTTCGCCCAGATCGTCGCCACCCTCACGCCGGACCGGGCCACGGGGGTGCGCTTCCGCCTGGACGGAGCCGATCTGCGGGTGCCCCGCGGTGACGGATCCCTGACCGAGTCCCCGGTGAGTCGCGCCGACTACGCCGACCTGCTCGCCGCCGCGTAGCGTCGCTGTCGTGTCCGCGCCGATCCGCTCCGAGCTCCCGCGGCCGCAGCGTCGGGGCCGGCTCGAGGCGGCCGAGGTGCAGGCCGTGCGCACCCTGATCGAACAGGCGACCGCCACGGACGGGATGGCTCCGCTGTCCGAGCACGTCCTGCTGCACCTGCCGTCGGGCGGGGACGCCGAGGTCCGGAACGTGCTCGTGTCCGAGGACGACACCCTGCTCGCCTACGGTCATCTGGACATCACCGACGCCATCGAGGGCTCCAGCGCCGAGCTCGTCGTCGCCCCGTCGGCCCGAGGACGTGGGGTGGGCAAGGTGCTCGTCGAGGCGCTGCTCGCCGCCAGTCCCGACGGCCGGCTGCGGCTGTGGGCGCACGGCGACCTGCCGGCAGCGAGGCATCTTGCGAAATCGCTCGGCTTCCACCGCAGTCGGGCGCTGTTCCAGATGCGCCGGCACCTGTCCGGGCCACAGGCCCCGGATCTGCCCGAGGTGAACCTGCCCCCCGGCCTCGCGCTGCGGACCTTCTCGGTCGGTACGGACGAGCAGGCCTGGACCCGGCTCAACAACCGCGCGTTCGCCGACCACCCGGACCAGGGCGGTTGGGGCGTCGATCAGGTCCGGCTGCGCGAGGCGGAGCCGTGGTTCGACCCGGCCGGATTCTTCCTCGCCGAGCGGGACGGGCAGCTGGTCGGCTTCCACTGGACCAAGGTGCACGGCGGACACCCGGCGCACGAGCACGTCGAGGAAGGCGTCCCCGAGCACGAGCACCTCCCGCACAGCCACCCCGACCACCAGCACCACGACCATCCGCCCATCGGCGAGGTCTACATCGTCGGGGTCGACCCGGACGAGCAGGGTCAGGGGCTCGGGCCGGCGCTGACCCTGGCCGGACTGCACAGCCTGCGCGACCGGGGCCTGTCCGACGTGCTGCTCTACGTCGACGAGTCCAATTCCGCGGCGGTGCGGGTGTACGAGCGGCTGGGCTTCTCGCGGCACGCCGTCGACGTGATGTACAGCCGCGGCTGAGCCGGCCGCGGCCGGGGCTGACTCAGCCGAAGCGGCCGGTGATGTAGCCCTCGGTACGGCTGTCGTCAGGGTTGCTGAACAGCTTGCCGGTCGGGTTGACCTCGACGAGCAGGCCGGTCCGCTGGCCCGTCTTCGGATCTGCCTCGGCGGTGAAGAAGGCGGTGCGGTCCGAGACGCGCGCCGCCTGCTGCATGTTGTGGGTCACGATGACGATCGTGTAGTCGCGCTTGAGCTCCTCCATGAGGTCCTCGATCTTGGCCGTGGCGATCGGGTCGAGAGCCGAGCACGGCTCGTCCATGAGGATGACCTCGGGCTTGGTGGCGATGGCGCGCGCGATGCACAGGCGCTGCTGCTGGCCGCCGGACAGACCGTACGCATTGGTCTTGAGCTTGTCCTTCACCTCGTCCCAGAGGGCGGCCCGGGTCAGGCTCTCCTGCACGATGTCATTCAGCAGTCCCTTCTTGACCCCGTTGACCTTCGGTCCGAAGGCGACGTTGTCGTAGATGGACTTGGGGAAGGGGTTCGGCTTCTGGAAGACCATGCCGATGCGGCGGCGGACCTCGATCGCGTCGACGTCGGCGGCATACATGTCCTGGTCGTGGTAGGTCACCGAGCCGGAGACGCGCGCCGACGGGATGAGGTCGTTCATGCGGTTGAAGCAGCGCAGCACCGTGCTCTTGCCACACCCCGACGGGCCGATCAGCGCGGTGATCTCGAACCGGGCCATGTCCAGGTTCACGTCGCGGACGGCCAGCGCTGCGCCGTAGTGCACGTTGAGGTTGCGCACCGACAGGACCGGGTCCGGGACGGTGACGCTGCCCTGCCACTGACCGTCGGGGGTGGGCGCCTGCCCGGAGTGCGCTCGCGAGGCCGACTTCGGGTCGATCGAGACGGTACGACGCGGTGCTGCCGTGGGAGTGCTCTCGGGCACGAGACCAGCCTGTTCGTCGTCGGTCATGGACAGAACCTAGCCAAGGCCCCGCGGGTTGCGGCGGGGCCCGTTCACCACCTGCGTTGAAACTTGTTGCGGATCAGGATCGCCGCGCTGTTCATGATGAGCAGGATGATCAGCAGGACCATGATGGCGGCTGCCGCGACGGTCCGGAACTCCGCCTGCGGTCGTGTGACGTAGTTGAAGATCTGGATGGGGAGCACCGTGGTCTGACTCAGCAGGTTCTCCGGGTTGAACGTGATGAAGATCAGCCCACTGGCTGCGATGAGCACGGGGGCCGCCTCCCCGATGGCGCGGGACAGCGCCAGGATCGACCCGGTGGCCGTCCCCGCGATGGCGTTGGGCAGGATCTGCCGGCGCACCGTCTGCAGTCGGGTGGCGCCCAGCGCCAGCGAGCCCTCCCGGATGCTCGTCGGGATCGCCCGGATGGCCTCGCGGCAGGAGATGATGACGATGGGCAGCACGAGCAACGACAGCGTCAACGCAATCGTCAGCACCGAGCCCCCAAAGCCCAGCCCACGGTTGAAGAACGCCAGCCCGAGGATGCCGTAGACCACTGAAGGGACCGCAGCGAGGTTCTGGATGTTCAGCTCGATGGCGCGGTTGTACCAGCGGGTCCGGTCGGCGTATTCCTCCAGGTAGACGGCGGTGGCGATCCCCAGGGGGAGCGTGATCACAGCCACCGTCGTGATCACCCAGATCGTGCCCATCATGGCCGACTGGATGCCGGCCGAGGCGGCCCGACCGGAGGGCATGTCGCGGATCAGATCGAGGTTGAATCGCGCAGCGCCATCACTGACGACGTCGTAGATCAGGACGGACAGGACGAGGACGCCGAAAGCGAGGCAGCCGAGCAGGAAGCCCTCGAAGAGCTTGCCACTCAGCCGCTCGGCACCGCGAGCTCGACCGAGCCGGGCGGTGGCGGTGGGGGCGGCGGGCTGCAACCCGGTCTGGGCCGTCATTCGTAGACCTCCCGGAAGCGCCGCACCAGGCGGATGCTGATGACGTTCACGAGCAGCGTCAGCACGAACAGCAACGAGCCGACGGCGAACAGCGTGTTGTAGCCGATGGACCCGGTCGGTTGGTCCCCGGAGGCGGCCTGGGCGATGAAGGCCGTCATGGTCTGCATCGGTTCTCGGGGATCTGCGGTCAGCTGAGCGATCGAGCCGGCGGCGATGACCGCCACCATCGTCTCGCCGATGCCGCGGGACAGGGCGAGCACGAAGGACGCCACGACACCGGACAGCGCAGCCGGCAGCACCACCTTGCGGGCGACCTTGGTGCGGGTGGCGCCAAGTGCCAGCGCGCCGTCGCGCATCGCCTGCGGCACGGACGACAGGGCGTCCTCGGACAGGGAGGCGACGATCGGGATGATCAGCACCCCGATGACCAGTCCTGCGGACAAGGCGTTGAAGATGCCGAGGTTGCCCTCACCGAGCAGCGGCCGCAGCACGTTCGGCGTGACGAAGCTGATGGCGAAGAAGCCGAAGACGACAGTCGGAACGCCGGCCAGGACCTCGAGCACCGGCTTGAAGATCTTGCGCGAGCGGCTGCCGGCGTACTCCGAGAGGTAGAGCGCGGCCCCGAGCCCCAGCGGGGCGGCCACGGCCATGGCGATGGCGGTGATGAGCAAGGTCGCGGACAGGATGGGCAGGACACCGAACGCGCCGTTCGCGAACAGCGGGGTCCACACGGTGCCGGTGAGGAAGTCGAGCACGGGGATCTCGGCGAAGAAGTCCCTGGTGCCGGCGGCGAGCGAGAGCACGATGCCGATGGTGGTGAGCACAGACAGGAACGCGGCGAGCAGGAGCAGCGTCTCCACCACCCTCTCCCCGTAGCGGGGGGAGCTGCGGCGGATGGAGCGCGCCAACTCGGCCGTGCTGGGTCCCGGCTGGCGTCCACTGGACAGCGGGAGGGTGGTCACGGCAGGGGTCCCCACGTTCGTAGCAACGGAAAGCCGGTCCGAACGGCTGTCCTGAGGAGAAGATCGTCGCTTATCGACCTGGGCGGCTGACCCGGGCACCCAGCCTCGCACGTCGGCGATGGCGGGTGCCCGGCGGCCGACCTCAGGACAGCGAGTCAATCTTGTCCGTGCTCTCCTTCTTCTGCTTGTCCGACATCGGGACGAACAACGCCTGCTCGGCGATCTCGTCGCTGTTCTCGATGTAGAACTTCAGGAACGCGAGACCCTCCGGACGGGCGACGATGGCGTCCTTGGCGTAGATGAACAACCCACGTCCCAGCGGGGTGTAGCTGCCGTCCAGCACGGTCTCCGTGCTCGGCTCCACACACCCCTTGCCGCCGTCGACCTTGACCGCCTTCACCGCGTCGGGGTTCTCCTCGACGTAGGACAGACCGAAGTAGCCGGTGCCGCCCTTGCTGCCCTGGATGCCCTGGACGATGAAGTTGTCGTCCTCGGACGGCTGGTAGTCCGTGCGGCTGGCCCCCTCCTCGCCGTTGATCTCGCCGGTGAAGTAGTCGAAGGTGCCCGAGTCGGTCCCCGGACCGAACAGCTTCAGCGACTCGTCCGGGAAGGACGGGTCAATGTCCTTCCAGCTCTTGGCCGTGCTGTCCGGGCCCCACATCTTGGCCAGTTGCTCGACGGTCAGGCAGTCCGCCCAGTCGTTGTCCTTGTTGACCACCACCGCCAGTCCGTCGTTCGCGACCGTGATCTGCTCGAACTTCACGTTGTTCTTGGCGCACTCGGCGGCCTCCTCGTCCTTGATCGGCCGCGAGGCGTCGGAGATGTCGGTCTCACCGGCACAGAACTTCTTGAAGCCGCCGCCGGTGCCGGACGTACCGACCACGACGCGGACGTCAGAGTTCTCCTCCTGGAAGAGCTCCGCTGCCGCCTCTGACAGCGGAGCGACGGTGCTGGAACCGTCGATCTGGATGGTGCCGCTGAGCTTGGCGGCACCCGGGCTGCCATTCGCTCCTGGACTTGCGGTGTCACTGTCGCCGCCGCCACAGGCGGCGAGCGCGATGGAGCAGCCGACAGCGGCCGTCACCAGGCGGCTGCGCTTGGTCAGGGTGTGCACAGGAAGTCCTCTTTCGTCGTCAACGACAGGGATGCGTCGGCAGGCAACGCTAGGCAGACTGTGCGACCTGAAGCCAAGCGCTTGATGAACGCAGGGTGAACGAATGCTCTGTTTTCGATCACGAACCGGTATCTGTTCTCCTAACAGCAGATGAACGAGCCGACTGTCACCCCTGGGTTCCGTTCCGTTCACCCGCAGTTCGCCTCAGACCTGGACGTTCACTGGCATCATCGCGTCATGATCTCAGTACGCACTGATGCGACGATCGATGTCGTGGCCCTCCGGCTGCTCGCCGACCCGGTGCGAGCCCGCATCATCGAGCACCTGGCTGTCGAACAGCTGTGCACCTGCCACCTGGTCGAGCTGGTGGGAGCCACTCAGTCCAACGTCAGCAATCACCTGCGGGCGCTACGCCACGCGGGCCTCGTGCTCGCCGAGCCGCACGGGCGCTTCACCTACTACCGCCTGGTGCCTGCCGCACTCGCCCGCCTGGGCGGCCAGCTGGACGCGCTCAGTCGCGGCGCCGAGACCGCGCTCGACCGGCGGCGGCCGTGCCCGTGAGCGACGTCGTCGCGGAGCGTCCCGTTGCGGGCGGGGACGCGCCCGTGCTCGCCCGGCTGTCCCTGCTCGACCGCTTCCTGCCGGTGTGGATCATCGCGGCGATGGCCGGCGGCCTGGCCCTCGGGCGCGGCGTCGAAGGGCTCGGCGAGGCACTCGACACCGTGCAGATCGGCTCGGTCAGCCTGCCGATCGCCCTCGGACTGCTGCTGATGATGTATCCCGTCCTCGCCAAGGTCCGCTACGGCGAGCTCGGTGCCGTGACCTCGGACCGGCGCCTGCTCGTCAGCTCACTGGTCCTCAACTGGCTCGTCGGTCCGGCGCTGATGTTCACCCTGGCCTGGTTGCTGCTGCCGGACCTGCCGGAGTACCGCACCGGTCTGATCATCGTCGGTCTCGCCCGCTGCATCGCGATGGTGCTCATCTGGAACGACCTGTCCGGCGGCGACCGAGAGGCCGGCGCCGTCCTTGTCGCTGTGAACTCCCTGTTCCAGATCGTGGCGTTCGCGGGGCTCGGCTACTTCTACCTCGAGTTGCTGCCCGGCCTGCTCGGCCTCCCGCAGGACGCTCTGAGCGTCTCGGTGTGGGACATTGCCCGCTCGGTGCTGCTGTTCCTCGGCGTGCCGCTGCTCGCCGGCTATCTCACCCGACGACTCGGCGAGCGGGCCCGCGGTCGGGAGTGGTACGAGTCGGTGCTGCTGCCCCGCCTCGGGCCGTTCGCCCTCTACGGCCTGCTGTTCACCATCGTGGTCCTGTTCGCCCTACAGGGGGACCAGATCACCTCACGCCCGGGCGATGTCGCGCGGATCGCATTGCCGCTGCTCGCCTACTTCTTTCTCATGTTCGGCGGCTCCTTCCTGCTCGGTCGCTCGCTCGGGCTCGGCTACCCCCGTACCGCCACGCTTGCCTTCACCGCCGCAGGCAACAACTTCGAGCTCGCGATCGCCGTCGCCATCGGCGTCTTCGGTGTCACCTCGGGCCAGGCGCTGGCCGGAGTCGTCGGACCGCTCATCGAGGTGCCCGTCCTGGTCGCCCTCGTCTACGTCGCCCTCGCCGCCCGCCGGCGCCTGTTCCCCGAGGAGAGATCATGACCGCGTACGACTCCACCGCGCCCGAGGACGTCCCGCAGCGGCTTCGGCCGGTCGTCGACCGGCTCACCGAGCGGTTCTCCGGCACCTTCGCCCCGGAGACTGTCACCCGGCTCGTCGTCGACAGCTATGAGCAACTCGCGGCGTCCGCAGCCATCGACACCTACCTGCCGGTCCTGACCCAGCACTTCGCGGCCGACCGGTTGTGTGCGACCGCAGCTGTCGAAGGAAGGATCGAGAAGGAGCGACCCGAGGTGCTGTTCGTCTGCGTGCACAACGCCGGGCGCTCGCAGATGGCCGCGGCGCTGCTCGAGCACCGCTCCGGCGGGCGGGTGCTGGTCCGGTCTGCCGGCAGTGCACCGACCTCGGACGTGAACCCGGTCGCCGCCACCGTGATGGCCGAGATCGGGCTCGACCTGAGCAAGGCCTACCCCAAGCCCCTGACCACCGAGGCGGTCCAGGCCAGCGACGTCGTCATCACGATGGGCTGCGGCGACGCGTGCCCCGTCTTTCCCGGCAAGCGCTACCTGGACTGGCAGCTCGACGATCCCGCCGGTCAGCCGCTCGAGGTCGTGCGGCGCATCCGCGACGACATCGACGCCCGGGTGCAGGCGCTGGTT
>JBBSKF010000155.1:0-7828 GCA_038256525.1 Mycobacteriales bacterium | reverse complement strand
GTGCACGCCGTGCTGTTCGGCGGCGGCTACCTGGCGCAGTCGCGCGAGCTTGCGCTGCAACTCGCACGGTAGGCCAGTCGCGCCGTCGACGGGCGTGTCGTGCCACAGCGGATACCCGACTCTGGGGGTGTTGCACCACAGCGCAACTTTTCGAGAATGTTCCGCTGTCATGCAACACCCACCCGCGAGCAGTGCCGCCCTCGATGAGGACGCTGCTGCAGCGGGCGGGGGAACTCTCAGCAGCTGATGATGATCGCCTTGGTTCCTGCTGTTGCTGCGAGGTGCTGCAGGTCGTCGGGATCACTGGTCAGGATCCGGTCACCGTGGTCGGCAAGCAGGATCACGGTCGCGTCGATGGGGTCGCAAGTGCCTGCCTTACCGATAAGTTCGCCTGCGTCACGGCCAGCGGCCTGGCCGATGGCGCGGACGTCCACGGCGTGCAGGAGCTTGGCCAGCTTCGCCTGCCGTCCGCGGGTGTCTCGCCAGACCTGGGAGACGACCATGGCGTTCGTGCGCAGCTCGAGTCCGTTCCGGGACGCGACTCGTAACCGTGCGGCGATGGCCCTGTCGTCGCGGTCGATCGCGATGAGCGCGCCTGCGTCGAGAATGAGCGCGTTCACGCGGCGCTGGAGCCCGAGCTGGCGCTCGGCAGCCTGAGCTCGCGTTCTGCGGCGGCGAGCTCCTCGGCAGTCAGCGCGCCGTGTTCGGCTTCCCAGGCGTCGAGGTAGGCGGTGAGGGCTTCGGCACGGAGCTTGCTGGCGGCGGCCTCGGCGAGCCAGGAGGACAGGGGCTGGCCGTGCTGCGCGGCAGCGGCCCGAATGGCGTCGCCGAGCGCCGGGTCGAACGAGACGCTCATCTTGTCAACCTTCACAACCTGATCCTACCTCGGTAGGGCGTACCGTAGTACGTCAGCCGGGTGATGAGTACACCGTCAGCCAAGGCGACAGCCAGGTGACGGCCGAGCTTGAAGCTCGCCCGTACACTTGGCACTCGTCTGACCGGAGTGCCAGCAGGAGGTGACGCAGTGCTCGACGACCGCAAGCTCGAGGTGCTGCGCGCCATCGTCGAGGACTTCGTGTCGACCACCGAGCCGGTGGGATCCAAGGCGCTGGCGCAACGGCACGGGCTCGGCGTGAGCCCGGCCACCGTGCGCAACGACATGGCGGCGCTCGAGGACGAGGGCTTCATCACCCACCCGCACACGAGCGCCGGCCGCATCCCGACCGACAAGGGCTACCGGTTGTTCGTCGACAAGCTGTCGAGCGTCAAGCCGCTGTCGCCGGCCGAGAAGCGCGCGATCCAGTCGTTCCTCGAAGGGGCAGTCGACCTCGACGACGTCGTCCGCCGATCCGTACGCCTGCTGTCCCAGCTGACCCGTCAGGTGGCGGTCGTGCAGTACCCCAGCCTGTCGCGCAGCTCGGTGCGCCACCTCGAGATCGTCCACCTGGCCCCGAACCGCCTGCTGCTGGTGCTGATCACCGACACCGGTCGGGTCGAGCAGCGCGTGCTCGAGCTCCCGGCGACGCTCAGCGACGACGACGTGGCGGCGCTGCGGTCCGCCTTCGGCAGTCGCCTGCACGGCGCGCGGCTGGTGGACGCACCGGCGGCGCTCGCCGACCTGCCGGACTCCGCGCCGACGGCCATCCGGCCGGTGCTGACGAGCGTCATGACCGTGGTGCTCGAGACGCTGGTCGACCAGCCAGAAGAGCGCATCGTGCTCGGCGGCACGGCTCACCTCACCCGCCACCTCACAGACTTCCCGCAGACCCTGCGGCCTGTGCTCGAGGCACTGGAGGAGCAGGTGGTCCTGCTCAAGCTGCTCGGCGAGGTGAACGATCCGAGCGCCGTGCACGTCAAGATCGGTGAGGAGAACAACGTGGAAGGACTGCGGTCCACCTCGGTGGTGACGATGGGGTACGGCCCGGACGGCAGCCCGTACGGCGGTCTCGGCGTCGTCGGACCGACCCGGATGGACTACGCCGGGAACATGGGCTCGGTCCGCGCCGTCGCCCGTTACGTCGGCGAGCTGTTGGCGGGGGCCTGAGTGGCCGACTACTACGGCGCCCTCGGCGTCGGCACGGACGCCACCGACGACGAGCTGAAGAAGGCCTATCGCAAGCTCGCCCGCCAGCTGCACCCCGACGTCAACCCGGACCCCGCCGCGCAGGAGCGCTTCAAGACCGTCACCGCCGCCTACGAGGTGCTGAGCGATCCGCAGAAGCGGCAGGTCGTCGACCTCGGCGGGGACCCGCTGTCGAGCGGGCAGGGCAGCGCCGGAAACCCCTTCCCGCAAGGGTTCGGCGGCCTCGGCGACATCATGGACGCCTTCTTCGGGGGTGGCACCACCCGTGGGACGCGCAGCCGGGTGCGCCAGGGCGCGGACGCGCTGCTGCGCATCGAGTGCGACCTGGCCGAGACGGTCTTCGGGGTTGAACGTGAGCTGACCGTGGAGACGGCCGTCGTCTGCTCGACCTGCACCGGTGAGGGCTCGGCCCCCGGCACCCACCCGTCGACGTGCGACACCTGCCACGGGCGAGGCGAGGTGCAGTCCGTTCAGCGGTCCTTCCTCGGCCAGGTGATGACGACGCGTGCCTGTCCGCGCTGCGCCGGACTCGGGCAGGTGATCGAGCAGCCGTGCGGTGAGTGCAAGGGTGACGGCAGGGTGCGTGCGCGTCGGACGCTCAGGGTCAAGGTGCCCGCCGGCATGGAGCCCGGCCTGCGGTTGCGCCTGTCCGGCCAGGGTGAGGTCGGGCCGGGCGGGGGCCCGCCCGGTGACGTCTACGTGGAGGTTCTCGAGCGGCCGCATCCGGTGTTCACGCGCGACGGCGACGACCTGCACTGCACGGTGACGCTGCCGATGACCGCCGCCGCGCTCGGCACCTGCGTCCCGTTGGCGACGCTCGACGGCGATGAGGAGCTCGACATCGCACCCGGCACGCAGCCGGCGGCCGTCCTGACGCTGCGGGCCCGCGGCGTGCCGCATCTGCAGGCGACCGGCCGCGGCGACCTGCACGTCCACCTGCAGGTCGAGGTGCCGACCAGACTCGACACCAAGCAGGAGGAGCTGCTGCGCGACCTCGCCCGGCTGCGCGGCGAAGAGCGCCCTGGCGTCTCGGGCAAGGGCAGCGGGCTGTTCGGCCGTCGCCGGCGGTAGCACGTGACAGCGCCGCTGTTCCTTTCCGACGACCTCTCCGGTGACCTGCTCGTCCTTCGCGGGCCCGAGGGCCGGCACGCCGCGACGGTGCGCCGGGTGCGTATCGGCGAGGCGGTGGACCTCACCGACGGGCGAGGCACCCGGGCGCGGTGCGAGGTGGCCGGTCTGGGTCAGGACTGTGTCGAGCTGCGCGTCCTGTCACAGCAGCTCGAGCCGGAGCCGGCACCTCGCCTGGTGCTCGTGCAGGCTCTTGCCAAGGGCGATCGGGGCGAGCTGGCCGTCGAGCTGGCCACCGAGGTCGGCATCGACGAGGTGGTGCCCTGGTCGGCCGAGCGGTGCATCGTGCGCTGGGACGGCCCTCGCGGCGAACGCGCCCTGGCCCGCTGGCGCTCGACCGCCCGGGCGGCCGCCAAGCAGTCACGCCGGGCGTGGCATCCGGTCGTCACCAGCTGGCTGGACACCCCGGACCTGCTGGCCCGGATGACCGGCACGACCACCCTGGTGCTCCACGAGCAGGCGAGCGATCCGCTGGCCGGGGCGGACCTGCCGGTCGCCGGCGAGGTGCTGCTGGTCGTCGGCCCCGAGGGGGGCATCACCGACCGGGAGCTCGCGCAGCTCACCGAGGCCGGTGGCCGGCCGGTACGGCTCGGGGGCAGTGTCCTGCGGACGTCGACGGCAGGGGCCGCCGCGGCGGCCGTCGTGAGTGCCCGGACGGCGAGGTGGTCGTGATGCCCGCGAGGTCTTCGACGCCGCCCCCGAAAAGGCCGGTCCCGGCCTACGATCGCCGGATGCCGGCACTCGACCACGACTGCGCTCCGGGCGTCGGTGCCGGGCCGGTCGTCCGGTGGCCTCTTCTCTGGTGGCTCGTCGCCGTGTGGCTCGCCTTCCTCCTGCCGGCCGGCACCGCGACGGCGCAGACGTCGCCGTCCCCGAGCCCGTCCGCATCCCCGTCCGCCTCGCCGAGCCCCCGCCCGTCCGCTTCGCCGAGCCCTCCGCCGCGCCTGCTGCCGAGTCTGCTACCCGGTCCGAGCCGGGCCCCGGAACCGCCGCCATCGGTGCAGTCGGCCGAGCCGAGCCCCGCCACCGTGACATCTGCGGCACCGACCAGCCCCTCCCCGTCGCCGCAGCCGTCGTCCCCGGGCTTCGCCACCTTCTTCCCGGCCCTGTCCAGCCCGTCACCGCTGGCGCCGGTGGTGTCGCAGCCAGCCGTGGCTGCGACGCCGACGGCCGCGACGGAGCCGACCGCCCCGCCGGTGATGGAGGCCGCAGGCGCAGCCGGCCGCTCCGGGCGCGAGCTGCTCGTGCTCGTGGCGATGGGGCTGGCGATCCTGCTCGGCGCCGGGGGCGTCGCCGGCCTCGTGCTCACCCGCGACCGGTCATGAGCGGCTGCGTGTTCTGTGGCATCGCCACCGCGCAGATCCCGGCAACGGTGGTGCACGAGACCGAGCGCACGCTTGCCTTCCTCGACGCCTCGCCGCAGGCGCCGATGCATGTGCTGGTCATCCCGCGCGAGCATCACCCCGATGTCGCCGCGGTGGCGGCTGCTGACCCGACGCTGCTGGCCGAGCTCATGACATCGGCGGTGACGGTGGCTGATCGACAGGCGCTGACCGGCGGCTACCGCCTGCTGACCAACACGGGCGAGGACGCCGGTCAGACCGTCTCGCACGCGCACGTGCACGTGCTCGGCGGCAGGCCACTCGGGCCGCTCGGCTGATCTGCCGCGCGCGGGTAGAATCCAGCGGTCACAGCGTCTTCCCCAGGAAGCAGGCGACCGCCGACCTCATGCCCCGGACCCCACGCACCTCCGCATCGGTAGAGCACGTCATCAGCAAGATCATCGTTCCGCCGGAGCAGTCGATGGTGGCGCTGCTGGGCAGCCGGGACGAGGTGCTTCGCACGGTCGAGCGGGTCCTGACCAGTGACGTCCACGTCCGTGGCAACGAGATCACCCTGACCGGTACGGCACGCGACAATGCCCTGGGGGTGCTGCTTTTCGAGCAGCTGCTCGCGCTGCTCGCGACGGGGGAGCTGTTGACCGCCGATGCGGTGGAACGCAGCCTCGCCCTGCTGCGACAGGCCGACGGCTCGGCGCCGGCGGAGGTGCTGACCCTGTCGATCCTGTCCGGACGTGGTCGGACGATCCGGCCGAAGACGCTCAACCAGAAGCGCTACGTCGAGGCGATCGACAAGCACACGATCGTGTTCGGGATCGGCCCGGCCGGCACCGGCAAGACCTACCTCGCGATGGCGAAAGCCGTACAAGCCCTGCAGGCCAAGCAGGTCAACCGCATCATCCTGACCCGGCCGGCGGTCGAGGCGGGTGAGCGGCTGGGATTCCTGCCCGGCACGCTCTACGACAAGATCGACCCCTACCTTCGACCGCTGTACGACGCCTTGCACGACATGCTGGACCCCGAGTCGATCCCCCGCCTCATGGCCGCCGGCACCATCGAGGTGGCGCCCCTGGCGTACATGCGGGGCAGGGCGCAACCGGTCGATACACCGGTCCTGACTCCCACGGGCTTCCGGGCGATAGGAGCCTTGCGGGTTGGTGATCTCGTGGTCGGGTCCGACGGTCGGCCGACGCCTGTCCTCGGGGTCTACCCGCAGGGAAGCAAGGACGTCTATCGTGTCGCAGCGCAGGACGGGGCGTCCGCGCTGGCGTGTG
This sequence comes from Mycobacteriales bacterium, assembly GCA_038256525.1. Lineage (GTDB taxonomy): Bacteria > Actinomycetota > Actinomycetes > Mycobacteriales > SCTD01 > SCTD01. Next base: position 2,003 of record JBBSKF010000155.1, on the reverse strand, counting down.
CTGAACACCTGTGGTTTGTGACGACCAGGGATGACCGTCGGCACGGCAAGGTCGGGCGTGTTCTCGAGACCCGCGAGATGGCTGGGGACCTGCGTCGGGCGCACTACCGCCGATTCGAGTTGCCCCTTGTCGCGCCGGTGGAATTTGAGCCGCGGGATGTGCCGCTCGATCCCTACGCCCTGGGTCTGCTTCTGGGCGACGGCTGCATCACGGCGAGAACCACCCCTGAATTCACGACGGCTGACCCAGAGCTGGCGAACGCTCTCGAACTGGCCCTGCCGGGAATCGAGCTACGGCGCAAGAACGATATCGGTTACGTGCTGCGCCACATCAGCGGGAGTCGCGGCGGGCTCCGGATCGCCAACCCGGTGACTACGGCCCTTCGCGGTCTCGGACTGGCGGGCACCCGATCGACGACAAAATTCGTTCCGGGCGACTACCTGTTCAACAGCTCGGCGGTGCGCTTGGCGGTCCTCCAAGGGCTGCTCGACACCCATGGAAGACCGGTAAGACAGGCCGGGCGTACATGCCGCGTGCAGTTCACGACCTGCTCGGATCGTCTGCGCGACGATGTGCTCTTCCTTGTCCGGTCCCTCGGCGGTGTCGCCTATGACAGGACCCGCTCGGCCGAAGGACGCCCGCCCGGCGGCACCGCGGACCTTCCCGTCTTTCACCGCGACGACTCGCACGTCATTGACATCCGCCTTCCCGCTGGAACGCAGCCGTTCCGGCTCGCGCGCAAGAGGAAGATCTATTCAGCGACCGGGGGCGGTCGGCCCATGCGGTACATCGACAGCATCGAGCCGGCAGGCCGGACTGAGTGCGTCTGCATCGCCGTCGCTGCTGATGACTCGCTCTACGTGACAGAGGACTTCCTGGTCACGCACAACACGCTCAACGATGCGTTCATCATCCTCGACGAGGCACAGAACACCTCAGCCGAGCAGATGAAGATGTTCCTTACCCGACTCGGGTTCGGCAGTCGCATCGTCGTCACCGGTGACGTCACGCAGGTCGACCTTCCTTCGGGGACGACCAGCGGGCTGCGAGTCGTGCGCGACATCCTCGACGGTATCGAGGATGTGCACTTCTCGACGCTGACCAGCGTCGACGTCGTGCGCCACAAGCTGGTCGGCCGGATCGTCGACGCCTACGCGCGTTATGACGCCGAGCTCGGCAGCGCCCGCGCGCCGCAGGTCTCCCAGCGCCCGACCGCCCGGCGCCGGTCCCCGTGAGCATCGAGGTCGCGAACGAGAGCGGCATCGAGGTGGACGAGCCGGCGCTGGTCCGCGTGGCGCGACACGTCCTGGACCGCATGGGGGTCTCGCCGCTGGCCGAGCTGTCGCTGCTGCTCGTGGACCTCGAGCAGATGGAGCGGCTGCACGTGCGCTGGATGGACGAGCCCGGCCCGACCGACGTGCTCGCCTTCCCGATGGATGAGCTAGACCTACGCGGGTCCCGAGGCGTCGGCCATGGTCGCGGGGCCGGCGCCGGCGAGCCGGAGGACGCCGCGCCGGCGGTGCTCGGCGACGTCGTGCTCTGCCCGGAGGTCGCCGAGCGGCAGGCTATCGACGCCGGTCACGGCACCGAGGCCGAGCTGCATCTGCTGTGCACCCACGGCGTCCTGCACCTGCTGGGCTACGACCACGGCGAGGACGAGGAGCGGGCCCAGATGTTCGGACTCCAGGCCGAGTTGCTGAGCTCGTGGCGCGCGGCCGAGGGCTGAGCCCACCCCAGACGTTTCGCCGGCCGCAACCCGCCGTTCACGAGCGGTACCCCTCCGCGCCGTCTGCCGGCGGTTTGCTCCGGCCGCGCTCCGCGATCGCGTCGGCGTCGACAACTCGCACCGGAGGCCTCCGCATGCCGCAGCCCAGACGATGTGAGCGGGCCGTGCTGGTGAGCACCGCCCTCGCCACGTTGGCCACCACGATCGTCCTGGCGCCGACCGGGCCGGCAGCCGCCGCCGGTCCGGACGGTCTGCGTGACGCGCGTACGGAGCGGAC
>JBBSKF010000154.1:0-7837 GCA_038256525.1 Mycobacteriales bacterium | reverse complement strand
GTACTGGCTGCTCGACGTCGACGTGCCGTCCCTGCGGGTGCTCGAGCTGGTCGGTGACGACTATGTCGAGATCGTCTACGCAGCAGGCGAGGCACCCGTGACCGTCGAGCGGCCGTTCCCCGTCACGGTCGTCCCCGCCGACCTGCTCCGGATCTGAGCCTCGGGCGCTGGTGCGCCGAGCTCGTGCCACCATCGCCTCATGACGACACCGACCACTGGAATTGCCGGGGTGTTCGACCGGGCCGCGGACACCTACGACGCGGTCGGGGTCGAGTGGTTCGGCCCCATCGCCGCCGGGCTCGTCGCCGAGCTGGCCGCCCAGCCGGGTGAGCGGGTGCTGGACGTCGGCTGCGGCCGAGGCGCTGCGCTGCTGCGCCTGGCGCAGGCGGTCGGGCCGAGCGGACAGGTGCTCGGGATCGACCTGGCACCGCGGATGGTCGCCGCGACGGCGGCCGACGCCCAGGGGATGCCGCACGTCGAGGTGCGCGTGGCCGATGCGTCGGCTCCGGGACTGGCCGCGTCGTCCTACGACGTCGTCGCCTCCTGCCTGGTGCTGTTCTTCCTGCCCGACCCCGCTGCAGCGCTGCGGGCGTGGCTCGAACTGCTGGTGCCCGGCGGGCGGCTCGGGGTGGCGACCTTCGGTCCGCAGGACGAGGCGTGGGTCGCCATCGACGAGCTGTTCACGCCGTATCTCCCGCCCGGGATGCTGGATGCTCGCCGCAGTGGCCGGCGCGGGCCGTTCGCGTCCGACGGGGGCATGCAGGCACTGCTCGAGGCGGCCGGGTTCGTCGACGTCCGCAACACACACCTGGCGGTCCAGGCACGCTTCGTCGACGCCGAGCAGTGGCACGACTTCTCCTGGTCGCACGGGCAGCGCGCCATGTGGGAGGCCGTACCCCCAGGACAGCGCGAGGATCTGCGCCAGCGGGCCGTGTCCCTGCTCGAGGACTCCCGCAACGCCGACGGCGCCCTGAGCCTGCGCCAGGACGTCCGCTACACCCTCGGACGTCGTCGGCAGACGTGATCAGCCTGTCTCCCTGATCATCTGGCGAGAAACTGGCCTGAAAAGCGGCTCACGGCGCCAGTTGATCAGGGAAGGGCGTAGGGACGGGGCTCAGTAGGTCGGCAGGCTCCTGTCGACCTGGGCGGCCCAGGCGAGCACGCCACCCTGCACGTGCACGCTGTTGGTCAGCCCGGCCGCCTTGAGCGCCGCGAGCGCCTCCGCGGAACGCACGCCGCTCTTGCAGTGCAGGACGATCTGCTTGTCCTGCGGCAGCGAGGCCAGAGCCGCGCCGGACAGGATCTCGCCCTTGGGGATCAGGACCGCGCCCGGGATCCGTACGATCTCGAACTCGGCCGGCTCGCGGACGTCGACCAGCAGGAAGTCCTCACCGGCGTCCATCTTCGCCTTGAGCTCGGTGGCGAGGATGGTGCTGCCGGCAGCCGCCTCCTGCGCCTCGGTCGACACGACGCCGCAGAAGGCGTCGTAGTCGATCAGTCCGGAGATCGTCGGGTTCTTCCCGCACAACGGGCACTCGGGATCCTTGCGCACCCGGATCTTTCGGTATTCCATGTCGAGGGCGTCGTAGACCATCAGCGACCCGACGAGCGGCTCACCGATGCCGGTCAGCAGCTTGATCGCCTCCGTCGTCTGGATGGCGCCGATCGACGCGCACAGGATGCCAAGCACCCCACCCTCGGCGCAGGACGGCACCATGCCCGGGGGCGGCGGCTCCGGGTAGAGGCAGCGGTAGCAGGGCGCCTGCCCGCCCGGAGCTGTCGGCCAGAACACCGACGCCTGGCCGTCGAAGCGGTAGATCGAGCCCCAGACGTAGGGCTTGGCGAGGAAGAACGCGGCGTCGTTGACCATGTAGCGCGTCGCGAAGTTGTCCGTGCCGTCGACGATCAGGTCGTACTGCGCGAAGATCTCCATCACGTTGGAGCTGTCCAGCCGTTCCTGGTGGAGCACGACCTCGATCAGCGGGTTGATCTCCTGCACGGAGGCCTGAGCGCTTTCAGCCTTCGGCCGGCCGATGTCGCTCTGGCCGTGGATCACCTGCCGTTGCAGGTTGCTCTCGTCGACGACGTCGAAGTCGACGATGCCGAGGGTGCCGACGCCCGCCGCCGCGAGGTACATCAAGGTCGGGCTGCCGAGTCCGCCGGCGCCGACGGCCAGCACCTTGGCGTTCTTCAGCCGCTTCTGGCCGTCCATCGCGACGTCCGGGATGATCAGGTGGCGGCTGTAGCGCATGACCTCTTCGCGGGTCAGCTCGGCGGCCGGTTCGACCAGTGGCGGCAGCGACACAGCAACTCCTTCGTCGGTTCTGGGATATACGGGTTGCAAGCAGGCCGGCGGGCCGGGGATTCCCGGCGCGGGGGGTGTGCAATGACGAGCCGGGGGGCAGGAGGTCGCTGTCGAAAGGAGGCCTCACCGTGAGCGCCATTGACAAGATGAAGAACAAGGGTCAGGAGCTGTCCGGTCACGGAAAGGAGCACGTCGGCAAGGCAACCGGCGACGAGTCGCTCGAAGCCGAGGGCAACAAGGACCAGGCCGCCGGGAACATCAAGCAGGCCGGCGAGAAGGTCAAGGACGTCTTCAAGTAGTCAGTGCGGTTCACCTGTCGTGCATCCCCCTGCACCCCCGGGGGGCGCACGGCGGGTCGCACGTCGTCCTCAGCCGCCCGGGCGCCACCACGGGCGGCGGCGCGGACCATCGTCGCCGTCGGCGTCGTCCCAGTAGTCCGCAGCCTCGCCCTCGGCTTCGGGCGGCCTGTCGTACGCCTCTGTCGTCGTCGTAGGTGCGGGCGACCCGCCTGAAGCCGGGGGCTGAGGTTCCCACTCGAACAGCCCTTTCCGCTCGCTGTCCGGCTGATCACGCTGTGACGTCCCGGCGGGCTCGCTTCCGGTCGCAAGCATGCGGAGCCGCGCCACCGGGGGGAGCGAGGGGTCCAGCACCACAGCACCTGCCTGCGGGTTCTGCAGGGCCGGTCCGTCTTCGTACGGCTCCTGCGGACGGTCAGGCTCGGCCGGCTCGATCTCGGGAAGGTCAGGCTCGTTCTGCGACGCGCGCGGGGGCCGCTGAAAGCGCGCGGCGAACGCGTCGCGGTCGTCAGGCGCATCCTGCGCTGCCGGGACCGATGTGGCTGCGCCGACTGCGGCCGGCCCGTGACCCGCCTCAAGGCCCGGCTCGGCAGGCGGCGGGGAGTACGCAGGCGGCCGGACATCAGCAGGTGGCTCGACGTCACCGGGGATATCGGCACCGGCAACCGGGTCCGGCTCGGCAGGCAGCGTCGGCGAGTCCGCGTCGAGACCCGGCTCTGACGGGTCCGGGGTCGGGGGTGCGAACCCCCGGCCGGTGCGCCGACGGCGCAGGAGGGCCTCGGCCAGGGCGAGGACAGCGTCATCGACATGGGCGCTGATCCGACGCTCACTGTCGGCGCTGACCGTCCGGACCTCCTCGGCCAGGGAGCTCTGCACACTCGCACTCACACCGCTCGACACCTGATCGACCAGCGTCGAGGCCATCTTGTGCATCACCAGATCCGCGATCCGGGGGGCCAGCTCGTCGACGAGGCGGTCGGTGACCTGCTGGCCGACCGCTGCGGCAACGTCGTCCCCGGTCGGCACATCGATCTTCGCGACCAGGCCGCCGAGCTCCTCGACCGTGCCGCGCATGGCGGCGACGCTCGACACGAGGGTCGGGACGCCCTGGTCCTCCCGCAGCGCCGACACACCGGCACGCAGGCCGGCTACCTCGTCACGCAGGCCGGACAGGGCATCGACGCGGGCCGCGACGTCGGTGAGCGTCGTCGCCACACCGGGCAGCCGCTCGGCCGTGTCGGACAGGCCGCTGAGCCGCTCGTCGAGCGCGTCAAGCCGGCTGAACACCGGCGACAGACCCGCCAGCAGCGTCTGTTCGGTGAGCACCGGCCGCTGCGCAGCGACCTCGAGCCGGTCATCCAGAACGGAGACCTCCCGCTGCAGTGCCGACAGGCTGTCCGGAAACGCTGTCGGCATCGAGTCGACCTGCTCGTCGAGACGGAGCGCAAGGGCGTCGACCCGATCGTTGAGACCGGTGAGCAGCTGGCGGAGGTCACCGAGCACCACCGAGACCTGGCGCTGCTCGTTGAGCTGCTCCTCGGCCGCTCTGGACAGCAGCGCCTGCATCCGCTCGGACATCGCACCACCGCCGGTCGGTCGGGCCTGCCCCGCTGGGTTCTCTGGGTTCACCTGTGCTGTCCTTCCACTCCTGCGTCGGTCCGGGCGGGGCGTACGGAGCATTCCACTGTCGCCACCCTAGGCCGAGGTCGGTCCTGCGAACGTGGTACCCACTGGCTGGAGGGGCTGCCCGACCGGTAGGTCACGGCCCTCCCGAATCACGTGCGTGGCGAGGCGTCCGACGGCGCGAAGCTGCCCTGCTCGCACGACCACACCTGACTCCTCCGGCAGGCCCAGGACCGTCACGTCCGCAGGCACACCGAGGTCGATCGCCCGCAGCCAGTCGCTCCGCCCGCCGCTCCAGTGCGGCACGACGACCACATCCGGCACCACTGCGAGACCGGGCACGACCCGCATGCCGCGTTCCGGCAGGACCGTCCAGGCACACAGCACCATGGCGCCGGCGCTCGCGCCCATGACGACACCGCCCGCGGCAAGCAGCTCCGCCACCACCTCACCCGCAGCGGTGCTCTGCAACGCCTCGAGCAGCCGAGCTGGGGAACCGCCCGGCAGCACGAGCAGGCTCGCGGAGCGCAGCGCAGCCAGCGCCCCCTCAGGGTCCTCGCGGACATCCGGTGCGGCGAGCACGGACCGGGCGCCGAGGAACTCGAAGTGCCGGACCCCGTTGGCATTCGCCGTCCGATACTCCAGGCCCTGCGCACCGGCGAGCGCCGACACGACGACCTTTCCGGGGGCATCGGTCAGCAGCGCGGCATCCATCGGGCCACAGCCGGCAGAGAACTCCCCGCCTCCCTGAAGGCACACCGTTCCGGTCATGCTCGGATGCCGATCGTGCCGCTCACGCGGACTTGCGCGTCGTCCGCTTGGCGGGCTTGCTCGCCTCGCTCTTGCCGACCTTCTTCGGTGCGGCCTTCTTCGCCGGAGTCGTGCTCGCCGGCGCCGGTTCCGTCGCCGTGGCGTCCGCCGCGTCAGCCTGTTCTGCTGCGGCCGGACGCTTCTGCTTGGCCGCCTCGACGCTGGCCCGCAGCGCGGCCATCAGGTCGACGACCGTGCCCGCCGTCGGTTGCGAATCGGCGGGCTGCACCACCTCGCGGCCTTCCACCTTCGCCTCGATGACCGCCTCGAGCGCTTCGCGGTAGCTGTCCTTGTACTGACTGGCATCGAAGGCGCCGGTGAGCGTCTCGATGAGACTGCCGGCCATCGCGAGCTCCTGGGCGCGCACCTCGACGTCCTCCTCGAGAAAGCCGAAGTCAGGGACGCGCACCTCGTCCGGCCACAGCATCGTCTCGAGCACGAACACGCCGTCGCGCACCCGCAGCGCCGCGAGCGACTCCCGGTTGCGCAGCGCCACCTTGACCACGGCGACCCGCCCCGACTGCTCCAGCGCGTCACGCAGCAGGACGTACGGCTTGATCCCGGCCTTGTCCGGCTCGAGGTAGTAGCTCTTCTCGAAGAAGATCGGGTCGAGCTGCTCGAGCGGGACGAACTGCAGCACGTCGATGGTGCGGCTCGTCGTCAGGGGCAGGTCCTTGAAGTCCTCGTCGGTGAGCACGACGGTCTCGCCGTTGGACAGCTCGAAGCCCTTGGCGATGTCGCCGTAGGCGACCTCCTCGCCGTCGACGGCAGCGACGCGCTTGTACTTGATGCGGCTGCCGTCCGAGCGCCGGACCTGATGGAAGCTCACGTCCTTGGTCTCGGTCGCGCTGTACAGCTTCACCGGGATCGTGACCAGCCCGAAGCTGATCGCGCCCTTCCAGATCGATCTCACGACGGACCCCCTACCCGCTCGGCGCCGGTGATCACCGTACGCGCTGCATCCTGCTGCCCATTAGATGCGAAACACACATATTGACCCTGGGTTCGCTGCGTGATCACCATCGGCGGCTTCGTGGCGACGGCGCCGCGGCCAGAGGAGGTTCGCCCAGGTGAGACGGCACGGGTTCCCCGGACGTGGGATCGCTGCTCTGGGGGTGGCCGTGCTGGTAGCGGTCACCACCATGACGACCGTCCAGACGGCGACGGCGCAGAGCCAGACCGCCCCGGTGGTGACCCCCTCGGTCCAGGTCACCTCCGAGTTGCGTCCCGGCCGCGGCTTCACCAACAGCCAGATCCTGATCTCCCCCAAGGACCCGAACGTCATGGTGATCGCTCATGCCGACTTCACCATTGCGACGTGCCTGATCCACGTCAGCCGCGATGCCGGACGCACCTGGACCCAAGCGCCCGCCAACCCGGTTCCACCGGAGTTCGAGGCGTGCACCCGCCCGGCGTTCGGCGCCTTCATGGACGCGGCCTTCGGTCCGGACGGCACGCTCTACTTCGCGTCCACAGGCGCTGAGACAGCCACCAACCGCGGGCCCACGACCGGCTACCTCGCGCGCACCCGCAACCTGGGCGGCACCTGGGACTTCACCACGGTGGCCGAGCCCGAGAAGCGGGACTTCACGCTGTTCGACGGCATGACGGTGGAGACCACCGAGCGGTTCAACTACGCCCGCGTGGCCACCCACCCGACCGACCCCAAGAGGGTCGCTGTCGGCTTCCGCGTCGAGGCGGCCGAGTCCCTGACGCCCGCTCCGCCCGTGCGCAGCGTGGTGTCGGTCTCGACCGACGGCGGTGTCAGCTTCGCCAAGCCGATCGACAACATCGACCCCAGCCTGCCGCTCGCGGACCTGCCCGGCGCCGATGCGCCGGCCCTCGCCTTCGACAAGGACGGCGCCGTCTACGCCTTCACCAAGGAGCGATCCCGGCCCCGTGCGATGACGCAACCGACGCTCCCGACCCAACCCGAGTTCCCGAAGCCGCTGGGCGAGCCGGCCCAGTGCCAGCCCGCGTCGGCCAACCCGGCCGCCCCGCAGCTGCTGCCCAATCCGACGGAGCCGCCGCCGGGCGCCAACGAGCCAGGCGCCGGCACCCGGCTGGTGATGTCGAAGTCCACCGACGACGGCAAGACCTGGCAGGCGTCGGTCATCGATGACGGCGGGCTGGTCTGCGTGGGATGCCTGACCGTCCCCGAGGTGGCCATCAACGCCGAGACCGGCGACATCCACGTGGCCTTCGAGCTGAGCCAGTCGCCGCTGCCCAACCCGCGGGACAACCGCGACATCTTCACCATGACCTCCACCGACGGCGGCGCCACGTGGAGTGAACGGCTGAAGATCAACGACGACCCCGACGACCGCTCCCCGGGCTACGACCAGTTCATCGCCGGCATCAGCGTCGCACCCAACGGGCGGGTGGACCTGGCGTGGTACGACATGCGCACCGACGCCTTCTTCAACGGTGACGGCAACGGTGGCACCTTCCGTCAGGACCAGACCTGCTGGGACGTCTACTCGGCGTCATCGACCGACGGCGGCAAGACCTTCGGGGAGAACATCCGGGTCAGCGACCGGACCATGAACCAGAACTCCGGCTTCGCCCTCAACCCGGCCTACGACCTGCGGGCCCCGATCGGGATTGCCTCCACCGACGCCAAGACCTTCGTGGTGTGGCCCGACTCGCGCAACGGCACCTTCAACCTGCCGGTGGAGGACACCTACCTGGCGACCGTGCTCCGCGCGAGCGAGGACGAAGCGGGCGTCGACCTCAGCTCCCTGCTGCTCGGCGCGGCAGCGGCGCTGGCGGTCACCGGACTGGCCGTGCTGCTCGTGGTCGC
>JBBSKF010000153.1:0-7847 GCA_038256525.1 Mycobacteriales bacterium | reverse complement strand
TCTCGACCCACGCGGCGAGCTGGTTCCCGAGCCCGTCGGGCGCGTCGGCGCCGGTCACGATCGTCACCAGCTCGCCCCCACCGGTGAGCATCCGGTGCAGCAGGTCGCGGGCCACCGCCTCGACGTCCCCGCCGAGCAGCACGACGTCGCCGTCGAGCAGTCCGAGCACGTCGCCTGGACGGCAGATGCCGGCCATGGTCGCCGCCTCGCGGACGGCGGTCGTGACCTCCGCGGTGCGCGTCGAGCCGGCGGCGTCGGCCATCGAGGCGACGTCGTCGGCGAAGGACCGGGTCTCGTCCGCAACCGCGAGCGCCGAAAGACCCTGCAGCACCGAACGGGTCGGGACGACCGCGACCGAGTGACCGTCCTTGCGCGCCAGCTCTGCCGCGGCCCGGGCAACCACAGCCGTGTTGGGGTCGTTCGGGAGCAGCACCACCTCGGCGGCGGCGCTGCGGTGTACGCCCGCCAGCAGCTCCGCGGTCGAGGGCTGGGCCGCCGGACCGCCCTCGACCACCAGCGCCCCGGACTGCGCGAACAGCGCCGCCAGCCCCTCACCTGGCACGACGACCACGACCGCCCGCCCGGAGAGCGCCGGCTGCGGTGCGGACTCCTGCTCGGCGATCTGGTCGGCGAAACGGGTGACGCACAGGCGGAACGGCCGCCCCGCCTCGATCCCCGCCTCGACGGCGGCACCCACGTCGTTGACGTGCGCGTGCACGTTGTAGAGGCCGGGCGACGCGGCGCCGCCACCGACGACGACGAGCGAGTCGCCGAGCCGGGCCAGGGTGCGCTGGAGCTGCCCGACCGCGTCGTCGGCCGCGTCGCGGAGCAGGAACTGCACCTCGTACGCGTAGTCCGCGCTTCCCGACTCGCGCGCAGCGGTCAGGGCCGAGCGGTCGCGCGGCACCAGGAGCATCGGGATGATCGGTCCCGGCGCGATCAACTCCCCGGTGACGACCCGCTCGAGCGCCTCCAGCAGGACGCACAGACCGCGCCCGCCCGCGTCGACCACGCCGGCGGCCCGCAGCTGGGGCAGCAGCTCGGGGGTGCGCGCGAGCGACCGCGCAGCGGCGGCGTGGGCCTCGCGGACGACCGTCGCGAGGTCGGTGGCCCCGAGTCCGGCGGCGGCCTCGGCGCACTCGCGCGCAACCGTGAGCAGCGTCCCCTCCACCGGAGCGGCGACCGCGGCGTAGCAGAGCTCGGCGGCCCGGGTCAGCGCCTGTTGGACCTGGGAGGAGGCGGCTGTCTCGGCGGTCTCGAGCACCTCGGCGAGTCCGCGCAGCAGCTGGGACAGGATCACCCCGGAGTTCCCGCGCGCCCCCATCAGGGCGCCGTGCGCCATCGCGCGCACGGTGGTGGCCATGTCGGGGGCGGCGGAGGCGAGGGCCTGCTCGACCGACTCCATGGTGAGCAGCAGGTTGGTCCCCGTGTCGCCGTCTGGCACCGGATAGACGTTGAGATCGTCGATCTCGGTCCGCGCCTGCGCGAGTCCCGCCCGGCCGGCGGCGCACCACCGGCGGACCGCCTCGGCATCGAGGACCTGCAGCACGGCGGGACCTCCAGACGGCGTCGGAACCGGTTTCCGGCTCGCAGCGCAGGCTATCGGCCCTGCTAGTGTGACCTGAGTCGTCCGGCGCGAGTTCCGGGCCGGGGCACCCCCCGCATCGATCCGACCCCATCTTGGAGTGACCGTGGCTGCGATCTGCGACGTCTGTGGCAAGGGACCCGGCTTCGGCATGTCCGTGAGCCACTCCCACCGGCGCACCCGCCGCCGCTGGAACCCCAACATCCAGACGGTCCACGCGCTGACCGGCCCGTCCGGCAAGACCCCGAAGAAGTTGGGCGTGTGCACCTCCTGCCTCAAGGCCGGGAAGGTCGTCCGCGCCTAGCCGGCGCGTTCACACCCACACATCTGGGGCTGTCGCTCCCGCGCCTGCGTGTGTACGCTCGCGGCGGTCGCAAGTTCAGCACGGGCACGCCCGCGTGAACATCGCGGGCCTGGCGCTCGGCTGATTCGCACTCTCTGGTGCAGCTTCGCGCGGGGGCCGGCACGACTCGGTCCCGCGGAGTGCGGAGCCGTCCCCGCAAGAGAGAGACAGGCAACATGGCACAGGGTGCAGTCAAGTGGTTCAACGCCGAGAAGGGCTTCGGCTTCATCGCCGTCGACGGTGGGGGCGCGGACGTCTTCGTCCACTACTCCGCCATCCAGTCCGACGGCTACCGCTCGCTCGAGGAGGGGCAGCGGGTCGAGTTCGAGATCACGCAGGGCCAGAAGGGTCCGCAGGCGGACGCGGTGCGTCCGGTCTGACCCGCCGGTCGTCGGCACGCGTTGGCCCGGGCCGGTCGGTCCGGGCCTTCGTCGTTGGTCAGGGCCCGCCCGCCGGACGGAGCCACGCCTCGACCGTGATCCGTACCTCCCGACCGATCAGCGCGCGTGGGGCCCGGATGCCGACGCCGAAGCGGTCGAGCGTGGCGGTCCCGACCACGGACAGCAGACCGTCGACGAGCTCCGGGGCCGGTCCGTGGAGCACCAGCCAGCAGGAGGTCCCGCGAAGTGCGAGCTCGCCACGGGCCGTCCAGCCGCCTGCGTCCGCCCCGATGTCGTCGCTGGTGAAGGTCATCGTGGGGTGGGCGTCGATGTCGAGCAGGTTCGGCTTGCGCAGGTCGGTGTCCCGCTTGGCCATCCCCGTGTCGACCGTGCGCAGGTCGAGCTCGATGCGGCTTCGCACCGGGCTCCCGTCAGCACCGACCTCCACCACCCCGCTGCTGACCGCGATGGAGCCGCGCACGAGCTTCACCCCGAGATTACCGACCGCGAATCTGGCGCGGGTCCGTTGGTCCACGACGGTCCAAACTCCGGGCTCGAGGCACACCGGCGCCGCCGTGACCGTCATGACGGCTTCCCCGCGAGCAGCGGCAGATCTGCGAACAGCACCCGGTGGGTGTCCTGCCGGTCCGGACCGGTCAGCAGCGCCGCGTCCTCGCCGGGGAGCAGTTCGGTGGCCATGATGGCCCGCTGGACCTCCTCGAGAGTTCCGACGCTGCTGGCCAGGGAGAGCACCAGCATGCCGAGTCCGTCCGCGCGCAGGATCCAGGAGCTGATCAGGCCCGGCACGTCACGCACCGCCGGCCAGACCCGCTCACGACCGGCCCGCTCATCTGCGGCAACCTGCGCCGGCGATCGGGGACCGTCGAACCACGTCAGCTGCGCATACGACGGGGATTGCCCGGCAGCGACGCCGTCCTGCATCGCAACGACCTCGTAGCAGCCCGAGTCCTGCCAGGTGACGGGCCCGGACACCCGGCGGTCGGCAGCGGACTCGGCCTGCTCACGCCCGGGCCACAGCGTGACCACCGCACCGCTGAGGCCGGCGAGCTGGGCGAGGGTGCAGGCGGCGACCGGCCGCTGTCGCTCGTACAGGTTGGAGGCGAGGGCCTTCGCCCAACCGTCGATCTCGTGCGGGAGGGACCTGTGGAACTGGTGAACGCTGGCGTACACGGCGGGCTCCTTGACCTTGGGGGCCATCCGGCGGTCCGGTGGCTCGGAGAACCGACTCTCAGGCCGATCGGCCATCCGGACATCAGTGGTCGTACTGACCCCGGGCACGCAGATCAGTGCGGAATACTGACGCGATGACGGGACAGTCCGACCGCGAGCCGTTCGTCGGTCGAGCCCGCGAGCTGGCCGCGCTGCGCGAGATGCTCACCGACGCTCGGGGCGGCTCGGGCGGCTGCGTCCTGGTGAGCGGTCCGCCCGGGATCGGCAAGACGCGGCTGGTACAGGAGGCGACGCGCGAGATCGGCGGAACGGACGTGCTGTGGGGGCGCGCGGTCGACGACCCGGGTGCGCCGCCGCTGTGGCCGTGGCGGCGCATCCTGCGGCTGCTGCCGACAGTGGATGACGTAGTGGACGCCGCTCTGGCGGCGAGTGACGCGTCTCTGGATCGCGGCGTCGACCTGGATGCGGTCCGCTTCCGCGCCTTTGCGGCAGCCACGGACGCCTTGATCGAGGCAGCCGAGCCGCAGGGCCTGGTGATCGTGCTCGAAGACCTCCACTGGGCGGACGCCGCGTCTTTGCGCCTGCTGCGACACGTCGCGGGCGACGTCGGTCAGTCGCGGCTGTTGATCGTGGCAACCCACCGCGACAGGGGCAGCTCGGCCCTCGACGGCGTCCTGCCGGAGCTGCTTCGGCTGCCGTCCGTGCGCGCCCTTGGGCTCCCGGCGTTGGCGGAGAACGACGTCCGGGCATATCTGGCGGGGTACGGAGGGCCGCTGCGCCTCGACGCGGCGCAGGAGATCCACCGCCGGTCAGGCGGCAACCCGCTGTACCTTCGCGCCGTCACCGCATTGCCCGAGGCCGCCGGCGCCGACGCGCACCGCACCGGTGGCGCCGCGGAGCTCAAGCACCTGGTGCAGACGACGCTGCAGGGACTCGCCCTGGCCGATTCCGAGCTGCTCGACGCGGCGGCGGTGCTGGGCGAGGAAGTCGACTGCGCAGTGCTCGCGGCGATCAGCCGGCGCCCCCTGAGCGAGGTCGTGTCAAGCGCCGACGAGGCCGTACGCAAGGGAGTCTTGACCACGGTGCCGTACGGCGCCGGACTGCGGCGGTTCATCCATGCGGTCGTCCGGGACGAGATCTACGCGGCTCTGGATGCCGGCGCGCGCGAGCGGCTGCACCGGCGAGCCGCCGAGGTGCTGGAGGAACGAGAGGGCCCGGACCCGCTGATCGCCGGAGTGATCGCCGGCCACTGGCTGCGTTCCGCGGACGACCGGGACAGTCTGCTGCGAGCCGCTGGCTGGTGTGTTGCCGCAGCTGTCGCGGCAACACGCTCGCTGGCCTTCGAGCAGGCGACCGCGTTCCTGACGATGGCGCTCGGCGCCCATGAACGGGCCGGCAGCCCGCCGCCGGAGCGGGCCGAGCTCCTGCTGGAGCTGGCGACGGCGGAGTTCCGATCCGGCAGATACGCAGGCAGCCTGCAGCACGCAACCCTCGCGGCGGAGCTGGCGAAGGCCGCCGGGCGGCGCGACCTGGTGGCGGCTGCCGCTTTGGTCGTCCATGACGTCGGCGCGAGCGACCTGCTGCCCGCGATGGCCCGGCTGTGCGACCTGGCGCTCGAACAGGACGACGCCGTACCGACCATCCGTGCCCGGTTGCTCGCCCAGCGGGCATCGATCGCCGCCGATCTGGGCCAGGTCGACGATGCGGAGCGGCTGTCCGAGCAGGCCATGCGTCTGTCCGAGCAGTGCGATGACCCGAATGCGCTGCTCGACGCCGTACGCGCCCGGCTGAAGCTGGGCTCGGTCGGGATCGATGTCGAGGAGCGCCTTCGCCTCGGAGCTCTGGCCGTCGACCTGGGCAACCGCGGGGGACAGCCGCTCACGGCGCTGTGGGGACACAAGTGGCGCATCGAGGCTGCGCTCGAGGTCGGCACCATGCCCGCTGTGGAGGCAGAGCTGATGGCGGTGAAGGCACTGGCGGATGACACGCGGCTCCCTCTGCTGCGTTGGCACGACCTGCGGCTGCGGGCGTCGGTGGAGGCGCTGTTCGGAAGGTTCGAGTCGGCCTGCGAGATCGACGCCGAGGCGCTACGCCTGGCCTCGACGGAGCTGGCCGACGACCTCTCCGCAGCCGGGATGGGTCACGCCTTCACCGTCGAGCTCGCCATGGTCACCGGCGACACCGCTCGGGTGACGCCGGTGTACTGGGAGCTCTTGAGCACGCGGGCACCGAGCATCCCGATCGTCCTCGTGTCGCGACCGCTCGTGCTGCTGCTGCTGGGCCGCCCCGACGAGGCGCACGCTCACTACGAGCAGCTCCTGCCGCTGATCGAGGCGCCCGGGTTTCTCACGAGCGTAGCCGGTGTGGCCAACAACCTCGTACCGCTCGTCACGGAGTTCGCCGACGTGAAGACCGCGGAGACGCTGCTCGACCTGCTGGCCCAGCACCCGCCCATCGCCGCTGCGGGAGCCGGCGTCTACTGCGCCGGCTCGTCGTTCAAGAACCTCGCGAGGCTCAGCCTCCTGCTAGGTCAGTTCTACGCGGCGGTAGGATATTTCGAGACCGCGCTCGCAGTGAACATGCGTATCGGAGCTCGGCCGGAGGTGGTGCTCACCAGACTCGGTCTGGCCGAGGCGCTGCTCGGCCGGTCAGGACTGGCCGATGTGCAACGGGCAGAGGGCCAGGCCCGGCAGGCTGCGGACGAGGCGCGGCGACTGGGTATGCCGGGGCCACTCCGTCGCGCCACCGCCTTGCTCGACCGGTCACGCGCCGGAATGCGTTCCGCTGATCCCCTCACGCCACGCGAGCGGGAGATCGCCGGACTGGTCGCGAAGGCGCTCAGCAACCGCCAGATCGCCGACACGCTGGTGCTGTCGGAGCGCACGGTCGAGAGTCACGTGCGGAGCATCCTGGCGAAGCTCGGCCTGGCGAATCGCACCGAGATCGCCACCCGGGCAGCGACCCCGAAGCGCTGAGGTGGGAGCAGCGCCGTGACTCCCCTCGGCACACTCGGCCTGGCTGTCGCCCTTGCGGCGGTGGTCGGATGTGGAGACGGTACGGATGTGCGTCGACCGCAGGCTCAGGCATCACAGCAGCCGTCCAGCTCGCAGGGGTCGGCCAATACCGCGCCGCCCAGCGCTGAACCGGGCGGCCCCATCTCGCCTGAGGAGGTCCTCGCCTTCGCGGGGCTGCGACTGCCCGCGGGCGCGCAGTCGGTGCAGGCGGTGGTCCGGCCCACCGTCCTGCCGAGCTACCGCATCACGCTGCTGGGGGACAGGAGCATCGTGGACGGCATCTGTGACCAGATGGGCGGGACGCTGCGCATAGCCGGCAGCGACCTGCCTGCGAACGAGATCGAGGCGCTGGGCCTGTCTGCCCAGCCCCCGCAGGGCTCCCCGACGTGCGCGTCCAGCCGACGGGACCGTCCACGGGTGCAACGGCAGGTCATCGGGGTGGCGCAGGGTTCGACGATGCTCATCACGATCCATGTCCTCGAGTTCCCTGCTCGGTAAGTCAGTCGGCCTGGCAGCGCACCGCAGGTTCGACCCGGCGCCGGATTCGAGACGTTCTTCTCACGGACTCTCCTGTTTCACAGCCTATTTGGCTCTGCGGCTTTGTCGGAGGTCGCTTCTACAGTTGCTGTCATGGCGGTCGGTCAGGGGGTGTTGCGGGCGGTGCTGGATGTCGGCGCGCTGGATGCGCTGGAGGCCCGTTTGGAGCAGCACGAGGTGTGTCGTTCGGCGGCGCACGCCTTGGTGTTGCGGGATGTGCTGGAGCTGGATCGGGTGCTGATCGTCGGCGGCTGCGCTCTGGCGACGGTCGCCCAGCTTGCCTTGTCGACCCGCAGCTCTGAGTTCCGGGCCGGCGCGCTGCTCGCAGAGGCGCAGCTGCTCGTGGGTCTGCCGGGGGCGTTGGAGGCGCTCGATTGCGGATTGCTGACGGTGGAGCAGGCCCGGCTGGTCTGCGCTCAGCTCGGCCCGCTCGAGGAACCGATCCAGCGCGCGGTGTGGTTGCGGTTGCAGGCCCGGCTGGTCACCGACGACGAGTGCGGGGTCGTGCGGACCCCGGCCCGGTTGCGGGCGTTGCTGACCGGCTGGGTGATCCAGGCTGACACCGACGCCGCGGCCCGCCGCCGACAGGACGCCCAGGCCGGGGTGTCGGTGGACTACCGGCGGCGCGATGACGGCCTGGTGGATCTGTTCGCGACCGGCCTTTCTGGTCCGAACGCCCAGGCGGTGCTGTCCCGGATCCGGGAGCACTCCAGCCCGGTCGGGTCAGCTGATGAGCGGCCGGCCGGTCAACGCCGGCTCGATGCGCTGGTCGATCTGATCCTGGGCCGGGACCGAAG
>JBBSKF010000152.1:0-7974 GCA_038256525.1 Mycobacteriales bacterium | reverse complement strand
TTGATCGACCGGTTGATCAGGGCGGTCCGGTTCGCCTCCCGGCTGGCCCGGCCCTCCGGGTCTACGAAGCGCAGCGGGTTGGCGTCGGCGTAGGTGTAGGTCGCCCGCAACTGCGGCGCGGCGAGGATCGACGCCGGGTTCTCGGTGAGCTCGGGATCGACGCTGTAGAAGTGCTGGCCGCGCGGCTCGTACCACCGCTGGCCGAGATTGGCCAGATCGTGGGTCTCGTCGACGTAGCCGCCGCCGAACTGGTAGGGCGTCCGGAACACCGTGCTGGCCTCGTCGGCCCACACCTCGCCGCCCGGAAAGTACTCGTGGTGCTGGAAGAACTTGCCGACCCGGTCGGTCACCGCGTTGGTGCTGCCCTGCAGGTCCTTGTGCAGGTAGTAGACCTTCTGCTCGTAGTCGCCGGACTCGACGAACTTGTTGGCCAGCCGGTCGCTGTCGGCCCACATCGTCTTCCACATCGTGCCGTTGCGCACCGTCACCCACGGGTTGACGTAGGAGGTCTGCCCCTGCTCCCGGTCCTCGATCGCGAGCCGGCCCTCGTGGTCGTAGGCGTAGAACGTCCTGATGCCGGTCCCGTTGCCATCCGGCGGCAGGTCGATCACCGAACGCATCCGTCCAGCCGCATCCCAGGTCAGATCCCGAATCCCGTCCTCCGGGTGGGCGATGCGGGTCAGCGCGCCGTCGAGGTTGTAGGTGTAGCTCGCGCCCCCCTGAGTGGTGAGCTGGTGCGGCTTGTCGGTCGAGTAGGCAACGTCGTCGAACGTGTACGTCGTGTCCTCGACGTCGCTCTCACTGACCGTGCACCCCTTCTTGGAGCACTTGCGGACCTCCAGCCAGTCCCGCTGCTGCTTGCTCAGCAGGTTGCCGCTGGCATCGTCGTAGGCAACGCCGAAGGTGTAGCGCTGGGTGGTGTGCGGCGCCCTGACCCAGGAACCTTCCGCCGAGGTGATCCGGTAGTAGGGGTCGTAGCGGTAGTCCTGCCGGCTCACCCCGCCGAACAGGCTCTCCACGTCCGGCGGCAGGTCGTTCAGGTAGGACTTCACGTTGCCCACGCGGTCGTAGTCGTAGCCCAGGTTCTGGATCTCCCGATCCACCAGGACGACTTGGCCGACAGCCTGCGCCAGCGCGGTCGTGCCGCCCGCGGCCCGCTCGACGGTGTAGGTGAACGCGCCCGCCGCGGCGAGAGCAGTGCGCCCGGTCACCCGCACCTGCTCGGAGCCCAGCGTGGCGGTGAAGGGAACGAGCGGTGGACTGTAGGTCTCCTGGACCGACAGCGTGGTGGCGCCGGCACTGGCGGTCGCAGTCAGCCGGGACTGCTCGACCCGGGCGTTCTGCGGCACCGTCGTGACCTGGCGGTCGAGCCGCCTCGTCTCGGGGACCCGCTCGGTCTGGGTCCGCACCCCGTTGCCGACCTGCTCGAACTGCGGGACGCCGAACTCGTCGTACTCGCGCCGGTCCAGGTAGCGGTAGTCGCACATCACGGCGGCGTCGGCGGTGACCTTCGCCCCGGCCGAGTGGGTCGCCGCCGTCGGCAGCTCCACCGTGCCGTTGATCCCGCGTACGACGGTGTAGCTGGCCTGACCGGTCACGCTGTCCACGGACCGGGCTGTCACCTGCAGCTGCTCGTTGCCGATCCGGATGGTGAAGGGCAGGGCTGGTGAGGTGTGCGGCGTCTCCGCGACGACGATCGTCGTGGTGACGGTGTCGGTGACGGCGGCCGCGAGCCGGCCGAGGTCGGTGCAGGACTTCTGGCCGGTGAGCTGGTCCAGGCTGCCACCTGTGTCATAGCCGTAGGTGAGCTGCTCGGCGTCGGGATAGGTGAGGTGCTGCAGACGACCGAGCCAGTCGTAGTCGAAACTGGTCGTGAACGGGCCGCTGTTGGGGTGCCGGCCGAGCATCGTGGTCTGCTCCTTGCTCGGCAGGCCGTTGGCGTCGTAGCTGAGCAGCTGGTCGCGGGCTCCGTCCTTGACGGCGGCCAGCTGACCGCTCCGGTTGTCGGCCGGGGCGTCCTGCGGACTGCCGCCGCCGTAGCCGCCCCACCGCAGGGTGACATCGGGCGTCGCGTCCGGGTAGTCGATGCCGACCAGCCGGCCGAACCGGTAGCTGTAGGACGTCACGCTGTCGCCCGCATCCCGCAGGACCGGGGTCTGCTCGGTGACCTGACGGCCGGCAGCGTCGAAGCCGTAGGTCACCAGGCCGCCGTCCGGTGTGCTGGTGGAGGTACGCCGGCCGAGCAGGTCGTAGCCGTACTCGATGCGCTCGGTGTCCGGGGAGGTGACCGTCAGCAGGTCGCCGACAGGGTTGTAGGCGTAGCTGGTCCGCAGCGCCGGTTTGCCGATCGCCGCGTCCTCCGAGGCCAGCACGGTGTCCCGGACGTCGGCGTACGTCGTGGTCCTGCGGCCCTCGGCGTCGGTCACCGCGGTCGTGAACAGCTGCGGCTGCGAAACCCCGAGGGAGCCGAAGCCGTACGTGGTCGCCGTGACGCTGTCGTCGGGCAAGGTGGTCGAGGTGACCCGGTCGAGCCGGTCGTAGGTGGTGAGCGTCGGGTCCACGCTCGGCCGGAGGTCGCTGAACTGTGCCAGCCCGGCGCCGAGCTGGGCGGTCGGGTGATACTCCTGCACCCCACGGCCGAGGGCGTCGTAGACCACGGTCCCGGTCACCGCGAACCCGGTGGCCCGGTCACGGTCCTGCCCGGTGAACAGGCTCGCCTCGCGCTTGGTCTGGGTGATCCGACCGAGTCCGTCGGCGAAGCTGACCGTGTCGATGGTGTCGCCGGGGTTCGCCCGGTCGGCGTGGCTCGCCGTGGCGTAGCCGTAGGCCGGGTCGCTCGGGCGGTAGGAGTAGGACACCCCGCCGCCGTCGGGAGTCTGGACCCTCGTCAGCCGAGACAGGGCGTCGTACTCGTACCTGGTCGTGTTGCCGTTGGAGTCGGTGCGCTCGGTCACCAGCCCGGCCGGGCTGTCGAATCGCGCCGTGGTCTGAATGCCCCGGCTGTCACCGGTCGGAAAGACCGGCCCCGGCTCGTCATCGGTGAGGAAGGCATCGACCTGCTCAGGGGTGAGCTCGTAGTCGGTCACGTCGGAGATGTGCGCGGCGCTCTTGTCGTCCCGGACGTACTGCACGGCATAGCGCGTGCCGCCGGCCCCGGCGGGGTAGACGATCCGGTTGTAGCTACCCCATTCGTCGTAGAGCAGCCCGGTCACCGCCGGCTCCGCGCCCTCCTCGAAGGTCTCCTCGAGGATCGTGATCGAGGCGTTGTGGCACAGCTCGTTGGTCCCGTCGCGGTAGCGCAGCAGGTTGCCGGCGGCGTCACGGATCTCGACGATGGCCGGGACGCTGACCCAGGTCCAGCATCGGTCGGCGCTCCAGTAGGGCGAGCGCGCGGTCGGCGTGTAGGAGACCGGGTTGGTGGTCCCGCTAGCCCCTTCCTCCCCGCAGCCGTACTCCCCGAGCAGCCCTTCGCTGTTGGCATTGCGACAGTTGGAGTAGGTGATGGTGGCATCGAGGTCGTCGGCATCGGTCTCCGGCTCACCCTCGTCCTCGATCCGCACGGCGTTGCCGAAGTTGTCGTAGGTGTAGCGCGTCGTCGTCTCCTGGCCGAGCCCGCCGGTGGTTGGATCGAACCAGCGGTCGGTGACCTGCCTCGACTGTGGCGTCACGCGCAGGGCCAGCGCGACGTTGGGGTCGGCAGGGGACAACTCGGTGGCCACCCCGGTGTCGAGGTTGAGCACATCCCAGCTCGTGACGGTCTCCTGCAGTGGCGGCCCGTCGATGTCGCCGTCCCGGATGACGGTCCTGGTCAGCAGGCCGGCCTCGAAGACCGTGGCGTTGCGGTAGTCGCTGCTGACCGATCGCAGGACATCACCCCCGCCCGGCGCGAGCTGCCGCTCGATGACCGAGGCGTAGCCCAGATCCTCCCGCTGGAGCTTGTCGTAGCGGCCACCGGCGTAGCTGAAGCTGCTGGCACGGACGTCGACCCCGTCGCCGGGGCGGCCGTCGTCCACCGCGACCCTGGTCATGGTCCAGGTCGAGGACGGGTGCTCCAGCGTGTTGCCCTCACGGGTGTAGTCCAGGCTGATCGTGCCGCCGAGCGGGTTCTTTACTGCGGCCAGCAGGCCGGTGCGGCCGTGCGTGTTGGCGTTGACGGAGATGTCTTCGGTCCCGTCGACCCGCCGGACCGAATCGGGGTAGCCGTCACCGTTGACGTCCGTCAGATCGATGTCGGAGGTCGTCTCGCTGCGGTCGAAGTGCCCACCGGGGTTGACGATCAGATAGCAGGCGACCAGGCACAGCGGGCCGAACCCGATCGTGAAGTCCAGCCCGCCGCCGTAGCTCACGCTCTGGTCCTGGCGGACCTGGTCACCGGTCGCCGCGTCGATGGCGCCCAGGATGCTGAACGGCAAGGTCGCCGTGTCACCGAACTTCACGTCGGCGGTCAGCCCGGTGCCGGTGCCGAAGGCGACCCGCACCGTCGAACCCTGCTTGTGCAGCGCGTCGAGGATCCCGTCGCCGTTGACGTCGAGCCAGGCGTAGCGGGGGAAGTCGAGCGAGGCGTTGCGCGACACCCCGCCCGCGAAGTCGAAGAACGAGCCGGAGAAGCCGAGGCTGACACCTGTCGAGCCGGTGTAGGACTCGCTGGACTCGAAGCCGCCCGTGGCCCACAGCACCGGCTCGGGCGAGAAGCCGTCGCCGAGGTTGAAGCGGACGAAGACTCCTTGCGGGTCGACGGTCACCCGGTCCGGCAGGCTGTCGCCGTTGACGTCGGCCAGCACCTTCTGGATCGGCGTCCCCGCACTGGCCGCCGGCACCTGTTCGGTCTTGCCGTCCCACTCGGACCCGGGCGCGTTGGGGTTGGTGAAGCTGGCCGAGATGCCCAGCGAGCCGCCCAGGTCGGAGCCGAACTGGGCGTCGGAGGCGGCGCCTCCCTTGTTGCCGGAGTTGCCCTGGGTCGAGTTGGCGACCCCCTTGGAGGTGGCGCTCACCCCGATCGGAGCCCCGCCGAAACCACCGGACACCGCCAGCGTCATGCCGTTGTTGACCGCGGTCGGTCCTGCGCCGGCGCACGGGACGGTGCTGCCGACCTGCTCGCAGAACCCGCCTCTCGGGTTGGTGTAGAGAACCGTGTCCGGCTCGACGATGTCCGGGAAACCGTCCCCGTTCATGTCCAGATAGTCGACCACGCTGCTGCTCCACCCGGCAGCGAAGGCAGCCGTCAGCGGGCCGACCCCACCGGTCAGGGAGAACACCGGACCGGTCGCGGACCACAGGTTGGGCGGGGACAAGGTGCCGGGGTCGACCGTGCCGATCGAGGGGAGCGGCTGGCCGAGCCGGTCAGCCGCAAGGCCCATCGGCCGACCACGCAGGCTGTCCTTGGGTCCGCGCCAGGACGGCACCACCATGGTGGTCCCGCTCGAGGAGACCGCATCCAGCCACGGCAGGTAGGGGTAGGCCTCCTGGATCTGTTCCTTGACACCGGAGGGGTTGTACGCGGGCGGCCCCTCGGTGCCGTCCGGGTAGTCACCGGGGAAGGTCAGGTCATCGGTGTCGCCGGGATCCAGGCAGTCCTGGCCGTTCAGAGACCGGCAGGCGTCGTCGGCGTCGTCGAAGGCCCCGCCGTCCGCGGCGGCGAGCAGGAAGTCGCCTTCCCGGATGGCCTCGGTGGCACGGCTGCCCTCGCCGAGGTAACCCGCGACGGCCCAGCCGCGATGGGCCAGCGGGAAGTAACCCTGCCGGCCGGCCCAGCGCAGCGTGAGCGGAGCCGCCTCCGACACGGTCTCGTTGGCCGTGTTCTGGTGCAGCAAGGCCAGCTGCTGACCGGACATGCCGTCCGACAGGGCCGGGTCGCGGACACTCAGGTCGAACCAGTAGCGCTGGTCGGTGTCCAATGCCAGGTCGGACAGGTCGACACTGACCGTGCTCGCCAGCGGCGATGCCGCCACGGGAACGACCCGCTTGTAGAGGAAGCCACCGGCGGTCTTGGCGGTGAAGACGGCCTCGCCCGCCGGGGTGCCGGCCAGGTCGAACGAGACGCGGGCGGTGACCGTGCGCGAGCCGCTCGGCTCGTAGGCGCTCGCTGGCGCCGTGAGGCTGTCGCTCGGGTAGATGTCGATGTCGACGTGCGGGGTGACGCTGCCGGACTCCGCGGTGCACTCGCCGAGGCCGTTCGGATAGCACAGCGTCGGGATCCCGCTCCAGTTCAAGGCGCCCACGTCGACCGGGGAGTCCACCCGCAGCACGGCCTGGACGGTGTCCTGCGCGACGATCTTGGCCGGGTCGGCAGGCTGGCCCGGGGGCGGCGTCGCCAGGATCGGCGGGGTGGCGGTGAAACTCCCCGTCAGGGCGAACGTCCCGATCTCGTCCTTGCCCAGCATCCGGGTGCGCGCCTGCGCCTCCGCCTCGCTCGCGAAGCAGCCGAACCCGGCTGCATCGTTGTTCACGACGCAGAACTGCCCGCCGACCGGCTCGACTCGCTTGACGCGGTCGGTGTCGACGCTGCCGTCGGCGGTGAGCGGCTCGACGGTGACCGGGACGTCGCTGGTCACGACCGGGCTGCCTGGCGCGACGCCGGGCAGGTGGCTCAGCCGCGGAGTCACGTCGTCGCTGGTCACTGCCTTCACCAGCACCCCGCCGAAGCGGACCGCGCCGGCCTTCGGCATCGTCACGAACGAGGTCGGCCGGCCGGCGGTGGTGAAGTCGTCCGACGCCGAGTAGCCGGTCTGGCTCTGACCGTTGACGTCGGTGGCCGGTCCGGTCGGCGCGGCGTAGCTGACCGTCGGGTCCCACTCGACCTGGTCCGGCGCCCCTTCGGGCCGGGTGCCGAGCCGGAAGTAGAGCCGGTCGCCCTTGCTGACCGTCAGCGGCGCAAGGCCTGCCTGCCAGGACTCGCCGGCAGCGTCCAGCACACAACTCGCGATCTCGGTCGTGTTGTGCTGGATCGCCAAGCGCGCGCCGGCGCCGACGCAGTCCGACGGTGAGCCGGGCGCGTTGCTCGGCAGCAGCCGCGCCGTCGAGCCGACCAGCACGGTGCCGGTGAACGGTGCCACCCAGCGACGTACGGTGTCGATGCGCGGCGACTGCTCGCGCAGCAGGGCCGCCGTCTGGGCCAGCAGCACCTCATCGCGCGGTGTGGACGTGAGGTCGAGTGGCACCTTGGTCTCGCCGACGTCGCTGGTGAAGGTCGGGACGCACTGCCCGCTGTCGCAGTCGAGGTGGTTGAACAGCACCCTCCCGCTCTCGACCCAGTCGGGCAGCCCGTCGCCGTTGACGTCGGAGAAGTAGGAGTCGGCGAAGCTCCAGCTGCCACCCACGACGAACTGCGCGAACACCCCGAAGTAGGCCTCGACGCCGCCGGACACACCGAAAGAGCGCTCTCCCGGCAGGTTGTCCAGGTCGCCCTGCACCAGGCGGGGGTCGCCTGCCTCGAAGCTGACTCCTGGATCACCGGGACGGGAGGTGTTCAACCGGTACGACACCCGACCCGGCTGGTCCGGATCCCGGAAGACCTTGTCTGGCAGGCTGTCGCCGTTGATGTCCATGAACTCGGCGAGTGACTCGGTCGTGCCGCCGGAGAAGTTCAGGGAGCCACCGAACGATCCCGTCTTGAGCGGAGCGAACGGGTTGAAGCCGAGGTAGACCCGCCCGTCACCGGAGTCGGTCTTGGACATGCCGAGCGCGCTCTGCCGTCCCTCGAGGCGACCGTCCTCCAGTCCATCCTCGGACGTGGATGCCTCGGTCGGCTCGGCGAAGCCGACGTAGGTGCTGCCGTCGGGACGCACATCGTCGTAGTAGGTGAACTCGTGCGTGCTCGCCGTCGTCGCATCGCAACCCCCTGTGCGTCAGGCTGATGTGAGACACCTTCGGTAGTTCCTTCTCCCTCCCGCACAGGGCGAGAACAGGTTTGATCACGTTGACTCTCACTGCTGCAGATCTGCCCGGCACGTCGGTCGAGAATGGGGCGATGAGCCC
>JBBSKF010000151.1:0-8089 GCA_038256525.1 Mycobacteriales bacterium | reverse complement strand
GCACCGGGCATCCCGTCGAGGTCGGGCACGACAAGGCCGGCGGCCGCCGTACGCCCTTCGCTCACGTGTTCGATACTACCGGACCTGACGGACGTGTCAAATCAATGTTGGCTGTGGACAGTTGTTTTCATGCATCCACAGGTCTCCCCGGCACCTTGACAGATCCGTCGACACAGGGCTGCCACCGAGTATTTTCCGGCGCCCCCTCGCGCTCTGACCTCGTGTCACCCCACTACGACGGAGCCGACCGATGACCCTGCTCGAAGACCTCAGCACCTGGGCCAGCACCCTCGAGCTGGACGACGTCCCGACCCGGGTCGTGGCCTTCGCCCGGAGCCAGGTGCTGTCCCAGCTCGCCGCCGCACGGGCCGGCAGCAGTCACCCGCTCGGACAGGCTGTGCAGGACGCGTTCGGACCGCCGTTACAGCCCGATCCGGCGCGGTCGGCGTACGTCCTCGCGGCCCTGACGTCCTGGCTGCACTTCGACGACACGGCGTACGCGGGGCATCTGTCGAACTCCACCGTGACGGTTCCGGTCGCGTACGCCCACGCCCTCGGTCTGGACGGCAGGGCGCTGCTCACGGCGGTGATCGCCGCCAACGAGTGCGCGGCGCGCATCGCGGCGTCGGCGACCCTCGGCCCCTTTCGCGGTCAGCATGCCGCGCACACCCATCTGGCGGGTTCGGTCAGCGGACGGCTGAGGTGCGAGGCCGCGCCGGCCGGCCGGTGGGTCAGCGCTTTCGGGCTCGCCTTCTCGATGCCGCCGTGGCCACT
Organism: Mycobacteriales bacterium; assembly: GCA_038256525.1. GTDB lineage: Bacteria > Actinomycetota > Actinomycetes > Mycobacteriales > SCTD01 > SCTD01. Next base: position 7,315 of record JBBSKF010000151.1, on the reverse strand, counting down.
GATGCGCGGGCTGCTCGGCAGTTCCGCGAGCGTCCTGTCCGCCGCCATGCCGGTCCGGGTCGGCCTCGACGCCTGCGATGCGGCCGGTGCGGGACTGCGCGGACCGGCGGACATCCTCGAGCACCCGGACGGCTTCCTGGCACGCTACGCCACCGTGCCGCTACCCGAAGCCGTGACAGCGGGACTCGGCGCGCGCTGGCACACCGAGACGCTGTCGTTCAAGGTGCATCCTGGTGGCCCCGGACTCGACGCCGCGATCGACTGCGCACGCGAGCTGTACGCCGTCGCCGGCGCTGTCGACCCGGACGACGTCGAGGAGGTCGTCGTGACGACGTCGCTCTACACGATGGTGGTCGAGCAGCGGTCCGCCGGATACCTGGACGGCGCGCGCTCACCGGTGAGCGCGCTGGCGACCTCCACGCCGTATCTGGTCGCGACGGCGCTGCTCACCGGTGGCGTCACCGCCCAGGACCTGGCGGCCCCTGCCGTCGACGACGAACGGCGCTGGCGGCTCGCCGCCAAGGTGCGCGTGGAGCACGACGTCGAGATGACGCGCCGGTCCCTGGTGTGCGACGTACCGTTCGGTGAGGCGCTGCGGCAGGCCGGTGACCGCGCCCCGCTGTGGCTGGACGAGGTCGGTGGAGGCTGGCTGGTCGACCTGGTCGGGACAGTCGGGCCGCCGAGCGAGACCTTCGAGCGGGCCGAGAAGGTGACGCCCGCACGGGTGTGCGTGCGTGGCAGGAACGGAGATGCGCGCGAGGCCGAGCGGATGATCCCGGAAGGTGCGGCGGGCGAGCAGACCCGCACCGGCCATCCCGCGATCGTGCGCGCCAAGTTCCTCGCGACCGGTGGCGCAGCGCACGACGCCGACGTGGCGGCCCACTTGGAGGACGCCACGCCGGCCGAGGTCCGGCAGCTGCTCGACAGTGCCCTCAGGCATCGACCTTAGCGACGGCGGGCGCAGCCCGCTGCGTGGGAAGAGCTGTCGGCAAGGCGTGTCCGGGCCACCACCAGTTGGCCCGGCCCATGACCGCCATGGCGGCCGGGACGAGGACACCACGCACCAACGTGGCGTCCAGCAGCACGGCGAGGGCGAGGCCGACCCCGAGCTGCTTCAGGGGTGGCAGGTCGGCGAGGGCGAAGCCGAGGAACACCGCGACCATGATGACGGCGGCGCTCGTGATGACACCGCCGGTGTGGGCAACGCCGGCCACGATGCTCTCGCGACTGTCGCCGGTGCGCCGGAAGTGCTCGCCGATCCGCGACAGCAGCAGCACCTCGTAGTCGGTGCTCAGCGCCATCGTGATGGCCAGAATCGTGACGGGCACGATCGGATGGATGTCACCCGGCCCGTCGGCACCGATCAGTCGTGAACCGAGCTCGGTGGTGGTGAGCAGCAGCAGCCCGCCGAGACTGGAGCCGAGCGAGAGCACGACCAGCACAACTGCCTTGACCGGCAGGAGCACCGAGCGCAGGGCGCACACCAGCAACGCTGCGATCACCAGCAGCAGGACGATGCCGACCTCGGGCAGGCTGGCGAACATCGCCTCGGTGGCATCCATTCCGGAGGCGGTCTCGCCGCCCACGAGAAGGGCTGTCCTGGAGAGACTTCCGTCGCGCAAGGCGGCCACCAGCTCGCGGCTTGCCGGCTCGTGGGGACCTGCGCGCGAGGTCACCCCCAGCACCACCGAGCCGTCCGGCAGGGCCTGCCGGCGGACGGCCGCGACCCGCTCATCGGCCGAGATGCCGGTGATCAGCCCGGGCAGTGCGGCTCTGTCCTGCGGCGCGACGAGCACGGTCAGCGGGCTCAGCGCCGCTGGCCCGTAGCGCTGCGCGGCCACCGTGTAGGCCTGCCGCACAGAGGCATCGGCGGGCAGCGTCGAGGCGCCCGAGACGTTGACGGACTCCTGCAGGCCCGCGGCAGGGATCGCCAGCGCAATCATCACGACAGCGCCACCCGCGAGCCAGAGCGGGCCGCGACGTGTCACCCGCCGGGCCCAGCGCTCCCACCACGTCGAGCCGGTCCCGCTGCTGGTGCGCCGCGTACGGGTCACGCGGGATCCGAGCAGCGAGATGACAACCGGCGCGACGACCAGCGCCGTGAGGATCGCGAACAGCGTGACCAGGACCATGCCGAACGCCGCGGAGCGGATCGACCGGCTGTCGACCAGCAGCAGCGTGGCCTCGGCGGCGAGAACCGTCACCCCCGACCAGAGCACGGCCGTGCCGGTGGTCGTCATCGCCGTACGAATCGCGTCGTCCGTGCCGGCACCGGTGAGCGTCAGCTCGCGCACCCGCCGAAGCAGGAACATCGCGTAGTCGACGCCGAGCGCGATGCCGATCATCGAGGCGGCGTTGGTGACGAAGTCCGACATCGGCAGGACGTAGGAGAACGCGCCCACCGCGCCGAGCCCCAGCAGCAGTGAACCCAGCGCGATGGCGAGCGGAAGGGCAGCGGCCCACAACGAGCCGAAGGTCAGCAGCAGGACGAGAAAGACGATCGGCAGTCCGACCCGCTCCGCTCGTTTCAGATCGCTGCGGGACAGCTCGGTCAGCTGGGCGCGGTAGGCACCGAAGCCCCCGACGAACACGGTGGCCCCGTCCGGGGTGAGCGCGTCGCGGCGCTGATCGAGCCGGCGGGCCACCTCGATGGCGCCGTCCGTGCCCCCCGTCGTCGACAGGCTGAGCACCGCGATCCGGGCGGTCCGGCCTGGCCCGCCCGGTGGGTCCGGCAGTGGCGTGACCCGCGTGACACCAGGCACGGTGGCAGCAGCGGCGCCCGCCTCGGCGGTCGCCCGTCGCAACGCTGCGGGTGAGGCCCGGTCCACCTCGACGGTGAGGAACAGCGACGGAAGCCCGGAGTCGGCCAGTGCGCGGGCCACCACCTCGGACTGGCTGGAGGACGGCGCCTCGCCCCCCGGCACGATGCGCGAGGGCAGCCCGGCGGCAAGGACCGCGCCGAGCAGGCAGAGCACGAGCCAGGCGACGAGGACCGTACGCCGGCGGCTCAGCACCGCATCGGTGAGCCGGCCCAGAAGCGCGCCCACCGCTAGGCCAGACCCATGTCGGCGAGCCGGCTGTCCTGCAGCTCCTGCGACCAGGTGGCCGCGGTGATCAGACGTTCCTCGGGGGTGGTGTCCAGAAGCCTTCTGCCCGGCCAGATCTCATAGTCGCCGACGACGTCGGCCTGAGCCAGCATTCCCTGCTGGAACAGCGCCTCCCGACGCAGGATCACATCCAGTACCGGCAGCCGGGCCCACAGCTCACGTCCCCGGTCCATCAACGCCTTCAGGCGCGGCCGGTCCTCCGGGTGTGCGGCCAGGTGCTGGGAGACGACGGCGCTGCCCACGGCAAGGTGCCGGATCTCGTCGACCCCGGCCGCCCGCTCGATCTCGGCGGCGGCCGGATCGAGCAGCCGCCACTTCCGCTCGCTGAGCTCGGCCGCCGGAGCGAGCACTCCCTCGACGAGCACGGTCAACACCACCACCCCGCCGATGAAGTCGCCGTCGCGCTGCCCGAGCGGCAAGCCGAACTGCTCGAGCGGGACGAGCACACTGTCCCGGTCCGCCCCCGCGACCTGCTCGATGATGCGGCCGAGATCGGCTGCCGGGACGCCCAGCTCGAGCAGGTGACCGCGGAACACCGACGCGTGCCGCGCCTCGTCGAGCAGCTGGGTGGCGAAGAACTCCATCCCCGTGACGTCCGGCGCGTGCAGGACCAGATAGGACAGCGCCCGGGTCGCCTTCTCCTCGGCGATCGACCGGAAGGCGAACTCCTCGACCAGCGCCTGCCGCAGGGGCCCGGGTTCGCGCATCCACGGCGGGGTCTGGGCCGCAGCGCTGTGGCCGTTGACGAGCCCGCGCAAGGTGCCCTGCGCGACCGCCCGCAACCAGTATTCGATGCCGCACTGCTGCGGCGTCAGCGTCAGCGTCGCCGCCCCCTCGAGCAGGTTCGGCGCCTGCGAGAGGTCGGCCTCCGGCGGCACGTCGTGAGTCGTGGGTCGGGTGGTGACAGTCACGTGTTCCTCCTGCAGCAACGGGGGCGGGCGCGGGCGCGCCGTTTCGGACTGGAGTCCTTCGGCCGCCCGCAGATACATCCGGCCGGCAGGTATCAGCACCGGGCGGGTCGGTCTCGGCTCGCCATGGTGATGCTGGCAGAGCTGCGGGCAGCGGGCACGGCCGCGCTACGGCTGCCCGGCGCCCTCATCCGTCCCGGGTGTGCGGCCGTCCGGGACCTCGGCCGAGGCGACGTCGGGACCGCGACCGACGCGCACCTTCCGGTCCTGCTCGTGCACGGCTACGCGGGGACCGAGTCGGTCTGGGAGCCGCTGTGTTCGGCCCTTCACGCGGTCGGGTTCGACCGGGTGTTCAGCGTGTCGTACAACTCGTTCGCCACCGACCTGCCGCAGCTGACCGCGCAGATCGCCGCCTCGGCCCAGCGGGCCGTCGACTCGACCGGCGCGGCGGGCCTGCACATGGTCGGACACAGTCTGGGTGGGCTGCTCCTGCGTCACGCCATTGCGCGACACCGGCTGTGGGACGTCGTCAGCACGGCAGTCACGATCGCAACGCCCCACAGCGGGTCACGCCTGGCCCAGTGGGCACCCGGGTCGTGCGCGCGGCTCATGCACCCAGGAACACCGCTGCTCGACGCCGAGGTGTCGGCCTCGGGAACGCCGCCCCGATGGCTGTCCTACTACTCCGAGGGCGACCGCGTCGTCCCGCCGGGCTCGGCCCAGCTCACCGACCCTCGGCTGGGCGCCACGAACCTGCGGATCCCGGCGTGCGGGCACCTGACGATCTGCCGCGATCCACGGCTCATCCGCTCGCTCGTCGGGGAGCTCTGCCGCACCGAAACCGACAGTGCGCGCCGGCGCCCTGTCCTGTCCCTCGCGGCCTGAGTCCGCGTCGTCCCGAGGAGCAACCATGACCGCGCCCGCAGTCGTCGAGAGTCCCGTCACCGTCGCGGCTTTCCGCGAGGCGCTCGGCGCCTTCGCCTCCGGAGTCACGGTGGTGACGACCACATGGCGGCAGGTGAGCCACGGCATGACGGTGAGCGCCTTCTGCTCGCTGTCGTTGGACCCACCGCTCGTGCTCGTCTGCCTGGCCGGCAGCAGTCGCGGCCGAGAGCTCATCGTCCACAGCGGCGTGTTCAGCGTCAACGTCCTCGCCGCCGACCAGGCGCACCTGTCGGCGCTGTTCGCGCGTCGGGACCGACCACGCGGCCGGGACGCCTTCGACGGCCTCGACGTCCGCGCCGGGTCGACCGGCTGCCCGGTGCTGACGGGGGCGGTCGCCCACGTCGACTGCCTCGTGCGCGACCTCCACGACGGCGGTGACCACACCATCGTCGTCGGCTCGGTGGTGTCGGCCGGCTCTCGGCGACAGGCCGCCCCCCTGCTCTACCACCGCAGCGGCTACCACCGCCTCGATCCGACGCCAGCAATGACGCCGGCAAAGACGCCGGCACCGGGATGTATCAGACCGGGACCAGGTCGCTCAGACAGGTGACGGCCTGCATGCAGCGCCGAAAGCCTTCTGGCGGGGGGGTCCGGGGGAGGAGGCGGGGAGGGCAGATGCCCTCCCCGCCTTCGGGACCCCCAGCCACGAGCGAGAGGAGCCGCGCCGTGCCACCTGCCGTGTTGCAGGCTGCCGAGACGCTGCGGCCGGCGCGGGAACGGTTGCTCGACGACCCCTATGCGCGGGTGTTCCTGCGGGACCGGGCCACTCTCGCCCGATGTGCGACCCCGGCTGCGGCGGGGCTGACCCTGCGCGCGTTCGACCGCCGCTACCCGGGGGTCGCGGCGTGGGTGCTGCTTCGCAACCGGTGGTACGAGGAGGTCCTGGCCGCTGCCCTCGCCGACGGCGTAGGCCAGATCGTGCTTCTCGGGGCCGGCGACGACACGACGGCGCTGCGCCTCGACCTCGGCCCGGCAAGGCTTTTCGAGGTCGACGCCGCGGCAGCGCAACGAGCCAAGCAGGTGACCCTGCGCCGGCACGGTCTTCGGCCGGCGACGGACGTCGCCTACGTCGCGAGGGAGCCGGGCGACGAAGGTCTTCGCGAGCTCTTGCGGGCGGCCGGGTTCGACACCGGGGTCCGCTCGCTCGTGGTCTGGTACGGAGAGTCCTACTTCCAGGCAGCGGCGGGCTTCGGGCGCTGCGTGACCGAGATGGCCGAGGTGTGCGCCCCCGGGAGCCTGGTGCTGTTCGACTACCTCGACACCTGCGTCATCGACGGCAGCACCCATCATGTGGGTGCCCAGCGGGCGCGGGTCGCGGTCGCCCGGCGTGGCCGGCCCTACTCCTTCGGTCTGGCCCAGCACGAGCACCGCGCCCTCCTGGAGCCGCACGGCTTCGCCGTTCGCGACCACGTACGCATCGGTGATCTCGCCGCGCGGTACGGCGGACCGGACGGTGTCTGGTGCAGCGCGGACGACTTCGCGGGCATCATCACCGCGCGGCGGCGCTGACCGTGTATCAGGCTGCCTCTCAGGCACTCTGACAGGTGTATGCCCGTAATCGGCAGGGGGACCGCATGCACGAGAGCACGACCACCGAGCTGCTGCGCCGCGCAGATGGCGGCGACCAGGACGCCTGGAATGCGCTGGTCGGTCGCTACACGAACCTTCTGTGGGGGGTCGGTCGAGCGCACCGGCTCAGCACCGTCGACGCGGCCGACGTCGTCCAGACCACCTGGCTCAGGCTGATCGAGAACCTCGGCCGCATCCAGGATCCGGAGCGGCTGCCCGGCTGGCTCGCGACGACCGCCCGCCGTGAGTGCCTCGCAGTCCTGCGACGAGCCGGACGCGAGTCGGTCGGCACCGGTGACGACGCGGCCCTCGACGTCGTCGACGAGCACGCGGAGCCGCTCGATGCGCGGCTGTTGGCCGACGAGCGAGATGCCGCGCTGTGGAACTGCTTCGAGCAGCTGTCCGAGCGCTGCCGGCTGGTCCTGCGCATCCTCATGACCACGCCACCTCCTGCCTACACCGATGTCGCCGAGACACTCGACATGCCGATCGGGAGCATCGGTCCGACCCGCGGCAGATGCCTCAAGCGCCTCGAGGGCCTGGCCGACCAGGTGGCCCTCGGACCGGACATCCGATCCCTGGAAAGGACGAGATCATGAATTCCGCAGCCAGATCCAGCCTGCACCCGGCTGACGAAGCCCTCCTGCGCCGCCTCGGCGCAATCGCGCTGGAAGCCGACCCGGCGCCGGACTTCGTGCTGGAGGCGGCGCGCGCGGCCTGGACCATGCGGCGGCTCGACACCGAGCTCGCCGAGCTCGTCTACGACTCCGCGAGCCAGACCGCGGG
>JBBSKF010000150.1:0-8276 GCA_038256525.1 Mycobacteriales bacterium | reverse complement strand
GCCGGTGAACAGCACCTGGTACTGCACGTCCGCCGGGTCCGCGTCCTTCTGCCTCGCGAAACCTGCTACGGCCCGCCCGACCAGGACGTCGTCGGTCTCACCGCGAGAGCCCCAGCCGAGCAGGTTGTCCGGCACCCCCTCCACCGGCAGCTCACTGCTGTCGGAGAAGCTCGGCGCTTGCCCGCGGAAGGCCACGCTGCCGTCGGCGGCGATCACAGTCACGGCATCCCGGGAGGTGTCACCCTTCAGCAGGGTGAAGCCGACGCCCGGCTCCGGGACCTCCATCGGCCCGAACGTCGCGCCGTCCGGGGCGTAATTCACGCTCCGGCTGTCCGGGGCGGCCACGACGAGCAGGGACAGGAACTCGCCGTCACCCGGGGCCGGGACGACCAGGGCGGCCGTCTGCGGCGCAAGCGGCGTCCGCGACAGGAACTGGGCCTCACCGTCGGGCGAGACCGCCAGGCCGTACTCCATGACCGCAGTGTCCCGGACCCTCGCGGCGTACACGAGACGCCCGTTGCCGGCGAGGAACTCACCGTAGAGCGGGACGAAGTCGACCTGATTCTCGGGTACACCCTCGATCGCAGCCCATGCGCGGGTGAACTTCTCGAGCTGGCCGTTGCCGGTCACGTCGACCGCGCCGCGATAGGGCCATGGCGCGTCCAGATCCATTGTCGCTACCGAGGACGTGGGCGACGGGCTCGGCTCGACGGTGGCGATCGGCGGGGGTAGCTGATCGGGCAGGGCGCTCGGCATCAGGGCGGGTACGGCCAGGGCGATCGCGGCGACGGCGAGCGCCGAGCCGGTCAGGGACGCGGCGATGCGCTGGCGACGGATCCCTCGGGCGCGGCGCTCGATGCCGGCCAGCGGGTCAGGAGCGGGGGTCAGGACGTCAGCGCGACCGCGGAGGGCGGCGCGCAGCTCGTCGTCGATGGGGCTCATGCCGGGACTCCGTCGATCGGGAGGGCGGTCCGGGGATCCCCCGGGACCGTTGTCAGCAGCGAGCTCTCGCGCAGCTTGACCAGCGCGCGGGAGGTGGTGGACTTCACCGTGCCGACCGACACACCCATGATCCGGGCGGTCTCGGCTTCGGAGAGGTCCTCGTAGTAGCGCAGGACGACCATCGCCCGCTGCCGCTTGGGCAGCGAGGACAGCGCAGACCACAGCGCGTCGTGCAGGTCGAGGTCGGCGGTCACATCCCGGCCGGGGCGCTCGGGAAGCACCTCCGTCGCGTACTCGTCGACTTTCCGTCGCCGCCAGAAGGAGGTCTGGGTGTTCACCAGGATCCGGCGGACGTAGCCGTCGAGGGCCTCCCGCTCACGAACCCGGTCCCAGGACAGGTAGGTCTTGGCCAGCGCCGTCTGCAGCAGGTCCTCGGCGTCGGCGCGGTTGCCCGTGAGCATGTAGGCCGTACGCAGCAGGGCCGGCGAGCGGGCCACGACGTAGGAGCGGAAGTCCTCCCGCGCCTGCTCGTCCACGTCGTCTCCTTCGGCTCGGGCAATCGTCTCAGAGAGCAGGACGCAGGTCCTGGGCTCCAGGTTGCGTCCCTAGACTGCTCGGATGGAACGCTTCCTCGTCGCCGGCGGCGCGCGACTCGCCGGTCCGGTCTCGGTCAGCGGCGCCAAGAACAGCGTGCTCAAGCTGATGGCCGCCTCGCTGCTGGCAGAGGGCACGACCGTGCTCACCAACGTGCCCGACATCCAGGACGTGACGGTGATGGGAGAGGTGCTGCGGCGCCTCGGTTGTGACGTCGTACGGGGGGTGGCGTCCGTCTCGATCACGGTTCCCGACCGCCCCGGCCATGAAGCGGACTACGACCTCGTCCGCCGGATCCGCGCCTCCATCGCGGTGCTCGGCCCGCTGCTCGCCCGTTGCGGGCAGGCCAAGGTCGCGCTGCCCGGTGGCGACGCCATCGGCTCGCGGGGGCTCGACATGCACGTCGCCGGCCTGATCAAGCTGGGGGCCGAGGTGGTGAGCCGGCACGGCTACCTCATCGCCCAGGCGCCCCGGCTGACCGGCGCCTCGGTCTGGCTGGACTTCCCGAGCGTGGGCGCTACCGAGAACCTGCTCATGGCCGCGGCACTCGCCAAGGGCACGACGGTCATCGACAACGCCGCCCGCGAGCCGGAGATCGTGGACCTGTGTCGGATGCTCCAGCAGATGGGGGCGCAGATCGGCGGCGTCGGTACGAGCACCCTCGAGATCGAGGGGGTGGAGACGCTGCACCCCGTGACCCACGAGACCGTGGCGGACCGGATCGTCGCCGGCACCTGGGCAGTGGCGGCCGTCATGACCCGCGGTGACGTCACCGTGGTCGGCGGCCGGCCCGAGCACCTGGAGATGCCGCTGGACAAGCTCGTGCAGGCCGGGGCCCACGTGGAGACCGTCGAGGGTGGCTTCCGGGTGGCGATGGACCGCCGCCCGACCGCGGTCGACCTGGTCACGCTTCCCTATCCGGGTTTCGCGACCGACTTCCAGCCGTTGTTCCTCGGGCTCAACACGGTCGCCGACGGGACGTCCATGATCACCGAGAACGTCTTCGAGTCACGCTGGATGTTCGTCAACGAGCTGGTCCGGCTCGGCGCCGACGTACGCACCGACGGACATCATGCGGTGGTGCGTGGCTGCGAGCAGCTGTCCGGCGCGCCGGTCACCGCCCACGACATCCGCGCCGGCGCCGGCCTGGTGCTCGCCGGCCTGGTCGCCGAGGGGATGACCGAGGTCAGCGAGGTGCACCACATCGACCGCGGCTACGAGGGATTCGTCGAGAAGCTGGTGGCTCTCGGTGCTGACGTGCGGCGCGAGTCCGTGTCCGACCCGCCCTGGCTGGCCCCTAGCGGCTGACCAGCCCCCGTGCGCGTGAGACGTCGGTCGAGAAGACCAGCACGTCCAGGCCGTCCGGCCCGTCGCTGACCGAGCACCGGATGCTCGCCTCACGCAGGACCGAGCGCAGCATCTCGGCGTCCTCACGCGTGCGCACCGTCGCCACGGGGACGAGCAGGCCGTAGTCACCGGCAGCGGGCGGATTCCCCGGTGCCACACGGCGATCCCGGTGAGAGGTCGAAAAGACCCAGCGGCAGATCAGCAGGATGGCCCCGAGCGCGACCGCGATGACCAGCGGGCCGATCAGGAAGTGGTAGCTCGACACCGGCACGACGGGAACTCCTGAGGCTAGAGCACCAGTCTGCAGGATGCAGCGTCGGCGCGCCTGCTTTACCGCAGACAAGATCTGTGGCGCCAACAGGCAACCCGCTGACTCCGTGCGGCGTCCATGAAGCAAGGGATGCCCAGGGTTGGATCTGCGGGGAGGTTCGGTGAGCAGCAGGAAGCCAGTGCGAAATCAGGTCGACCATGACCAGCTGCTCGTCCTGGCCGGGCGCATGGACGTGGTCGCCGCCGCCGATCTTCGCATCGCGCTGGCAGCGGCCCTCGATCACGGGTCGGGTGACCTGACTGTGGACCTGGCAGCCGTCGAGGGGATCGACGCAACCGGTCTCGGAGTGCTGGTCGGGGCCCACCGCCTGGCCGGCCGGTCAGGTCGTCGCTTGGTCCTACGCGACGTGCCTCCGGCCGTCGCCCGGGTCCTGTTCGTGACCCGCCTCGACAAGGTGCTGCACCAGAGCTGCACTCGCGTCTTCGCCTGAGTGTTCAGGACGGCTCGTCCCGCGCCGACGCTAGCCGGGTGGCCGACGTGCATCCGGGGTACTTCGCCGCGCCTGCGCCCGGGCCGGTGCTGCCGCCGGTTCCTGACCGTCGGTCCCGGCTGCCTCTCGGGCTGCTGGTGCTTGCCGCAGTTCTGGCGGTGGTCCTGCCTGTGTCGTTGCTGGCCAGGACGGCTCGCGACGGGGGTGCGGCGCAGGTGTGGGCGGTCGAGGTGCCGGCGAGCGCCGCCGCCGGCTGGGGACCGACCTACGTCGACGCGCAGGGCCGACCGGCCCGTTGGGACCCCTGCTCCCCGATCGGCTACGTCGTGCAGGCGGGGTGGATCCCCGACGCGGGTCGGCAGGACCTCACCGAGGCGCTGCGCCGGCTCGGCGCAGCCAGCGGGCTGAGCTTCGCCGACGAGGGCGACACCGACGAGATGCCCTCCCTGACTCGCTCGGCCTATCAGCCGGGCCGATACGGCGAGCGCTGGGCACCACTGCTGATCGGCTGGGTGCCGCCGGGCGTGACCGACGTCGGGATCGGCGGCGGCGTGCAGGGGATGAGCCTGTCCTACGCGGTACCCGGTCGAACCGGCCCGTCCCTGGTCACCGGGCAGGTGGTCCTGGACGCCGGCAACCGGCTGGCTGCGGGCTTCGGGCCGGGCACGACGGACGGCGAGGTGCTCCTGCACGAGCTGGCCCACGCTGTCGGGCTCGGCCACGTCCTCGATGCGACCCAGGTGATGTATCCGCAGACCACGCACAGCGAGTCGGAGTTCGGGGCGGGGGACCGGGCTGGGCTTGCGGCCCTCGGCGCGCCGGCCGGTTGTCACCCGGCCCCGCCGCCCCGGACCTGAGGCCGCACACGACCCCGGCCGCGACAGCTCCCAGACCTAGACTTCGGCCATGACGGAGCAGGTGCACTCCATCGGGTCCGAGCTCGCCGTCTCGCCCGAGACTGCTCGTCCCACCCGCGACAAGGCGTCTGGCCGAAGGCCAGCCGATAATGCGTCTGGCCGAAGGCCAGCCGATAAACCCTGGGTGATGCGCACCTACGCGGGTCACTCCACCCCGCAGGACAGCAACGCGCTCTACCGCAACAACCTGTCCAAGGGTCAGACCGGCCTGTCGGTCGCGTTCGATCTGCCGACCCAGACCGGCTACGACCCGGATGACGAGCTGGCCCGCGGCGAGGTCGGCAAGGTCGGCGTCCCGATCACGCACCTCGGCGACATGCGGGCGCTGTTCGACGGCATCCCGCTGGCCGACATGAACACCTCGATGACGATCAACGCCACCGCGATGTGGCTCCTCGCGCTCTACCGGACCGTCGCCGAGGAGCAGGGCGCAGACCCCGCACGGCTGACCGGCACCACCCAGAACGACATCATCAAGGAGTACCTGTCACGCGGGACCTACGTCTTCCCGCCCGGACCCTCGCTGCGGCTGATCACCGACATGATCGCCTACACCGTCACCGAGATCCCTCGGTGGAACCCGGTCAACATCTGCAGCTATCACCTGCAGGAGGCGGGGGCGACTCCCGTCCAGGAGATCTCGTACGCGCTGTGCACGGCGATCGCCGTGCTCGACGCGGTGCAGGCGGCCGGCCAGGTGCCTGAGGAGCGCTTCGGCGAGGTCTGCGCGCGGATGTCCTTCTTCGTCAACGCCGGCGTGCGCTTCGTGGAGGAGATGTGCAAGATGCGCGCCTTCACGCAGCTGTGGGACGAGCTGCTGCTGGAGCGCTACGGCGTGCAGGACGCCAAGCACCGCCGCTTCCGCTACGGCGTGCAGGTGAACTCGCTCGGGCTCACCGAGGCGCAGCCCGAGAACAACGTCCAGCGCATCGTGCTCGAGATGCTCGGGGTGACGCTGTCCAAGGACGCCCGCGCCCGCGCCGTCCAGCTGCCGGCGTGGAACGAGGCGCTCGGCCTGCCCCGACCGTGGGACCAGCAGTGGTCGCTCCGCCTGCAGCAGGTGCTGGCCTTCGAGACCGACCTGCTCGAGTACGACGACCTGTTCGTCGGCTCAGTCGTCGTCGAGGGCAAAGTGGCCGAGCTGGTCGAGCAGGTCCGCGCCGAGGTCGACCGGGTGCAGGCTCTCGGCGGCGCGATTCCCGCCGTCGAGACCGGCTACATGAAGAGCGCCATGGTCGCCTCCCACGCCGAGCGCCGCCGCCGGATCGAATCCGGCGAGGACGTGGTCGTCGGGGTCAACCGGTTCACCACCACCGAGCCGAATCCGCTGCTTGCCGACATCGACAACGCGATTCTGACCGTCGACCAGGCGGTCGAGCAGGACGCCATTCAGGCGGTACGCCGGTGGCGGGCGGCTCGCGACGCGGGCGCTGTCGAGGCGGCGATGTCGGCCCTGCGGAGCGCCTGCGAGTCGGAGGTCAACGTGATGCCTGCGACGGTCGCGTGCGCGAAAGCGGGGGTCACGACAGGGGAGTGGGCCGGCGTCCTGCGTGAGGTCTTCGGTGAGTACCGCGCTCCCACGGGCGTCGCCGGTGCGGTTGCCCACGGCGAGGCGGGTGCGGAGATCGCCGCTGTGCGTCAGATGGTTCGGGAGACGGGCGAGCAGATCGGCGCACGCCTGCGCTTTCTCGTCGGCAAGCCAGGTCTGGACGGGCACTCCAACGGCGCCGAGCAGATCGCGGTCCGCGCCCGGGACTGCGGCTTCGAGGTCGTCTACCAGGGGATCCGGCTGACCGCCGCGCAGATCGTCGCGGCCGCGGTCGAGGAGGACGTGCACGTCATCGGCCTGTCGATCCTGTCCGGGTCCCACATGCAGGCGGTGCCTGCGGTCCTGCGCTGCCTGCAGGAGGCCGGCATCGGCGACGTGCCGGTCGTCGTCGGCGGCATCATCCCGGACGGCGACGCGACCCGGCTGCTCGCCGCCGGAGTGGCCCGCGTGTTCACGCCGAAGGACTTCGAGCTGACGGCCATCATGCGCGCGGTCGTGGACGTCGTGCGCGAGGCTCACGGACTGTCGCCACTCTGAGGGCGCGGCGACCGGGCCTACCGCCCGTCGCGCCGCTTCCCCGGCCGCCGACGCATCAGCTCACTGGTGCTGGCCAAGGCCCGACCGGCCCGGGGATTGCGGTCGGCGACCCGGACACCGACCTTCTCGAGGATCCGCCCGACGAGCGGGAGCAGGACGGCGAACAGCACCCAGGTGCGGACCCGAGAGGACAGGAAGGCCATGATCATGACGATCTCCTTCCCCGGCCCCGGCTGGCTACCCCCGACAGCGGGGCCTTCGCCCTACGCCGGGCACTCCGGTTCGGGGCGGGTCATGGCGCGGCGGGCACTTCCGTCCAGCCGAGTTCGTCGATGTGTCGGCCGTCTTTGAGTCGCAGCGCGCGGTGTTGTTCGTGGACGGCGCGGTGGTCGTGTTTGCACAGCGGGATCAGGTCGCGTAGTCGGGTGGTGCGGGTCAGCCACCCGGGCGGGACGTGGTGCGGGACGGTGTGGGTGTCGGCGCAGCCGTCGATGGCGCACCATGGTCCCCATTGGATGCGTAGGGCGGCGCGTTCTTTGCGGTTGGCGCTTCGTCGGGTGCTGCTGGCGCCGACCGGGTGCCCGGCGGCGTCGAGCAGAACGGCGGTGAGTTCGCTGTCGCAGCCGAGCCGGCGCAGCGTCGCGGCGGGCAGGCTGATCGGCTGGCCGGCGGTGGTCAGGGTGCCGGGTAGCGCCCCGAGCCGGCCTTCGAGGGCTTCGACGCTGCTGGTGATCAGCATCGCGGCGGGAGCGGGCCGGCCGCTGCCGACGGTCAGGCTGGTGGCGGTGTCACGCAGCAGCTGGGTGAGCGCGTCGTGCCGGCGTTGCCCGGCCGAGACCGGCTGGTCGCTGGTCGAGGCGTGCGGGTCGCGGTCAGCGGTCCAGGTGTCATCGGGGGTGGCTGTCGGGCCGGCCGGCGTGTCAGGCGTGGTCGGTGCGCCGACCTCGTCGCCCGCCTCGGCGGTGGCCGCCTCATCAGCCGGCTCGCCGAGCACGTCGTCGTCCGGGTCGTCCTCGTCGCCCGCGTCGTCCGCGTCCTGGTCTTCGGTCTCGGTCTCCTCGGGGTGGTCGGTCGGCTGGCCGGTGCTGGCTTTCTGCTGCCGGTCGATCTCGCGGGCGAGCAGGGTGCCGGTCTCGGGGTCGAGGTGGCCGCGTAGGTCCCAGTCGCCGTCGAGCAGTGGTTGCAGGTGCAGGAAGTACTCATCGGCGTCGGGCCGGTCGATCCCGTCGGGGAGCAGCGCGTCGAGCAGGTAGCCCAGCGACGGGCCGAGCAGTCCGGGGGAAAGGTGACGGGCCAGCAGCAGCACCGCTGGTTCCAACCGGGCCGCCGGGGTGGCGGTCACCTCCGCGCAGGCCGCGGTGGTGACCGCGGCGAGCTCGGCCCGGACCGCCAGGGCGTGCGGGCTGGGTGGCACCTCGGGTAGCAGGTGCGAGCCGGTGACCGCGCCGAGCAGCCCGGCGACCCCGTCGGTGAGGACGGCGAGCAGCGCCGGTTCGGCGACCTCGGTGGGGACCTGGTCCAGCGCCCCACCGAGCTGCCCGGCGGCCCGTAGCGAGATCTGCCCGTCGGCCAGCGCGCTGGTGACCAGCGGCCGGCCGGCCAGGCGCCGGGCCAGCCCGAGCTGGCCCT
>JBBSKF010000149.1:0-8277 GCA_038256525.1 Mycobacteriales bacterium | reverse complement strand
GCTGCTTCATAGGCACCTTCGAGGACGAGCACACGACGGGCGACGTTCACCTGGCGTACGATGTCCAGGGTGTCCTCGAGGGCGGCTGCGGCGAGCCGGGCGGCGCCGTCGTAGGTCAGCGGTGGGCACAGCCGGGTCTTGACCTTCCCCGCGACCGGCTGCTTGGCGAGGACCAGGATCTGCACCTCCGTGGCTTCGGTCACGGGATGGCGCGGAGCACCCGGGACATGTCGCGCACCGCCTTGAGCGTCCCGCCCACGGTGCCGGTGACCTTGGACTTCCCGGTGCGCGGGGAGTAGTCGACGTCGACCTCCACCACCCGCCAGCCGGCCCGGACTGCCAGGGTGACCATCTCCAGCGGGTAGCCGAAGCGCCGATCCTGGAGGTCGAGCTCCCGCAGCGCCTCCCGGCGGCAGGCTCGCATTGGCCCCAGGTCGTGGATCTGCAGGCCGGTACGTCGGGCGAGCTGCCGGGCTATCTCGGCGTTTCCGAGCCGCGCATGCAGCGGCCAGGCGCCGCGCTCGGTGGCTCGACGCCGGCCCAGGACCAGCTCGGCGGTGCCGGCGAGCAGGGGGCCGACGACGCGGGGCAGCTGCTCGGGGTCGAAGGAACCGTCGGCATCGAGGAAGCAGACGATGCCGTCCTCGTGGTCGGCCGCAGCGAGGCCGGCGTGGCAGGCGGCACCGAAGCCGCGCGGCCGCGCTTGCACGACACGGGCCCCGTGCGTCACGGCCACGGCCGCCGACCCGTCGGTCGAGTCGTTGTCGGCGACGATCGGCCGGTAGCCCGCCGGCATCCGGCCCAGCACCCACGGCAGCGCGGCCGCCTCGTCGAGGCACGGCAGGACGACATCGGGCATGCGGTCAGCCTGTCAGACGGGCCGTCCGCTGGTGGTCCGTCAACCCCTCAGCGGCGCGGTCGCGAACTCGCGTACGCCGTCCTCGAAGCTGACCTGCGCAGAAAAGCCGAGCTCACCGCGCGCCCGGTCCGGGGACGCCACGACGTGGCGCACGTCGCCGAGGCGGTACTGCCCGGTGACCACCGGCTCCGGCCCGCCACAGGCCCGGGCGAGCTCGCGGGCCAGGTCGCCGACGGTGTGCGGGACACCGCTCGCGATGTTGTACGGGCAGAGCTGACCGGCCGGCGGCTCGGCTGTCACGGCGAGCGCGTTGGCTGCGGCGACGTCGCGGACGTGGACGAAGTCTCGGCGCTGCGCCCCGTCCTCGAACACCCGCGGCGCCTGTCCGCGGGCAAGGGCGCTGCGGAACAGGCTGGCCACCCCCGCGTACGGCGTGTTCTTCGGCATGTGGGGGCCGTAGACGTTGTGGTAGCGCAGGGCGACAGCGGTCCCGCCGGTGCCGCGGGCCCAGCTGGCCGCGAGGTGCTCCTGGGCGGCCTTGGTGGCGGCATAGACGTTGCGCGGGTCCAGCCGGGCGTCTTCGGGGACGCTGCCCGGCTCGAGCGGGTGGGCGCAGATCGGGCAGGGCGGCTCGAAGTTCCCAGCGTCCAGAGCCGCCTGCGCGCGCGGTCCCGGCCGGACGTCGCCGTGCTCTCCGCACCGGTAGCGGCCCTCGCCGTAGACCACCATCGAGCTGGCGAGCACCAGCCGGCCGATGCCGGCGCGGTCCATGGCAGCGAGCAGCACGGCCGTGCCGAGGTCGTTGTGTCCGACGTAGGCCGGCAGGTCCTGCAGGTCGACGCCGAGCCCGACCATCGCTGCCTGGTGGCACACGGCGTCGACGCCGTCGAGTGCGTCGCCGGGGAGCTCGCGGACGTCGGCCCGCACCCGCTCGGCGCGTGCGTCCAGCGAATCCGGCCAGCCGCCGGTGTGGACCGCGGGCAGCAGTGCGTCGAGCACGCGCACCTCGTGACCCGAGTCCAGCAGGGTTCTCGCGACGTGTCCGCCGATGAAGCCGGCGCCACCGGTCAACAGGATGCGCATGGCCAGAAGGTACGGGGCAGCGTCCTTGGCTCCGGTGACGGCTGGCGCTTACGCTCAACGCGCCGGGCCGCTAGCTCAACTGGCAGAGCAGCATCCTTTTAAGTTGCAAGTTCCGAGTTCGAACCTCGGGCGGCCCACCGTCGTACCGAATTGTCCTAGCCTTGAGCAAGAATGGGTCTATGGATCCTGAGAAGCGCTGCTCTACGTGCCATATCACCCGCCCACTGACTGAGTTCAACGTGAGGCGCTCGTCGCCGGACGGCCGGCAGCCTCGGTGCCGCGACTGCGCGAAGGCGTGGTATCAGGCCAACGCCACTTCGCACAAGGCGAGCACCCGTCGACGCACCGATCGGGTGCGCAAGGAATACCAAGTCCTGCTCGGCGCCTATCTTGCCGAGCACCCTTGCGTGGACTGCGGTGAGACCGACATCCGCTGTCTGGAGTTCGACCATGAGGATCCAGCGAACAAGCGCGCCGAGGTCACCCGCCTGCTCATGAACGCCGGCGCGTGGCGGACGGTGCTGGCGGAGATTGCCAAGTGCTCGGTCCGGTGCTCGAACTGCCACCGGCGTCGAACCATGGAGCAGATCGCGAGCTGGCGGCAGGCGGTGTGGGAGCGAGACGCCTTCGACGGCTCGGCGCGGCTCGCTTCGCTCCTGCCCGCCCGCCTATGAGAGAGGTCACAGGCCTGTTGCCCGGCTTCGGCTTGTCCTGAGCCTGATGTGACACTGGCTGCATGTCCTGGACCGCACCTACTCGCCGGCTGGCCGCAGCCGCTGCCGGGCTGACCCTGCTGGCGGGCTGCGC
The DNA here is from genome assembly GCA_038256525.1 of Mycobacteriales bacterium. GTDB lineage: Bacteria > Actinomycetota > Actinomycetes > Mycobacteriales > SCTD01 > SCTD01. The sequence continues at coordinate 5,528 of JBBSKF010000149.1, read as the reverse complement.
CGAGCCTGCGTCCGGACCGACGCCGCAGGACATCATCCGGACGGCGGCGCTCGGCACGGCAGGGACCGGCAGCTCGCGGCTCTCCCTGACAAGCACCACAGCCATCGGTCCGCAGACCGTCACCTTGGCCGGCGAGGGCATCTACGACTACGTCACCAGGACCGGACAGCTTGCTTTCGATGTTCCCGGTCCCGGCGGACCCGCAGCCGGCGGCACGATCGAGCAGCGCATGGTCGGGAACGACCTGTTCTTGATGCTGCCGCAGCAGGCCGGGGTCTACTACAAGCTGCTCGTCAGCGACGTCGCGGGCACATCGCTGGGCCGCAGCACGGATCCGACCGTCTCGCTGCAGGCCCTCGCCGGCGTCGCTGACGTCCGTCAGGTCGGTCTGGAAACCGTGCGGGGCCGAGAGACCACCCACTACGCGGGGGACTACGACGTGGCGCAGGCGATCCAGCTGGCCGAGGGGGCCGCGAAGACCGTCCTCGAGACGACGTCCGGGCGGACGGAGTCGCGCCGGGTCCCCTTCGATGCCTACCTCGACGATCAGGGACGGTTGGTGAAGTTCACCCAGCGCCTCGAGTTGCCTGGCTCCGAGCAGACATCAGGCCAACCGCTGCTCTCCTCGTTCACGCTGGAGCTGTTCGACTTCGGCACGCCGGTGACCGTGGCGCCGCCCCCCGCCGAATCGGTACGCGACGGGGCGCCCCTGCTCGCCGCCCTTCAGCAGGTGACGGCCACGCCCCCGCCCCCGCCGGTCGAGCCGCCACCCACCGCCGAAGTCCAGCCACCCGCTCCGCCGGAGAGCTGACGGTCGTGCCCTCGGTCGCAGACCTGCTACGCGTCACGCCGGGCAGCGGTGCGGTCGACCTGTCCGCGATCGACCCGCGCTCCACCCCGGGCACCGAGCTTGGCAAGGACGGTGCCACCGCTGAGCTCGAGCAGCTGGGCATCGAGCTCGCCGACCTGCAGGAGCGGCTGTTCGCCGAGGGCCGGATGGGCGGCGCCCGGCGCCTGCTGCTCGTGCTCCAGGGCATGGACACCAGCGGCAAGGGCGGCGCGGTCAAGGCGGTGGCACAGCAGGTGAACCCGGTCGGCCTGCGGGTCGCCGGGTTCGGGAAGCCGACGGCGCAGGAGCGCGAGCACGACTTCCTCTGGCGGATCGCCAAGGCGGTGCCGGCCGCGGGCCTGATCGGGGTCTTCGACCGCAGCCACTACGAGGATGTGCTGATCGTGCGCGTGCACGACCTCGTACCGCCCTCGGAATGGCAGACGCGCTACGAGCGCATCAATGACTGGGAGGCCGAGCTCACCGGCCAGGGCGTCCGGCTGCTCAAGGTGATGCTCCACCTGTCCCGCGACGAGCAGAAGGAGCGCCTGCTGGCCCGGCTCGACGACCCGACCAAGCACTGGAAGGTCAACCCGGCCGACATCGACGAGCGGGCGCACTGGCCGGCCTACCAGGAGGCGTACGAAGTTGCCCTTTCGCGGTGCTCGACCGAGGTCGCGCCCTGGTACGTCGTGCCGGCCGACCGCAAGTGGTACAGGAACTGGGCCCTGTCCCACCTGCTGCTCGAGACCTTGCGGGACATGGACCCGCGATGGCCGGCGCCGGACCTCGACCTGGCCGGCATGCGCGCGGCACTTCAGGCGTCCTGACCCCAGCCGAGCCAAGTCTGGTGATCCACGCGGACTTCGAGGCGGATCAGCCGGCCGAACCCACCTCAAAGTCTCCGTGGATCACCTCGGTCAGCGCGCCAGCGAGTCCAGCGCCGCGACGAGGTCGGGCAGCGGCAGCGACCCGTCCCGGGGGACCCGCTCTGCGGCCGCCAGCCCGAGCCCGGCCATGCAGATCGTCCGGTCGATGAAGCCGTCGACATCCGGCCAGGGGAAGTACGGCTTGGCGATCAGCAGGGCGGCGACGCCGTGGGCGGCAGCCCACAGGCCCAGCGCCACCTCGATCGGGTCGCCCGTGTAGACCCCCGACGTGACGCACTGCCGGACCGACTCGACGAGATGCTCGAAGGCCCCCCCCGCGATCGCCCGATCGGCGGCCTCGGCCGACGGCGTGTGCCTTCCCATCATGACGATGCGGTAGTGCTCGGGGTTCTCGAGGGCGAAGTGCACGTAGGCGTTGCCCTGCGCCCGCAGCGCCGCGAACGGGTCCGGCGCCCCCTCGCTCGCCGACCGCAGGCGCACGTGCAGCGCCGCGAACACCTGCTCGCAGACGGCGTCGAGCAGCGCCTGCTTGTCGGCGAAGTGCAGGTAGATGCTCGGCACGCTCACCCCGACGCGAAGGGCGACGGCGCGCACCGACACCGCCTGCTCGTCCCCGGTCTCGGCCAGCAGGTCCATGGCGGCCGCGAGAACCTCCCCACGCAGCTCGGCCCCCCGGCCGCGGGCAGCCCGCCGCCGGGCCGGCTCAGGCACGGACCGGCTCGCGGGCATCAGTGCTCGTCAGCCCGTCGGGCGGGCCGGTCTCGGTCAACCCGATCCGGTCGTGCAGCCGGCGCAGCGGGGCGGGCGCCCACCAGTTGGCGTCGCCGGCCAGGCGCATGAAGGCCGGGACGAGCGCCCCCCGGATGAGGGTGGCGTCGACCAGGATCGCGAGCGCCGTCCCGAGGCCGAGCAGCTTGATGAAGGAGATGTCGCTGGACAGGAAGGCGAGGAACACAATGGCCAACAGGGCTGCAGCCGCAGTCACGATCCGGCCGGTGCGCTGCAGGCCGACGGCGACCGCGCGGGTGTTGTCGCCGGTCGCGAGGTAGACCTCGCGGATGCGCGAGAGCAGGAACACCTCGTAGTCCATCGACAGTCCGAACAGCACGCAGAACATCAGGATCGGCACGGTCGTGTCGAGCGTCCCGGTGACGACCGGATCGCCGATCAGCCCGGTGAGGTTGCCCTGCTGGAAGATCCACACCATCGCGCCGAAGGTCGCGCACAGCGAGAGCAGGTTGAGCACCAGCGCTTTGACCGGGATGACGACGCTGCCCGTGAACAGGAACAGCAGCACGAAGGTGGCCACCATGATCAGACCGAGCGCGAGCGGAAGATCCGCGCCCAGAGCGGACTTCGTGTCGACCAGTGCCGCGGCCTGACCGTCGACCAGCACCTCGCCGACGGGCGAGTCGATCGCCCGGATGTCCGTGACGAGCTGCTCCCCGGCCGGGCTGTAGGACTCCACCGATGGGATGACGGACAAGAAGGTGCCGCCCGCCGCGGCGAAGCGAGCGCTGGCCGGGCCGGCCGGCGCCACCTGGCGACCGCCCGCGTACGACCCGGTGGTCGCATCGACCCGCTCGACGCCAGCGATCCGGGACAGCATCAGGGCGTACGAGGAAATCTCTGCGCTGCCGGCCGATGTCGCGGGGGCGACGACAGACAGGGCGAGTGACTCGTTGCCGGGGAACTCCTGGCGCAGGGTCTCGGCGACCACCGAGACGTTGGCGTCTCGGGGCAGCACCCGGTCGTCGGGCAACCCGAAGGCCACCGCGCTGAACGGCGTGGCCGCAAACAGCAGCAGCAGCACCACCGCGGTCGCGATCGGCCACGGCCGGCGCATGACCAGCAGGGCTATGCGGCTCCAGAGACCGTCGTCCAGAACGGCCGGCCGGGGGGCGGGCAGCCGCAGCAGGCGGCGCAGCGGCTTGCGTAGGTCGAGACTGTCGACGCGGTGGCCGAGCGCGCCGAGCGCGGCGGGCAGCACGATGATCGCCCCGATGGCGGCGAACAGCACCGCGGCGATCCCGGCGTAGGCGAACGAGCGCAGGAAGTAGAGCGGGAAGACCAGCAGCGCGGACAGGCTGAGCAGGACAGTCAGGGCGCTGAACAGCACCGTCCGGCCGGCGGTCGACACCGTCACGAGCACCGCGTCGGTGACGGTGCGCCCGCGGGCCAGCTCCTCGCGGTGGCGGGTCACCATGAACAGCGCGTAGTCGATGCCGAGCCCCAGGCCGAGCGAGGTCGCGAGGTTGACCGAGTAGACCGACACGTCGGTGACCCCGACCAGCAGGTGCAGGGTGAGGAAGGTGCCGAGGATCGACAGGACACCGATCAGCAGGGGCAGGCTCGCGGCCACGGCGCTGCCGAAGACCAGCACGAGCAGCACCATGGTGAGCGGGATGGCGACGGACTCCGCCCGGATGATGTCGTGCTCGACGGTGGTTCCGACCTCGACGAAGGTCTGGGCCCGCCCGCCGACCTGCACCTCGAGCCCCTCGTAGGTGCCGCGGTACTGCGGTCCGAGCTCCTCGACGCGCAGCACGGCCGCATCGTCCGCCCCCGGTATCCGGGCCAGGACCGCCGCCTTGGCGCCGTCGCGGGAGCGCAGGCCGTCCGGCCGGCCCGACGTCCACCAGCTGGCGACCTGCGTCACGCCGGGCTCGGCGGCCAGCCGCTCCACCAGCTCGGTGGCCGAGGCGACGGCGGCCGGGTCCTCGATGCCGTCCGGCGCCGTGACGAGCAGCACGAGGTTGGGCGCACCGCTGCCGAACTGCTCCTCGAGGATGCGGGCCGCCTTTGTGGACTCGGCCTGCGGGTCCTCGAAGCCCCCACCGGACAGCTCGGCGGCCACGCCCCCGCCGAGAGCGCCTGCCACGGCGAGGAACAGCACCGTGGCGAGCAGGACGAGCCGGCGCCGGAGCAGGACGAGACGGCCGAGTCGAGACACGAGAACCCCCCGGAGAAGTGACTGAACGTCGCTAAGTTAGCGCTGTTCATCTAGTGCCGCAAGTGGCAGTTGTACGCCGTCGGTTCTCGTGTCGTCCATCTTCGGAGGGCCATCCGGCCACGTCCGACAGGGATCGTCGTGTCGTGCGCATCCTCGCCCACCGTGGCGCGCCGGACCGGAACGGTGTCGAGAACACCGTTCCCGCAGTTGCCGCGTGCCTGCGCGCGGGTGCCGACGGCGTCGAGGTGGACCTGCGCCTGTCTGCCGACGGGGTGCTCGTCGTCTGCCACGATCCCGATCTGCTTCGGCTCACCGGCCTGCCCCTGCCCGTCGCGAGCACCTGCTGGGGTGACCTGCGCGCCGCGGCGGACTCCCGCGGCGTGCCGCTCGCCCGCGTCGAGTGGACGCTCGCCGCGATGGCCGGCCGGCCGGTCGTGCTCGAGGTCAAGGCGCCGCCGCCCGGGCCGGGCTCGGTGCAGCGCACCGCCGTCGCCGTCGTCGAGCGGCTCACCGTCCTGCAGGCGGCCGGTCTGCCGCTCGAGGTGACCGTGTCGTCCTTCGCCGCGGTCGTCGTGGCGGCGGTGCAGGCCGAACTGCCGGCGCAGTCGGGCATCCGGACCGCCCTGCTGGGACGCCCGACCGTACGCGCCGGCGCTGTGCTGCGGCAGGCGATCGCTGCCGGCCACGACGAGATCCACCCGTACGTCGGGGCGCTGCTCGCCGAACCGGGCTGCGTCGCCGCCGCCCACAGTTGCGGTGTCTCCGTCACGGCGTGGACGGTCAACCGCAGCCGGGCCCTGCGCCGGCTGGCGAGCCTCGGCGTCGACACCGTCATCACCGACGTCCCCGTCAAGGC
>JBBSKF010000148.1:0-8292 GCA_038256525.1 Mycobacteriales bacterium | reverse complement strand
GGTCGACGCTCGGGTGCTCGCGCCGCTGCGCGCCCCGAACTCGCTGCGCGACTTCCTCGCCTTCGCCGACCACGCCGCGCGCGGGGCGGCTCGCCGAGGCAGCGAGCTGCCTGCCGCCTGGGACCGGATCCCTGTCTTCTACAAGGGAAATCGGCGCTCGGTCGTGGGGCCTGGTGATGAGGTGAGCTGGCCGTCGTACACGCAGAAGATGGACTTCGAGTGCGAGATCGCGGCGGTGGTCGGTCGCGGCGGGCGCGACATCGGCGTGGCCGGGGCGCCCGCCCATGTCTTCGGTTACACGATCATGAACGACTGGTCCGCGCGGGACATCCAGCGCGAGGAGATGTCCTGCTGGCTAGGACCTGCCAAGGGCAAGGACTTCGCGACCTCCCTGGGGCCGTGGCTGGTGACGCCGGACGAGTGGTCGCCGGAGGAGCCGCACGTCATGGAGGTGCTCGTCGACGGTGAGGTGTGGGCCAGCGGCTCCACCGCATCTCGGCGCTGGAGCTTCGCCGAGATGCTGGCCTGGGCCTCACGTGATGAGGACCTGTGGGTGAGCGACGTGCTCGGCTCCGGCACGTTCGGCGGCGGATGCGGCCTCGACCTCGACCGGTGGATCGGCCCGGACGTGCTGGTCACGCTGCGGGTGGAGGGGTTGGGCGAGCTGGCGAATCGTGTCGTACGCCGGCACTGACCCGCGGCGCGCACAGCTCAGTCGACCAGCCCCAACCCCCGCGCCCATGAGGTCGTGTAGGCCGGGTCCTCGCAGGCCGCCGCCTGCGAGCTCACCGTCAGCGGGTTGCGGCACTCGATCATCACGGCCACCTCGCTGGTCCCCTCGAGCTTGGCTGCAGTCTCCGCGGCGCCCGGCTGCGGCCCGTGCTGGACGCCCGCCGGGTGCAGCGTCAGCCATCCCTGGCCGATCCCCTTGCGGCTGAAGAAGTCGCCGCGGCTGTAGAAGATGACCTCGTCGTTGTCGACGTTGGCGTGGAAGAACGGCACCCGTAGCGCCTCCGGGTCGGTCTCGAACGGCCGGGGCACGAAGGTCGCGATGTCGAAAGCGCCGCACCGGAAGGTGGTGTGCACGCTGGGCGGTAGGTGATAGCCGGGCGCCGTCACCGGGCGGATGTCACGCACCGACAGACGGTAGGGGACGAGGTCGCCCGCCCAGCCCACCGCGTTGAACGGGTTGTGCGGATAGCGGAACGTCGTCCACTGCCCGCGGCGGAGCACCCGCAGGCGCCAGCGCCCGTCGGCGTCGGCGACCCAGTCGGCGGGCGGCACCGCGTACGGCTCAGGTGTGACCAGCACCCGCGGGTCGACCACGGCATGCCGGCCGAGCAGCCCGAAGTCGGGACGGGTCACCGGGGCGACGGACTCCACCACGTACAAGAAGCACGGCTCGACGGGCACGAACCGGTGGGCAGTGCCGCGCGGCAGCACGAGGTAGTCCTGCGCCGCGAACCCGAGCGGTCCGTAGTCGGTCTGCAGCTCGCCCGACCCCTCGTGCACGTAGACGATCTCGTCGGCGTCACCGTTGCGGTCGGCGAACGGCATCGGCGCGGCCAGCCGATTGACCGAGACCCGCAGGTCGTCGTTGCCGAGCACGAGGGCGCGCTCCTCGGCGGCACCCTCGAGCCGGTTGAGGTCGAAAGCCTGCGGGCGCAGCGGTCCTTCGACGTCGACCCACGCCGTCGGCGGGGCACTCCGGTAGAGGTGGCTCACCGGCCCGGCGAAGGCGTCCCGGCCGTGCTCCTCCTCCACGAGGCCGACTGGTACGCCGACGTGGGTCTGACGCGCGACGCGTCCTTTGCTTTCAGGCATGTTCGGACAGTACGGCCGGTGGCCCCGCGCGTCACCGTCCGCCGGCTGCGGCGTGGGTCCCCGGCTTGTCGGTGCGTGGTCGTACCGTCCCTGTCATGACCGCACCGTCCGCCCCGGAGACCGTCACCGTGCTCGGCTCCCTGTCGCCGTCGCGAGCCGCGGACTTCATGACCTGCCCGCTGCTGTTCCGCTTCCGCACGATCGACCGACTGCCGTCGACGCCGTCCCCCGCCGCGACCCGCGGCACCGTCGTGCACGCCGTTCTCGAGCGGCTGTTCGACCTGCCCGCGGCGCAACGCAGCCTCGAGGCGGCGGCAGCACTGCTCCAGCCGGAGTGGGAGCGGCTGCTCGCGAGCGAACCGGAGGTCGGTGGGTTGTTCGCCGACAAGGCTGAGCTGACCACCTGGCTGAGCGGGGCGCGGAACCTGCTCGCCGGCTACTTCACGCTCGAGGACCCGACCCGGCTCGAGCCGGCGGAGCGCGAGCAGCTGGTGGAGGTGGTGCTGCCCGGCGGCCTGCGTTTACGCGGCATCGTCGACCGGCTGGACCGGGCGCCCTCCGGCGCCCTTCGTTTGGTGGACTACAAGACGGGGCGCGTGCCCGGGGAGATGTTCGAGGGCAAGGCGCTGTTCCAGATGAAGTTCTATGCGCTCGTGCTCTGGCGCACCACCGGCGTCATCCCCCGGCTGCTGCAGCTGATGTATCTCGGGGATCGCGAGGTCCTGCGCTACTCCCCCGACGAGGCCGACCTGCTGGCCACCGAGCGAAAGTTGCTCGCCCTGTGGGAGGCGATCGAGCGGGCGACCCAGCGGCGCGAGTTCCTGTCCCGACCGTCGAGCTTGTGCGACTGGTGCGACCACCAGGCGCTGTGCCCGTCGTTCGGCGGGACGCCGCCGCCGTTCCCCGTTGTCGTGCCCGGCCCGGACAACCCGCTCCCCCATCAACGGGCGGCGGTCGAGGCCGCCCATCGAAAGGTCTGACCCGCGGGACCTTCTCCGGGCTGCCGTCCGGGCTTGTCCCTGATGTGCCGGACCCGCCCGGTGGTCCAGGGTCGGCGCATGGTTCACACCGACTCGCCCATCGCCCCTCCCAGCACCAGGAGCCTGTCCATGAGCGCCAGCGCCGTCCGCGCCGTCGACGTCCGCAAGTCCTACGGCAAGGGCACCACCGCGGTCACCGCCCTCGCCGGCGTGACGATGGAGGTGACCTCCGGGGAGTTCGCCGCCGTGATGGGTCCGTCCGGCTCCGGCAAGTCGACCCTCATGCACTGCCTCGCCGGACTCGACTCTGTCGACAGCGGTGAGATCTGGGTCGGCGACACGGCGCTCGCGGGGCTCGGCGACAAGAAGCTGACCGCGCTGCGACGCGACCGGGTGGGCTTCGTCTTCCAGCAGTACAACCTGCTGCCGACCCTCACGGCGAAGGAGAACATCCTGCTGCCGCTGGACATCGCGGGGACCAAGCCTGATGAGCTGTGGTTCGACGAGGTGGTCTCTGCCGTCGGGCTCGCCGACCGGCTGGGGCACCGGCCCACCGAGCTGTCCGGCGGTCAGCAGCAGCGGGTCGCCTGCGCGCGGGCGCTGGTCACCCGGCCGGCCGTGGTGTTCGCCGACGAGCCGACCGGAAACCTCGACTCCCGCAGTGGCGCCGAGGTGCTGAGCTTCTTGCGCCGGTGCTCGCAGGAGTTCGGCCAGACCGTCGTCATGGTGACGCACGACCCGACCGCCGCCGCGTACTCCTCCCGCGTCGTCTTCCTGTCCGACGGCCTGATCGTCGACGAGATGGCGACACCGACCGCGCAGGCGGTGCTCGACCGGATGAAGGCCTTCGAGCCGGCTGCCCCACCTGCCCCGGCGCCCCGGACCGGTGCCTGATGCTGCGGGCGACGCTGCGCAGCCTGCTCGCCAGGAAGATCCGGCTCGCCCTGTCCGGGCTCGCCGTCGTGCTCGGCGTGTCGTTCGTGAGCGGCACCCTGATCCTGACCGACACCCTCGGTCGCGTCTTCGACAACCTGTTCGCCACCGTCAATGCCGGTACGTCGGTGAGCGTCCGCGGGGTCAACGCCCTCGGTGAAGGAGCGACCCCGGACCGCGAGCCGGTGCCGGAGGCGGCACTCGCGCGGATCCGCTCCGTGACGGGCGTGGCGGAGGCGGTCGGGCGGGTCTCGGGCTATGCCCAGGTCGTGGGTCCGGACGGCAAGGCGGTCGCGACCGGCGGGGCGCCTTCGCTCGGCGTCGAGATCAACCCGGACAGCCGCCAGGAGGCGCTCGTCCTTCAGAGCGGCGAGGCGCCGCAGGGCGAGGGCGAGGTCGCCATCGATGCGGGCACCGCCGACAAGGCCGGCATCGAGATCGGCGATCGGGTGACAGTCCTGCTGCGCGGGCCGGCCCGCGAGTTCACGGTCAGCGGCATCGTCGGATTCGGCACCACCGACAACCTCGCGGGCGCGAGCCTGACCGCCTTCGAGCTGCCCATCGCACAGCGGCTGGTGGGCATCCCGGGGACGTTCGCCGAGATCGCCGTGGCCGCCGACGCCGGCGTCGACAGTCCGGAGCTGGGTCGGCGCATCGCCGCCGTGCTTCCAGACGGCTACGAGGCGGTCCCCGCCGAGCAGATCATCGCCGAGGCCAGTGCGGAGGTGAAGCAGGGGCTCGGCTTCTTCAGCACCGCTTTGCTGGTGTTCGCGGCCATCTCGCTGTTCGTCGGCGCCTTTCTGATCTTCAACACCTTCTCGATGCTGGTGGCCCAGCGCACGAGAGAGCTCGCCCTGCTGCGGGCGCTCGGCGCGAGCCGCCAGCAGGTGACGACGTCGGTGCTGATCGAGGCGCTGGTCGTCGGACTGCTCGCCTCCGCTGCCGGTTTCGTGCTGGGCCTCGGCGTCGCGGTGGGACTGCGCGGCCTGCTCGGAGCCCTCGGCATCGACCTGCCGTCCGGGCCGACCGTCGTGGCCACCCGCACCGTCGTCGCCAGCCTCGTCATCGGCGTGGGCGTCACCTGCGTGGCCGCCCTGGTGCCGGCCAGGCGGGCCGCCCGGGTCGCCCCGGTCGAGGCGCTGCGGGAGTCCGGTCCGGCCGAGGACAGGTCGCTCGCGCGGCGGGGCGTCGCCGGTGCGCTGCTGCTGGCCGCAGGTGTCGGTGTCCTTGCCTACGGCCTGAGCGACGGCGCGCTCCCCCTCGTCGGGCTGGGGGCGCTCACCTCGTTCCTCGGCGTGGCAACGCTCTCCCCCTTCATCGCCCGGCCGGTCACCGGACTGCTCGGTGCGCCGTTTGCGCGTCTCGGCGTTCCCGGCCGGCTCGGCCGTGGCAACGCCGTCCGGAGCCCGCGCCGGACCTCCGCGACGGCTGCCGCACTCATGATCGGCCTCGCCCTGGTGAGCGCCGTCAGCGTGCTCGGCGCCTCGCTCAAGACCAGCGTCGTCGCTGTCGTCGACCGATCCCTCGGCGCCGACTACGTCCTGCACACCGAGAGCTTCTCGCCGTTCAGCAACGAGGTGGCGACGGCCCTGCGGGCCCAGCCCGACATCGACGCGGTTGCCGCTTTCCGGTTCGGGACGGCGAAGGTCGGTGCCGACGTGAGCTCGTTGCAAGGAGTCGAGCCGGACGCCCTGCAGCAGGTGCTGAGGCTCGAGACGGTCTCGGGCGACCTCGACGCGCTCGGCCGTGGCCAGCTGGCGCTGAGCGAGGATGCGGCCCGCAGCCGTGGCCTCGAGGTCGGCGACACGGTCCCCATCACGTGGTCCCGCACCGGCGAGAAGCCCCTCGTGCTCGGTGCCGTCTACGCGGCCAACGAGTTTGCCGGCGAGGTGCTGGTGTCCGACACCGTCTTCGACGCCAACACCTCCGAGCAGCTGCTCGGCGTCATCGCCGCAACCGGGCGGGACGGTGTCGCGCCGGCGCAGGTGCGCCAGGTGGTCGACCGGGCCGTGGCCGGGTTCCCCAACATCGTCGTCGAGGACCAGGCGGAGTTCATCGACGCCCAGGGGGCGCAGATCGACCAGCTGCTCAACGCGATCACCGTGCTGCTCGTGCTGTCCGTCGTCATCGCGGTGCTCGGCATCGTCAACACGCTCGCGCTGTCGGTCGTCGAGCGCACCCGCGAGCTGGGCCTGCTTCGAGCCGTCGGACTGCAACGCCGCCAGCTCCGCCGGATGATCCGGGTGGAGAGCGTGGTGATCGCGGTCTACGGCGCGTTGCTCGGGCTTGCGGTCGGGACCGCCTTCGGGTGGGCGCTCGTCCGGGCGCTGCGGGCCGAAGGCATCACGGAGTTCTCCCTGCCCGTGGGCCGGCTCGCGCTCATCGTCGTCGTCGCGGCGCTCGCCGGCGTGCTCGCGGCGGCGCTTCCTGCCCGCCGGGCGGCCCGTCTGGATGTGCTCGAGGCCGTCGCGGCGACGTGAGTCCCGGTGCCACGATCGTCGGTCGGCAGTGGACGGCCTGCGCCGAGCGCGCTCGAACCCGCCGGTCTGGCCCTCGCAGCGGGCACCGGTGCCCGGCCAGTCCGCGTTCTCTCGGTCACGCTTGGCAACGACCTCCGGTGGTGGCACCTGTTTCGCGGGTTCTGCGGGATCTCGCGATCACGGCTCCACCCCGGCGAACAGTTCCCCACCTCGGGCACGCCACTTGTTCGACAGAACAACACCGTCTGCGACATGCATGCGGCTGAGGCAAGGTCTGTTCGCGGCACAAGCCGGCCTGCCGTCACGGCGCGTGAGATCCAGGCGAACGCAGCCCAAGGTCCTTGGCGAAAAGAATGTGCGGTCCGACGGGGCAGGCAGTTCGAGGAGCGTCCGATTCGACCGATATTGGCCGTCGCCGATATCCGTTACATCGGGTAACCAAAGGCGTTCTGACTGAAGCGGCCTGCTGAACAGGCGCTTTCGCTATTCAGACAGCACGTGGACCACGGGGGTTCGAAAGTTTGGCCTGGGCTCTTGACCCCGCCCGCGGTGATCTATACGTTCGCGATATTACCCAGCCTGAGGGCTGTGGCAGCACGTGCCGCCCTCTGTCGTGACCCCTCGCCACGATGCGCGCTGGTGGGGGGAAGGCTCGTCATGACAGCACGCCGGCAGCGCCATGCCCGTTTGGTTCCGATCGTTCTCGCGGCAGGTCTGATGGCGGCGGTCGTGCCGCCCGCCACCGCCGGGCCGGTCGGCAATCTGGATGGGACGGCGCTGCAGCGCGAACCACAGCTCACGCCGCAGGAGTTGGCCGACAACTCCCTCACCGATCTGCAGTACCCCGATCCCGCCGAGGGACTGTCGATGGTCGACCCGCCGACGGCGGGCAACACGGGCGCGGCGTCGCTGGACTACCCGCTGGTGATCCCGCAGGGCCGGGGGCTGACTCCGGCGATCAGTCTGAACTACAGCTCCGGCTCAGCCGGCAGCTGGGTCGGTCAGGGCTGGGACCTGTCGCTGGGTGACATCAGCGTCGACACCCGCTGGGGCAGTCCCGCCTTCTGCTCGACCGACACCGGACCGCGCTGCGGCAACGTCGAGAGCGAGACCTACGCCATCGACGGTCAGCTGCTGATGCCGTCCGCGGTGCGCAGCGACTGGCAGCCCCGGATCGCCGAGCGGGAGGACTTCACCCGGCGGGTGGAGACCGAGTTCGAGCGGATCATCCGGCACGGTGACAGCCCGAAGAACTACTTCTGGGAGGTCCGGGCGAAGACCGGGAACATTCGCTGGTACGGCGGCTTCCCCGATGCCGGAGGTCCCTACGGCACGGTCGAGCAGGACGACGGCACGTTCGAGCCCGGCACGCGCGGGGACGGCGCCGAGCTGCGCAACGACGCGACCCGCGACCCGAGCGCCATCCTCAGCGACGACCAGGGCAACGCGGTGCGCTGGTTCCTGTCCGCGGAACGGGACGTCGGTGTCAACGAGGTCCGCTACTACTACGACACTGTCAACTACAAGACCGTCGGTGTCGGCGGCAGCAGCGCCACCGGCACCGGATGGGAGGCGGTCGGGGACGGCGAAGCCTGCGCCGGCACCTGCGCCCGGCACGTCTACCTGGACCGCGTCGAGTACACCTCCTCCTCGGAGGTCAACCCGTTGGAGGGCATCGTCCCGGATCCGGTGCCCGATGGGGAGCGACCTGCCTACCAGGTGAAGTTCGTCCGCGACCAGCAGCGAGCGGACGCGACCATCAACGCCCGGGCCGGCTTCCTCGACCTGACCCGTGACCTGCTCACCCGGGTGGACGTCAAGAACCTCAAGACCGATCAGCCCGTGGTGACGTACGACCTCGGCTACGAGCCCGGCGCCTATGGCAAGAGCCAGCTGCGCCGGGTCACCCAGACCGGGTGTGCGGCGGCGGCCGGTCGGAAGATGTCAAGCCGGCTGAGACAAGATCGCGTTAGTTGTTCTGGATGAGCGCCTCCCGGCTGGGCTGGTTGATCCACGCGGCGGCGGGGAGCTTGGGCGGCTCGGGCCGGCGGTGCCGGAACCTGCTGGGGTTGGCG
>JBBSKF010000147.1:0-8375 GCA_038256525.1 Mycobacteriales bacterium | reverse complement strand
GGTCGACATCCGGGAGCGGCACGGCGAGCTGTCCCGCACGCTCGACGAGAATGCCTTCCGCTACTACGTTCTCGATGCACCGACTGTGGCCGACGCCGACTACGACGCGCAGATGCGCGAGCTGCGGGCGATCGAGGACACCCACCCGAGCCTGCGGACCCCTGACTCGCCCACCCAGCGGGTGATGGGGACCATCTCGACCGACTTCACCCCGGTCGACCATCTCGAGCGGCTGATGAGCCTGGGCAACGTCTTCAGCGAAGCCGAGCTGCGCGAGTGGGCGGCCCGGGTGGCGAAAGAGGCTGCGGCGGCGCGGTTCCTGTGCGAGTTGAAGATCGACGGACTGGCGGTGGCGCTGGTCTACCGCGACGGCCGGCTGGCCCGCGCGGCCACCCGCGGCGACGGCCGCACCGGCGAGGACATCACCCCCAACATCCGTACGCTGCGCAGCGTCCCGGATCGGCTGACCGGCGACGACGTGCCGCCACTGCTCGAGGTGCGCGGTGAGGTGTTCCTCGCCACCGACGACTTCCGGCGGCTCAACGAGCGGCTGGTCGCCGAGGGCAGGCCGCCGTTCGCGAACCCCCGCAACGCCGCGGCGGGCAGCCTGCGGCAGAAGGACCCGCGGGTGACCGCCACCCGCCCGCTGTCACTGACGCTGCACGGCATCGGTGCACGCGAGGGGTGGGAGCCGGAGAGCCAGAGCGAGGCGTACGCCCGGCTCGCGTCCTGGGGACTGCCGGTGTCGGCGTACGCCCAGGTCTTCGACGACCTCGACGGCGCGCTCGGCTTCATCGCCCACTGGGGGGAGCACCGGCACGACGTCACCCACGAGATCGACGGTGTGGTGGTGAAGGTCGACCAGGTGCCGTTGCAGCGACGGCTCGGCGCGACCAGCAGCGCGCCGCGGTGGGCGATCGCCCACAAGTATCCGCCCGAGGAGGCGACGACGAAGCTGCACGACATCCGGGTCAACGTCGGACGCACCGGTCGGGTCACGCCGTTCGCCTACATGGAGCCGGTGCAGGTCGGCGGCGTGATGGTCAAGCTGGCGACGCTGCACAACCAGGACGAGGTCCGGCGCAAGGACGTACGGATCGGCGACACCGTCGTCGTACGGCGGGCCGGCGACGTGATCCCCGAGGTGGTCGGGCCGGTTGCGGCGCTGCGCGACGGCACCGAGCGCGAGTTCGTCATGCCGACGCACTGCCCGGAGTGCGGCACCTCCCTGGCCCGGCCCGAGGGTGAGGTCGACGTCCGCTGTCCCAACACCGCGTCCTGCCCGGCCCAGCTGCGGGAGTCGATCTTCCACTTCGCGGGCCGGGGTGCGATGGACATCGACGGGCTGGGCTACGAGACCGCGATCGCGCTGCTGCAGGCCGGCCGGCTCACCGACATCGGCGGGGTGTTCCACCTGACGGCCGAGTCGTTCGAGGGCCTGCGTGGCTTCGGGATGAAGAAGATCGAGCAGATCCTGCGCGGGGTCGAGGCGGCGCGCTCGCGGCCGGTCTGGCGGTTGCTGGTCGGGCTGTCGATCCGCCACGTCGGGCCGACGGCGGCGCAGGCCGTTGCCCGGCAGTTCCGCACCATGGACGCTCTCCTGGCCGCGTCACCCGAGGAGCTGGCGGCCGTCGACGGGGTTGGGCCGATCGTTGCGCAGGCGCTGCACGACTGGTTCACCGATGACCGGCACCGCGAGATCGTCGAGCGGGTGCGGGCCGGGGGGGCGCGCTTTGCCGACGAGGGCTCGGACACCGGGCCCCGTCCGCTCGAGGGCGTGACCGTCGTCGTGACCGGGACGCTGGCGTCCTACAGCCGGGACGGGGCGATCGAGGCGGTCCAGGCGCTCGGCGGCAAGGTGACCGGCAGCGTCAGCAAGAACACCGACTTCGTCGTGGTCGGGACCGAGCCGGGGGCGGCGAAGTACGACAAGGCGGTCAAGCTCGGCGTGCCGCTGCTTGACGACGAGGGGCTGACCACGCTGCTCGAAGCCGGACCGGACGCGGCGCGGGCGGTGGCGCCCGCCCCCTGACCCCATCTCGGTGCCATCAGCGCCCGGGCGGCGCGCGGCCTTGGCACCGAGATCAGAGAGGCGGCCGCACACGAACCGCGCTCAATCCGGCATGTCCGGGGCGACCGTCGCGGCGATGCCGGCGAGGTGGGCAAGGCGCAGCACCTCCGAGTCGCGAAAGTGCGGGCCGCCCGTCCGGCCCACCAGCACTGCTCGGTCGGGCGAGCCGACCGGGGCAGCGACCAGCTCCGTACCGAGATCCCGCCAGCGGTCGGGCACCCAGGGCTCGTCGACGTCCAGCCGGCGACTCGTCCCCAGCGGGAGCCACGGCAAGGACAGGCCGTCGAAGCCGGGGGCGCCGGGGCTGGCCTCCACAACCGTCGGGCCGGCGGTCACCAGCACCGCCCAGCCCGCCCGGAACACTCCCGGGAGCCCGTGGACGAGCAGCTCCAGTCCGGCAAGGGGTTTGGCTGCCAGCGCCTCTACGAGCTCGAGGTCGCGGTGCAGCTCCTGGCCGCCGTGATAGGGCCGCAGGGACTCGACGACCACCCCGGGGACGGACTGCGCGCTGGTGATGAGGGTGTCCGCAAGGCCACCAGCAGGAAGCACCACCAGCAGGTCGTCGACGGCGCCGTCCGGGCCGCGCTCGACGACGTCGAGGCTGACGATGTCGGCGCCGGACCGGCCGAGAGCGGTCGCGACGGCGCCGAGCATCCCCGGGCGGTCGGGCAGCACGACGCGCAGCAGGTAGGACATGCACACCTCCTTGCCCCGGACTGCCCCAGTGTCACCGCTCACGTTGCTTCCGTGTTGCCGCGACATCACGGCGGACTGCCAGTCCATAGACTGATTCGCATGGCGGAGATCACCCGAGACCAGGTCGCGCACCTCGCGAGGCTGTCGCGGCTCGCCCTCGACGACGCCGAGCTCGACGCCCTCGCCGCCCAGCTCGACGTCATCCTCACCGCCGTGGCGCAGATCTCCGAGGTCACCGAAGCCGCAGACGTCCCGCCCACCACCCACGCCGTGCCGGTCGAGAACGTCACGAGACCCGACGTCGTGGTCGCCTCGCTGGACCGTGACGCGGTGCTCGCCGGCGCTCCCTCCGCGGAGGACGGCCGCTTCCGGGTCCCGCGCATCCTGGACGAGGACGCGTGAGCGATCTGACCCGGCTGACCGCGGCCCAGACCGCGGCGGCCGTCGCCGCCGGCGAGGTTCGCGCGGTCGACGTCACGCAGGCCCACCTCGACCGCATCGCGGCGGTCGACGGCGCCCTCCACGCCTTTCTGCACGTCGACACCGACGGCGCCCTCGCGCAGGCGAAGCGGGTGGACGCCGCTGTCGCCGCGGGTGGCGAGCTGCCCGGGCCGCTCGCCGGCGTACCGCTCGCCATGAAGGACGTCGTTGTCACCAAAGGCGTCCCGACCACCGCCGGGTCACGCATCCTCGAGGGCTGGGTGCCGCCCTACGACGCCACGCTGGTCGAGCGGCTGAAGGCCGGCGGCGTGGTGATCCTCGGCAAGACGAACATGGACGAGTTCGCGATGGGTTCCTCGACCGAGCACAGCGCCTACGGCCCGACGCACAACCCGTGGGACCTGACCCGGATCCCGGGCGGCAGCGGCGGCGGGTCTGCGGCGGCCGTGGCGGCCTACCAGGCGCCGCTCGGCATCGGCACCGACACCGGCGGATCGATCCGTCAGCCAGCTTCGGTCACCGGCACCGTCGGGGTCAAGCCGACGTACGGCGGGGTGTCGCGTTACGGCCTGGTTGCCTTCTCCAGCTCGCTGGACCAGGCCGGTCCGTGCGCGCGCACCGTGCTCGACGCGGCGCTGCTCCACGAGGCGATCGCCGGGCACGACCCCAGGGACAGCACCTCCATCGACGCGCCCGTGCCGCCCGTGGTCGAGGCCGCCCGCCGGGCCGAGGTCACCGGTCTGCGGATCGGGGTGGTGCGCGAGTTGACCGGTGAGGGTTACGAACCGGGCGTGCAGGAACGGTTCGACGAGGCGGTCGACCTGCTCACCGGGCTCGGCGCGACGGTGAGCGAGGTGAGCTGTCCGCACTTCGCGTACGCGCTGCCCGCCTACTACCTCATCGCCCCGTCCGAGGCGTCGTCGAACCTGGCCCGGTTCGACAGCGTCCGCTACGGCCTGCGGGTCGGCGACGACGGCGTGCACTCGCTCGAGCAGGTGATGTCGCTGACCCGCGCGGCCGGGTTCGGTGCGGAGGTCAAGCGTCGCATCATCCTCGGGACGTACGCCCTGTCGAGCGGCTACTACGACGCCTATTACGGGCAGGCGCAGAAGGTCCGCACGCTGATCACCCGGGACTTCGCGGCGGCCTTCGCGACCGTTGACGTGCTGGTATCGCCTGCCTCGCCCGGGGTCGCCTTTCCGCTCGGCGCCAAGCTCGACGACCCGCTGGCGATGTACCGCCAGGACCTCGCGACGATCCCGTCGAACCTGTACGGCGGGCCGGCGATGTCGCTGCCCGTCGGCCTGTCCGAGGGGCTCCCGGTGGGCCTGCAGGTGATGGCGCCGACGATGCGCGACGACCTGCTCTACCTCGTCGGCGGCGCGCTGGAGGCGGCGTTGCACGATCGCTGGGGCGGCCCGCTTCTCGCCGCCGCACCTGAGCTGGGAGTCTGACCGTGCTGAACAACGGGGTCACCGTCGAGGGCTACGTCGCGGCCTCCCCATCCGCTGTCTTCGACCTGCTGGCCGACCCGTCGCGCCACCTCGACCTCGACGGCTCCGGCACGCTGCGCGGTGCGGTGGACGGTCCGTCCCGGCTGAGTCTGGGCGCGCGGTTCGGGATGAACATGAAGGCCGGCGCGCCGTACACGATGAGAAACGAGGTCGTCGAGTTCGAGATCGACCGGCGCATCGCCTGGCAGGCGCGACCGACGGCCTCCCTCGCCGCGAAGGTGGTCGGCGGGCGCATCTACCGCTACGAGCTCGAGCCCCAGGGGAACGGCACGTTGGTCCGGCAGACGTGGGACATCAGCTCCGAACGGATCCCGCCGCTGGTGTGGGGGTTGCGTGCTCTGGTGCGCCGGAGCATGGAGCGCACACTGCGCCGGATCGAGAAGCTGACATGACCGTTCCCTACGAGGCCGCGCTGCAGGAGTTCGAGCCGGTCATCGGGCTCGAGACCCACGTCGAGCTCGGCACGGCCAGCAAGATGTTCTGCGGCTGCGACACCGGCTTCGGCGCCGAGCCCAACACGCACACGTGTCCGGTCTGCCTGGGGCTGCCCGGCGCCCTGCCGGTCGTGAACGCGACCGCCATCGAGTCGACCATCCGGATCGGGCTGGCGCTGCACTGTGACATCGCGACCTGGTGCCGCTTCGCGCGCAAGAACTACTTCTACCCCGACATGCCCAAGAACTTCCAGACCAGTCAGTACGACGAACCGCTCTGCACCGACGGCTATCTCGACATTGAAATCGTCGGTGAGGCTGGCCCTGAAACCGTGCGTGTCCCGATCGAGCGGGTGCACCTCGAGGAGGACACCGGCAAGTCGCTGCACGTCGGTGGCGCGACCGGTCGCATCCACGGCGCGTCGCACTCGCTGGTCGACTACAACCGTGCCGGGATCCCGCTGGTCGAGATCGTCACCAAGCCGGTCACGGGCACCGGCGCGCGTCCCGCCGAGGTGGCGAAGGCCTACGTCACCGAGCTGCGCGACGTGCTCAGAGGTCTCGGTGTCTCGGATGTACGGATGGAGCAGGGCTCACTGCGGTGCGACGTCAACGTCTCGCTGAACAAGCCGGGAGAGGGGTGGGGGACCCGTTCGGAGACCAAGAACGTCAACAGCCTGCGTTCGGTCGAGCGTGCCGTGCGTTCCGAGGTCGAGCGCCAGGCTGCACGGCTTCGCGCGGGTGAGCGAATCGTGCAGGAGACCAGGCACTTCCATGAGGACAGCGGCCTGTCGACATCGGGGCGCTCCAAGGAGGAGGCGACCGACTACCGCTACTTCCCGGAGCCCGACCTCGTGCCCGTGGCGCCGGACAGGGATTGGGTGGCCGCGCTGGCGGCGGCACTGCCGGAGGCTCCGTCGGTGCGTCGCCGGTCGCTTACCGAGCAGCTCGGCCTGTCGGCGCTCGACTCCGAGGCGATGGTCAACGCGGGTGTGCTCGATGCCGTGCTCGCGACGGTCGCGGCCGGTGCGCCCGCCGCCGAGGCTCGCAACTGGTGGCTGGGCCACCTGGCAGCGGCGGCGAATGCCCGTGGTGTCGAGGCGAGTGAGCTGCCGATCACCGCGGCGCAGGTGGCCCGGGTGGTGGAGCTGGTGGCCGGCGGCGCGCTGACCGCGGGGCTGGCCCGGCAGGTCGTCGACGGGGTGCTTGCCGGTGAGGGCGAGCCGGACGAGGTGGTGGAGACCCGCGGGCTCGCGGTCGTCTCCGATGAGGGCGCGCTGACCGACGCCGTCGATGCGGCGCTCGCGGCCCTGCCGGAGGTCGCCGAGAAGGTCCGGGCCGGCAAGGTGGCCGCGGTCGGCGCGCTGGTCGGCGCTGTCATGAAGGCCAGCCGGGGGCAGGCGGACGCCTCGGTCGTACGCCGGCTGCTGCTCGAACGGCTCGGCGTCCCGGAGTAGGTCGTACTGTCAAGGCGCATGTCGAACAGGGCTGCGGAGCGTTGTAAGGACACAACGCTGCTTCGGGCGCTGCGCAACGGCATACGAGCTGGCCTGGTGCTCGGCCCGCTCGTGGTTGTCGTGCTGCTGATCCTCGGCGACTCCGATGTGGACGTCGTGGTGTGGGGTGCATCCTTGCTGCTGGGCGGCGTAGCGACTGCTGCCGGGCTCGTCTACGCCGGGATGACGCGGGCCGTCGGCCGCGGTGAGCAGCGGGCCCTCGGCCGCGACCATGTGCAGGAGCGCTTCCTGCCGGAGGCGGTTGGACTCGAGCGGTCGTTCCTCTACGTCGGTGTTCCGCTGCTGCTGACCGGGCTGCTGCTCAGCGCGTCGCTCGTCCTGCAGGGGGAGCGGTTGTTCTGAGCGGGCCGAGAGTCCTGTACGACCTTTCGCGGACGCTGTCCGACGGGCCACCTCGGTCTCGAGCGTGCACTGAACCGACCCAGAGGTCGCGGCTCGTGCTCGACGCTACTTGTGACCGAGTGATGCACAGCTCCAGGTGGTAAGCGACAACCTGGGGTGGTCTGTTCAGCGGGGACGATGGCGACGATTCGGTCAAGACCCTCAGACGCCCGTGGGGACAGCGAATAGTTATACACAGTAGGAAGATTCATCATTGTCAGGCTTGCGCATACGAGCAACTTCAGGTAGTGTTTCGAACATGAGTTCGAGTCCGGTCGCGGAGCTGGAGCGGGCCGTCGACGTGCTGAGCGAGCACCGACCCCAGACGCTTACGGTGCTCGACCTGCAGGCCTCGATCGCCGCGGTCCGGCCGTTGATCGACCGGCTTGGCGGCTGGTGTGACCTGGCCCTCGGTGAGCTGACCGAGCGGGCCGGTGGGCAGGTGCCGGCGGCTGACGGGGACGGCCGGGTGGTGCCGGTGCAGGCCTGGCTGCGGGACGCCACTCTGTGCGGCGGGTCCGCGGCCGGCACGCAGGTGCAGATCGCCAAGCTATTGCGGCAGCTGCCCGAGATCGCTGACGCGGTGCTGACCGGGCAGATCAGCCATGCCAGCGCGGCCGTGCTCACCCGGCTGATCGGCAAGATCGACCTGGCCGAGCTGCTGGCCTCACAGGCCTGCCTGATCGAGGTCGCGGCCGGCCGGGACCCGCAAGCCCTCGGCTTGTGGGTGCGGGAGCTGATCGCGACGCACTGCGAACCGCAGCTCGAACACGACGAACGCACCGCGCAGGACAAGCGCTACCTGCAGACCCGCAACAACCACGACGGCAGCATCCGAGGATCGTTCCTGCTCCCCGTCGGTGACGCCGAGAGCCTGCTGACCGCCCTGGAACCGTTGGCCCGCTCGACCGGGCTCAGCGACGGCCGTTCGGCCGGGCAACGCCGGGCCGACGCGCTCACCGAGATCTGCGAGCAGGTCCTGAGGCACGGCACGCTGCCCGACGCCGGTGGGCTCCGCCCGCAGCTGGCCTACATCGTCCCGGCCGGCTGGGCCGCCAGCCAGGCCGCCGCTCCCTTCGCTGACATCGTCGCCGCCGAGCTCGACGGCACCTTCACCAAAGCCCGGCAGAACTGCGCCACCGCCGCGTGGACCGGACCGCAAACCCGCGCCCGGATCGAGACTGTCCTGTGCGATGCCCGCATATCCCGGGTCCTGACCGACGGGCTCGGGCAGGTCATCGGCCTGGAATCACTGACCGACGAGATCACCACCGCGCAACGCCGAGTCCTTGCCTACCGCGACCTCGGGTGCATCGCCCGC
>JBBSKF010000146.1:0-8476 GCA_038256525.1 Mycobacteriales bacterium | reverse complement strand
GGGCAGCACCTCCTGCTCGACCAGGGCGGCGATCTGTTCAGGGCAGTGCCCGGTGGTGTGCAGCACCGCAAGGGCCTGCCCGACCAGCAGCTCCCCGGCTTCCAGCATCGACAGGGTGACCGGCAGCGCCCGGTCGAACCGCTCGGCCTGCGCCAGCCACCGCGAAGCGGTCAACTGCCCGACCGACAACGATCCGGCGACCTCCAGCTCCAGGAACCGGCGGGTCCTGGCCGCATCGGCCAACGCGTCCAACCGGACCAGCGCCCGCACCCGCCCGGCGAACAGCCGGGCCTCGGCCCGAAGGCCTTCCTGGCAGGCATCCAGCAGCGCGTTCGACTCCTCGGCGGGGCTGCTGGACATACGACTATCGTACACCTGTTCGAACGGCTGTCAAGGTCAAAGCGGCCTGTGCACAGCAGTTTTGATGACCAGGATCGCCGAGCGGGCGGTCATGGCTGGGGAGCACAGGCCGCGCCCAGCCGCGGTGCAGCCGCCCTCGGTCCGGGGCACCACGCCAGCGGACACGCCACCCGTCATCCCGGCCCGCGATAGACGAAGCGCGGCACCCCGGGCGAGGCCTCCCCGAGGAAGTTCTCCACCGTCCGGACCGCCAGCCGCGGGCCGGGCACGTCGTACAGCGGCACGTAGACGACCACCGTGCGGCCCTCGACGTCGGCGTCGTGACCGAGGCCGAGCACCAGGTAGTCCGCGCCCTTCCAGTGCCGCCACACCCCGGCCGGCAGATCGGGCAGATCCGGCAGATCGGGCGGGGTCACCAGAACTGCTCGTCGAGCCGAGCCTCCATCGCGCGCAGGTTCGCACGGGTGCAGGTGTCGCAGACGAGCAGGAGCTCGCCGTCCCGGCCGACCATCGTCGACCAGGTCAGCGGCCGCCCGGCCGCCGTCGTGCCGCATCGGTGGCAGACGACGACTCCGGCCGGCTCAGTCATCCGCCAGGGCGGCCCGGAGCAGCTGAAGACCACTGCGCGCGAGCGCATCGGCGTCCTCCGGGTCGAGCTCGAGCTCCATCGTGGCCCCCACCGGGCCCTCGCCGTAGGCGTACGCCGCGACGACTGCAGCCCGCTCGTTCGGCGGCAGAGCGGCGAGCGCCCGGTCCAGCCGATCCAAGAGCTCCGGCTCGGACAACCCGTCCACGGCCGCCACCGCCTCCACCAGGTGCGGCGGCAGCGGGCGGCATCGCGGCGGGCGGTCAGCGGTCACACCACTCCCATCGAATCGTCCCGGCAACACGACAGCCGCCCCGGTCGCCCGGAACGGCTGTCGTGCGCTTTCCCGTCAGGTCGCCTCACGGCGGCGTGTCGCTCGAGGCGACTGTTTTGGGACCGGGGGCCATGTATCGGGTCAGCACCTGTAGTGAACCTCATCGCGCAAGGGTCGATTCCCCCGTTCGGTGGAATCAGTTCTCGGCTTCCGACGAGGACGCAGGCGGTACGCCGGGATTGTCCCCGACCGTGGCAGGCGGCTCCGGCGTCGAGGCGCGCGGTGGGAGCGGGGGGCTCGAGGACTCGGAGCTGGCCGGGGCCGCGGGAGGGGTCGAGGCGTCCGGGCCGCCGGGCGGCAGGGCTGGGCTCGGCGTCGGCGGCGGCGGGGGCGCCGGCTCGGGGCTCGACGACGACTCCGAACGGGACGGCTCGGGGCTCGGCGCCGGAGACGACTCCGGGTTCTGGGAGGGGGCCGTCGACTCGGCGCCCGCCGGCGGCGCAGCAGGTGCTGACTCCGGACGCGGACGCCCGTCGCGGCGCAACTCGCCGCCCTCACCGCCCGGCCGCTCACCGGGTCGGGGCCGACCGCGCCGACCGCGCGGGCGACGCTCCTCCCCCGGGCCGTCCTTGACCGACGGCCCACCGTGCGACGGCCCACCGTGCGACGGCCCCCCGCCGGGGCCGGGACCCGGCCGCCCCTGCTTGGTGGGCCGCCGCTCCGGGCCGCCCATGTCCATGGCGCTGGCCAACCCGTACTCCTGGACCAGCAGTTCAAGCTTGGCCTGCTCGGCCGGCTCAGCCGTCTCGGCCTTGCCGGCGGCCAACGCCCGCAGCGCGTCGAGCCGCTGCCGGCGCCGGCCGGGGTCGTCGGTGCTGTGGGTGAGCAGGACGGCATGCGCCATGCACGTGGCGGTGCCGGCCACCGTCGTGGCGGCGTCGCGGACCAGGGCGAGGTCGGTGAGGCAGGGTGCGCAGTAGGAAGTCACCGGGGCACGGTACGGCCTGCGCCGCCCAGCCTGTCGACCAGCCGGTCAGGCGCCGACGGCCCGGAAGCCTCCGTCGACGTACACGATGCTCCCGGTCGTGGCCGGGAACCAGTCCGACAGCAGTGCGACACACGCCTGGGCCACCGGCTCGGCGTTGTCCACGTCCCAGCCCAGCGGCGCCCTCTCCTGCCACACCTCGTCGAACTTCGAGAAGCCGGGGATGCTCTTGGCGGCCATCGTCCGCAGCGGTCCGGCAGCCACCAGGTTGCTGCGCACGCCGTGCTGACCCAGATCCCGGGCCAGATAGCGGTTGGCCGACTCGAGTCCGGCCTTGGCCACCCCCATCCAGTCGTACGCCGGCCAGGCCACCGTCGCGTCGAAATCCAGCCCGACGTAGGACGATCCGGTCGGCATCATCGGCAGGCAGGCGCGAGCGAGCGCGGCATAGCTCCAGGTCGAGACCTGAAGGGCTGTCGCGACGTCCTCCCACGGGGACTCGAGCAGGCCGTTGCCCAGGCACGACGCCGGCGCGAAGCCGATCGCGTGCAACACCCCGTCAAGCCCATCCAGGTGCTCGCCGAGCCGCTCCGGCAACGCGGCCAAGTGCTCCTCGGACGTGACATCGAGCTCGATCACGGCGGGCGAACCGGGCAGCCGCTTGGCGATCCGCGCGGTGATCCCGGCGCCGCGGCCGAACGAGCTCAGCACGATGGTCGCGCCCTGCTCTGCGGCGAGTCGCGCGACGGAGAAGGCGATCGAACGATCGGTCAGCACTCCGGTGACAAGCAGTCGCTTGCCCTTCAGCATGTCGTTCATTCGCTCTCCTCGTTGTCGGCCGACCCGAGATGGTCGGCGAGCGCGGTCTGCGCTTGGGCGGTCGCGGTCCAGAAGACCCCGCCTTCGGGCAACGCGAGCAGCTCGGCCGCCGGGAGGGCGGCCGCGAGCTCGCGGGCGAGCTCCAGCGGGTGCAGGTGGTCGTCGGCCTGGCCGATGACCAGCGCCGGGGCGGTGACCTTGACCAGCACCGTGCGGTCGTCCAGCGGCCGGTCGGTCCGGCGTGGGACGGGAGCGGGACGGCGTACGAGCGCCTCGGCGCGGCGGGCGAGCAGCAGCGGGATGGCCCGCCGCTCGCGCAGCGCCGTCGGCACCTCGGACATCAGCGCCGCGGTCACGGCCTCGACGTCGCCGCGGTCGATCGCCGCGCCGAGCGACTCGAGCCGCAGGGTCGCGCCGTCGGCGCGGTCTGCGTCGATCGCGGCCGGCATGACGAAGGCGAGCCGGTCGAAACGCGTCGGGTCGTCGCGCAGGATCCGCAGCAGCGCGCCGCAGCCGAGCGACAGCGCGACACAGGCGGTCGCGCCGACGTGGTCGGCGACCGTGCGCAGGTCGTCGGCGAGGACGTCGTAGTCCCAGCCGTCGTCGAGCGCATCACTGTCGCCGTGTCCCCGGAAGCTCAGCAGGACCCGCGTGCCCGGGGCCTTGAGCGCGAGTGGCCGGGTCTCGCCGGATGTGCCACCCAGGCCGTGCGCGAAGACCGTGACGGGACCGCCGTCGCCCAGAACGGTGTATTCGACACCGCCGACCCGGCCCTCGCCGCACTCCTGCAGGACGGTCACAGCGGCGGGTTCCGGTGCTCGCCGCGGCCCCGGTCAGGGACGGCAGCGAGCGCCTGGATCAGGTGGCGGCGGGTGTGCCGCGGCTCGACGACCTCGTCGATGGCGCCGCAGCCGACCGCGTTGGCCAGGCCCCCGGTCGTCGCCTCGTGTGCGGCCGACAGCTTGAGCACCAGCTCGGCGCGCCGCTCCGGGTCCGTCTCGGCGGCGAGCTCACGGCGGTTCAGCACCTCGATGGCGGCGACCGCGCCCATGACGTCGACCGCCGCACCTGGCCAGGCGAACACCGCGTCGGCGCCGAGTCCCTTGCTGCCCATGGCGATGAACGCCCCGCCGTAGGCCTTGCGCAGCACGACGGTCAGCCGGGGGACGACGCACGCTGCGTACGCATGAAGCAGCTTGGCGCCACGACGGACGACAGCCGCGTCCTCCTGCCCGACACCCGGCAGGTAGCCGGGCACGTCGACGAGGAAGATCAGCGGGATCCCGTTCGCGTCGCACCACTGCACGAAGCGGCCGGACTTGTCACCGCTGGCGGCATCGAGGCAGCCGGCCATGCTCAGCGGGTTGTTGGCGACCAGCCCGACGGTGCGCCCGGCCAGCCGGGCCAGCCCGGTGACGACGTTGGCGGCCCAGCCGGCCTGCAGCTCGACGAAGGTGCCCGGGTCGAGCACCGCGTTGATGACCGGCATCACGTCGTAGGACGCGCGCGGGCTCTCCGGGACCAGGTCGGTCGGGTCCGGTCCGTGAGTACGCCGTAGATCCAGCTCGCCGGGCCGGGCCAGCAGGTCGACGAGCACCCGGGCCTGGTGCAGCGCGTGCGGCTCGCTCTTGGCGGTGAGGTGCACGACCCCGCTCTTGGAGTGGGTGGCCGGTCCGCCGAGTCGCTCGGCGTCGACGTCCTGACCGGTGACCTTGCGCACGATGTCCGGACCGGTGACCAGCACCCGCCCTTCCGGGCCGGTGATGACGAGGTCGGTCAGGGCCGGACCGTACGCAGCGCCGCCCGCGGCGGGGCCGAGCACGATCGACAGCTGGGGCACCTTTCCGCTGGCGCGCACCTGTGCGGCGAACACGAGCGCCACGGCGTGCAGGCTGGCGACACCTTCGCGCAGCCGCGCCCCGCCGGAGTGCCAGATGCCCAGCACCGGCAGCTTCTCCTCGACGGCGCGGTCGGTGACCGCGGCGATTGCCCGGCAGCTCTCGATGCCGAGGGCGCCGCCCTGGACCTTGGCGTCGGTGGCGAAGGCGAAGACCTCGGTGCTGCCGACCATGCCGCGCCCGACGACGACACCGTCCGCGGCCTCGACCAGATCCCAGTGGTCGAGCAGCGCGTCGAGGCGGGCCCGCGCCTGCGCGGCCGCGACGGCAGGGGTGAGCAGGCTGGTCATCGCGTCATGACCAGCGAGACGTCGTGGCCGCCGAAGCCGAAGGAGGTGCTGAGGGCGACCTCGTGCGGGTGGTCGCGGGCGACGGTCCGGACGGCGTCGACATCGGCGTCGTCATCGAGGTCGTCGAGGTTGCGGATCGCCGGGACCACGCCGCTCTCGAGCGCGAGGACGGCGGCGATCGCCTCGACCGCGCCGGCCGCGCCGAGCAGGTGACCGGTGTTGGACTTGGTCGCGGTCACCGGCGGGCGGTGGCTGCCAAGGGCGAGGTTCAGCGCCCGCGCCTCGGCCAGGTCACCGAGCGGCGTCGAGGTGGCGTGGGCGTTGACGTGCCCGACGTCCTCGGGGCGCACGCCCGCGTCGCGCAGGGCGAGGGTGATGCTGCGGGCAGCACCGGCACCGGAGGGGTCCGGCGCGGTGACGTGATGGGCGTCGCTGGCGAACCCGGCCCCGGCGAGGCGACCGTGCACCTTCGCGCCGCGAGCCTTCGCATGCTCTTCGGTTTCGAGGACCAGCACGCCGGCGCCCTCGCCGAGCACGAAGCCGTCACGTCCCTTGTCGTACGGGCGGCTGGCCGCCTCCGGCTCGTCGTGGCGCATGGACAGGGCACGCATCTGGGCGAATCCGGCCAGCGGCAGCGGGTGCACGCAGGCCTCGGCGCCACCGGTGACGACGACGTCGGCCCGGCCCGAGCGCAGCAGCTCGAGGGCGACGGCGAGCGCCTCCGCGCCCGAGGCGCAGGCGCTCACCGGGCAGTGCACGCCGCCACGGGCGCCGAGCTCCAGCCCGACGGTGGCCGCCGGCCCGTTCGGCATGAGCATGGGTACGAGGTGCGGGCTGACCCGGCGCGGACCCTTCTCGCGCAGCACGTCGTTCTGGCTGAGGATCGTCAGCGCGCCGCCGATTCCGGAGCCGATCACGACGGCCAGCCGCTCCGGCTCGACCTCCGGCGCGCCGGCATCGGCCCACGCCTCGCGCGCGGCCACCAGGGCGACCTGCTGGACCCGGTCGAGCGTGCGTGCCTCGACCCGGGGCAGCCGGTCGGTGAGGTCGACCCGAGCCGCGAGGCGCGCGGCCAGGTCGGCGAACTCGGGCTCCTCGAGCAAGGTGACGCCGGAGCGGCCGCTGAGCAGCCCCTCCTGCAGCGCCGCGACGTCCGGGCCCAGCGGGGTGATCGCGCCGAGCCCGGTGATCACTGCGGGCGCACGCGAGGTGGCGGCCGTCACGCGGCGGCGCCGGCGCCGGAGGAGATGAAGTCGATGGCGTCCCCGACGGTGCGCAGGTTCTCGAGGGCCTCGTCGGGGATGCGGACCTCCCAGCGTTCCTCACAGGCGACGACGACCTCGACCATGGTGAGCGAGTCGATGTCGAGGTCGGCGTCGAACGTGGCCTCGGGGACGACCTTGTCGGCCGGGGTGCCGGCAACTTCCTCGAGCACCTCGGCGAGGCCGGCGAGCAGCTCTTCACGGGTGGCGGTGGCGGCGGTGGTCATGGGATCTCCTTGGGTTCGGGGGTACGGGTGGGTGGCGGGTGTTACGGGCAGCGGACGACCTGACCGGCGGCGGTCAGTCCGGCACCGAAGCCGAGCAGCAGGATCTGGTCACCGCGGCGTACCTGTCCCAGCTCGTGCAGCCGGGCCAGAGCAAGCGGTACGGAGGCGGCGCTGGTGTTGCCGCTGTCGACGACGTCGCGGGCGACGACGACCGACTCGGGCAGGGCGAGGCTCTTCACGACCGCCTCGGTGATGCGCAGGTTGGCCTGGTGCGGCACGAACGCCGCGAGCTCCGACGGTGTCGTCCCGGCCAGCGCGCAGGCACGCCGGGCCAGGTCCGGCAGCGAGCCGGTGGCCCAGCGGTAGATCGCCCGGCCCTCCATCTTCAGGCGCTGCGGGCTGCCGTCGATGACCAGGCGGGCGTGCTGCGCGCCGTCGTGCGCCCAGGCGGCGCGCCCGATGCCGTCGGTCTCCGCGAGCCCGACGACGGCCGCCCCGGCGCCGTCACCGAACAGGAACGCGGTGCCCCGGTCCTCCGGATCGACCAGCGGCAGCAGCTTCTCGGAGCCGACGACGAGCACGTGGTCGGCGCTGCCGGCGCGCACCGCGTCGGCGGCCATGGACAGGGCGTAGGTGAACCCTGCGCAGCCGGCCCCGACATCGGAGGCCCCGGCATGCTTGGCCCCGAGCCGCGAGGCGACCTCGGGGCTGCCACCGGGCAGCGGCCCCGGCATCGAGCAGGTGGCCAGCAGGACGAGCCCGATGTCGCCGGCGTCTATGCCGGCAGCGGCGAGCGCCTTGCCGCCGGCGAAGGCGGCCATGTCGACGACCGACTCGTCGGGACCGGCCACACCCCGCGTGACGATGCCGCTGCGCTCGCGGATCCAGGCGTCGGAGGAGTCGGTGCGCAGGGAGATCTCGGCGTTGTCGTCGCGGCGGGCGGGGCGGTGGGCGCCCAGGCCGAGCAGCGCGACGGCCCTCATGCGGTCACCAGCAGGTCGTCCGGGGTGCGCAGCGCGGTGACCGGCACGTCCGGCAGGGCCCGCTTCATCAGCGCCTTGAGGACGCCTGCGGGAGCGAGCTCGACCGCCTCGGTGGCCGCGGTGGCGGCGGCGAGGCACAGGTCGAAGCGGACCGGCCGCGTCAGCTGACCGACCAGCCGGTCGAGCACCTCACGACCGTCGCGGAGCACGGCGCCGTCCGCGTTGGCGATGACGTCACAGGTGGCGTCCGCAGGGGTGAGCGCCGCGACCAACGCGGCGAAGCCCTCGACCGCCGAGGCCATGGCCGAGGTGTGGAAGGCGCCCGCGACCTCGAGTCGGCGCGCCCGCACCCCCTTCGGCGGTGTCCAGGCCTCGAGCGCCTCGATGGGGCCACCGAGCACGACCTGACCGGCGACATTGACGGTGGCGAGCTCGAGACCGGCCGCCAGGTAGTCGTCCTCGTCGAGTTCCCCGCCGAGCAGAGCGACCATCCCCGTCGACTCGCGCGCGGCGGCCTCGGCCATCAAGCGACCGCGCCCGGCGGCAAGCACGACCGCCTCGTCGTCGGACAGGACGCCCGCGAACGCCGCGGCCGACAGCTCCCCGACACTGTGACCGCACACCAGATCGGGACGCCCACCGGCGAGCAGTGCCCGGCCGCTCAGCAGGGCAGCGGCGGTGAGCAGCGGCTGGGTCACCTCGGTGGCGCGGACGACCTCGTCAGGTGCCGTGGTCCCGAGCGCGAGCAGATCCAGGCCGGTCAGCTCCGACCAGTGGGTCAGCAAGGCGCGG
>JBBSKF010000145.1:0-8517 GCA_038256525.1 Mycobacteriales bacterium | reverse complement strand
GGCTCCTTCGAGGTCGTGATCCGGCAAGATCACGAGCCTCGAAGGGGCCCGCTGGCGTCGACGTCAAGCACGTCGGCGTGTCGCCCATGGGTGCGGGATTTCAGTGAGCAGGTCTGGCGGGTTTCAGGTGAGCGCCATCACGGTTGCGGAACCCGCGGGCGACGCGGCGGTGGAGCTCGATCAGGCCGTTGATCGCTTCGGTGCCGCCGTTGCTGGCGCGGCCGGTGTCGAAGTAGGCCAGGAACGCCTCGCGCCATCGTTTCAGGGTCTTGCCGAGCCGCTTGATCTCCGGGATCGGGCAGGTCGGGAACGACGCCAGGACCTGCTCGGCGATCTTCTTGCCGTCGCTGAGCTTGCCGGCCTTGTAGGCCGCGCGCAGCTGCTGGGCGCACTGCCAGGCGATGTGGACTTCGTCGTGCCGCTCGTCGGCGGCGATGGCCTTGTCGAGTCGGGCCTTCTGCTTGTCGGTGAGCCGTTCGGCGCCGCAGCGCAGCACGTTCTGGATCCCGTAGAGCGGGTCGCCCTTGCGGCCGCGATGGCCCAGGGTCTGCTGCTGCACGCGGCGCCGGACCTCATCCAGGGCGGCGGTGCCGAGCTTGATGACATGAAAGGCGTCGAGCACGGCGATGGCGTCCTCGAGCTCATCGTCCAGGGCGTTCTTGTAGCCGTGGAACGGGTCCAGCGTCGCGACCTTGATGCCAGCGCGGAAGGTCTCGTTGCGCTCCTTCAACCAGTCCGCGTAGGCGGCCCCGGACCTGCCCGGGACCAGGTCGAGCAGCCGGGCGCGCGTTCTTCCCTTGCTGTCACGCGTCAGATCGACCATCCCGGTCAGCTCTTTGGGCCCGCGGCCGCCGTCCTTGATGGGCTTGGTCGATACGTGATGCCAGACGTGCTCATCGACACCGAGCGCAGTGACACCGTCGAAGCGGGCGTCGTCGTCGGCCATCTGCTCCAGTAGCGGGCAGATCGCACGCCACACCGTCCGCCACGACGTGCCGAGCTGTCGAGCCAGGCCCAGGATCGACGCGTGCTCCCGGCGCAGCTGACCGATCGCCCACCAGCACGCCCGGGTCGACAGCAGCGCCCGCGGCCGCGCCACCTGCTCGCCCTGCTCGGTGAGCAGCCCCGCCGGACATGCAGTCTCGGCGCAGCGCCAGGTCCGCTTGCGCCAGACCAGCTCGACCGGCCGACCGAAGCACGGCGTGTCGATCAGGCGCACCTCACGACGGCCGTGACTGCGCATCACGACCCCGCACTCACGGCAACCCTCGACCCGCCAGGGCGACTCGACCTGCACCCGCAACAGCGGTCCGCGCCGGCTGGTCACCTCCTCGACGGCGACCACATGCAGCCCCTCCAGGCCGACAAGAAGATCACAGCGAGAGCAGTAGCAGTCAGCGAAGCAGGCGTCCGTAGACGCCGTAGGCTCAGTCACCGGTCGAGGCCTTCGGTTCGACAGCTTGGTCGCTATCGATTCTCAGGAGGCCTCGACCCCCAGCCCCGCAGGTCACACCCGCGAGTCGGTCACACCCACCTCAAGTTCGAAGAGCCGCTTAACAGGTGAGCCGTTGGGAGTACGACGCGAACGGCCGGCTGCTCGTGGAGATCGACCCTGGTGGGTTCGGTCGTGTGAAGACCTGTGACGCCGTGGGGAACCTGCGTACCGAGACCGACCCCGATCTGGGGGTGTCCCAGTGGCAGTACGACGACCTCAACCGGATGGTCCTCAGCATCGACCCGGAGAACGTGGTCACGACGCAGGCCTATGACCGGGCCGGGCGGCTGACCTCGGTGGACAACGGGGTTGACGAACCGACGTTGTATGGCTACGACGAGGTCGGGCGGCAGGAGACCTCCCGGGTCGGAACTCTCCCACCGACGGTGACGGAGTACGACGGCGGGGGCAACGTGGTCTCGCGGGTGGACCCGGTCGGCCGGGCCACCAGCTACGCCTACTACCCGAGCGGACTCCTGCGGGAGGAGACCAACCCCGCCGGTGGGGTGACGAGATACGCCTACAACGCCGACGGTCAGGTCACGAGCAACGTCTATCCGGAGGGCGGGACGATCCTGCGGGACTACCGGTTCGACGGCCGGCCGAGATCGGTCACCGACCCCGAAGGCGCGCTCACCAGCTACGACTACGACAAGGTTGGCCGGCTGACGACGACGACTTATGACGACGGCACGACGGTCAAGCAGTTCTATGACAGGGTCGGCCGGCTCACCTCGATGGTGGATCAGGAGCTGAACGCGACTGTGTACGAGGTGGATGACGCCGGCCGGCAGGTGGCGGTGGTCGACGCCGAGGGTCGGCGTACCGAGACGGAGTATGACCTCTCGGGCCGGGTGGAGCGGGAGATCGGGCCGGATCTCGGGGCCACGGTCAATGTGTGGTCCGACGGCGGGCGGTTGCTGTCGACGACGACCCCGGAGGGGGTGGGTACCGCGTTCGGCTATGACAGGCGGGGGTTGGAGATTTCACGTGCCGATGAGCTCGGCAACCTGTGGTCGCGGACGTATGACGGGGCGGGTCGGGTGTTGACCGAGACCTCGCCGTTGCGGCAGGGCCGGACGCCGACGACGACGAACAGTTACGACCCGTACGGCCGGTTGCAGATGGTGACCGATGCGCTGGACGCGCAGGTGCGGTTGGGCTATGACGCTGCGGGCCAGCAGAGTTCGATCACCGATCCGCGGGGCAAGACCTGGCAGGTCACGTACGCGGCGTTGGGTGGTCTCCAGACGGCGGTCGATCCGCTGGGGAACAGCCGGTCGTGGACCTATGACCTGGCTGGTCGGGTGGAGGTCGCGGCCGATGCCCGGGGCACGGTCATCGGGCACGACTACGACCGGGCCGGGCGGCTGACGGCGCAGGTCGAGGTGGGTGGTGCGGGTGCGATCGGTTGGACCTACGACAGGCTCGGGCGGCGCAGGACGATGACCGACGCGACTGGGGTGACCAGCTGGTCGTGGTTCCCGGACGGGGCGATGAGGTCGGTCGACGCGCCGGCCGGGACGGTGTCCTATGCCTATGACCGGACGAACCGGCGGACCGCCATGACCCAGCCCGAGGGTGCGGTGTCCTACGGCTACGACCCGGCCGGCCGGTTGGGTTCGTTGACGGACTGGACGGGTGCGGCGTCGGCGTTGGTGTATGACCGGGACGGCCGGATCGCTTCGATGATGCGGCCGAACGGGGTGAGCAGCGCCTGGACCTATGACATGGCGGGCCGACTGGACCGGGTCGAGCACCGGCGGGGCACGGACCTGGTCGACCTGGCCGAGTACACGTTGGACGCCGACGGCAACCGGACGGCGGTGCTGACGCCGGCCGGGACCGAGGACTACACGCTGGATGCGGTGTCGCAGCTGACCGGGGTGCGCTATGCGGACGGTACGAGCGCCGCGTACAGCTATGACGCGGCTGGGAACCGGCTGACCGCGACGGTCGGGGGCGCGCCGACGGTGTCCTACGGCTACGACGACGCTTCCCGGCTGACGAGCGTGGACGGCCGGGCGGTGAGCAGCGACGCGAACGGCAATGTGCTGGCGGCCGAGGGCGCGGCTTATGACTGGGATTGGCTGTCCCGGCTGGTCGGGGTGAGCGAGGGTGCCGGGCGGGTCGAGCACGGTTACGACGGGGACGGGGTGCGGACCGTGAGCCGCGCGGGCGGCGGCAGCACCGGATTGTTGTATGACCGGGCGGGCGGTCTGCCGGAGTTGGTGTCGGCGGCCGGGACGGCGTTCGTGCACTCTCCGGAGGGGATCGCCCAGCAGGTGTCGGCGGCGAGCTCGTATGTGCTGGCTGACGGGCTCGGTTCGGTCCGTACGCTCACCGACGGCGCGGGGGCGGTCAGCGGCCAGCGCGCGTATGACGTGTTCGGCGGGGTGCGGGCGGCAAGCGGCACGCCGTCGGTGTTCGGGTTCACCGGGGCGCAGCAGTCCGGGGACCTGGTGCACCTCAACGCCCGGGACCTGTCCACCTCGACGGGCCGGTTCCTGTCGGTCGACCCGGTCCGGCCGGGCAGCCCCGGGGTGGTCGGGTGGAACCCCTACGCCTACGTGGCGAACAACCCGACCACCCTGACCGACCCGAGCGGGATGGCGGCGCTCGCGGAGACGGTGGGCCTCTTGTCGACCAGGACACTCGCGCAGGCCGCCATCCTCACCGGGGTCGGCCTGTCCGCGGGGTTGGCGCTGTCGGCGGTGTTGACCGAGTGCCTGGTGTCGGGGGGATGCGCCCCGACGTTCAACCCGCCGCTGTCCCGCCCCGGCCCAGGGACCTCGACCGGCACGGCGACCGCAACAGTCGCCGAGTTGACGGAGTTGTATCAGCTGCAGGCCAAAGCCAAGGGGGTGACCGAGGCGATGGCCAAGGCTGCGGCGGCCGCGTGTCTGGCATCGGGCATCGCCACCGCCTTCGCCGACGTCGACTCGCCGTGCCGTGGCGGCAAAGACGTACGCATCATCTTCTACGGGGGACTGCCAGACCAACTCCCCGAGCACACCGAGCACATCACAGCAGCCCTGGTCAAGCGGCCTTGGCAGGCTCGCTTGAACCGCCAGATTCCCGTTCACGACCGCGACTGGCTCGATCAAGTACCGGCGTGTAAAGCGGCGCGGGATTCGGGCAAGGCGTGCGATGAGTTTCCGTTCGCCTCGGCCAAGCAAGGCGGTGAGGCGAACAGGTCTGCAGTGTCGGTGGAGGGTGTGTCCTTGGCGGAATCAAGCAAGCAAGGAGGACTGATGGGTGGGTTCTACTCTGCATCGAAGTGCCAGCCGTTTCCTGACGGCACGCCATACTTCGTGATCCCGGTGGCCGCATCGAACAGTTTCCGGATCTGCCGATGAGTGATGTGGAGGGTGCTTTCACCCGGCTGGTCGACTACCTTCGGGAGATCGGCTCGCGGGTCCCGGATTATCTCCGTCCGCCGGCCTCGGAACGCGACGTGGCCCGGGCCGGCGAAGACGTGGGTTTGGTGTTTCCTGCGGACGTCGTCACTCTCTATCGGCTCGCTGACGGTATCGACCGCGACCGCTGGTACGCCAGCCGACCGCCAGGCGAGCTCCGCATGCGGCCGGTGCTCCTGCCCAGTATGGAGTTTCCTGCGCTGGCGCGTGCGGTGGAGGCGACGTGGGAGTTGCGTTCAGCCGCAGAGGAGTACGAGGAGCCCACCAACCCGCTGTGGCGACCGGCGTGGTTCCCGGTCCTCCAGATGCACCCGGACGAGAACGTGGTCATCGACTGCAGCAGCGATCAGGAGGGAGAAATGTGGGTGGTGCGCTGGGAAGCTACTGAGATCCGGCCGTCCGCGCCCAACATGGAGACGTTCTTTGATCGTGCTGTCAACCTGATGCGCGAGGTCAGCATAGGCGTGTCGGAGCAGGGATACCATCTCGTCAGACCACCCGCCGCGAAAGGAATTCCATTCTACTAGCTAGCCTCCCAGATTGTGGTCGGTATCAGGTCGGCGAGGATGAGCAACTCATATCTAGTCTGTGTGTGGGACAGCAGGGATCAAGGGGAAGTGTGGGTGGTGCGCTGGGAGGCCACTGAGATTCGGGCGTGCGCCCCCAACCTGACGATATTCTTCAGCTGCGCCATCGACCTATGCGCAAAGTAGGCATCGGTGTGGAGCAACAGGGATATCGTTTCGGTAGGCTGCCCGCCGGAAAGGACGTAGACTTTTACTGATCTTGATGCACCGGTTGAACGGTTTCAGCTCCAGCGTTGCATCAATGATCCGATCTTTCTCGGCCGGCAACGACCCTGTGAAACGCGAAAGCGCTTGTTCTGCATGGAGCAGCCCACAGCCTAGTTTTGCGATGAGGATGACGGACCAGGATGACGGACGTGACAAAGGAGAAGGCATTGAACGAACCCCTGTCAGCGGCTGGTTCGGTCAATTGGATCGTCGCCGATGCTGCATTGGCCGACCGGGAGATCCGCGCTCTCTGCTGGTTCGCACGGCGAGACCCGAAAGTCCGGCGCCCTCTTCTTTTCGCCATGGTCTTCAACGTCGCCGTCGGCTGCGCCGTTGCTTGGTTCAAACGCGACATATCCTACGCAGTTCCCATCGTCGTTGTGGTGTTCAGCGCCATAGTGACGGCCAACTACGTGTGGTGGGAACGGTCGATCGTGCTGCGGTCAAGACGGCTGACCCGCAGGCAGTCCGAGCCCGGCGCCGTGCTGACGACTGAGTTCGCAGCCGAGTCATTCACAATGTCCACGCCGGACATCAGCTACGCGTTCCCGTACGCCTCGTTGACGCACGTGGTCCAGTTCGAAGACGTCCTGGTCATCAAGCCGAACAACCACCTGATCCTGGCGTTGCCGATGGAACTGGTGCCGCCGCAGGACCTCGCGCTCCTACGCAACAAGGTGACCAATCGTCCCATGCGAGAGCTCTCGCTCGGATGAGTCTGTTTTCCACGTCAGTCTATGAGAGTTTGGCTGCCAGCTCGGCCAGGCTAAAGTCATTGATGACCGGAGGGGACGGGGACGGTGACGGAGGACACGGCGGGTTCGCCACGGGTCAACAGGTACGTCGTAGATGCATCACTGCCGGACCGTGAAGCCCGCGCGATGCGCCGCTTTGCCCGACGCGATCCGAAGAGCTGGACAGGCTTGGCGCTCTATGCACTTTTCCTGACCGCCGCAGGGAGCCTGGTCTACTGGTTGCAACGCGACACGCCGTACATGGCACAAATGATTCTTCTGCTGTCCAGCGGGGTCTTGCTGGCGACGTACTGGTGGTGGCAGTGGTCCGTTCAGCGCTATGTCAGGCGGATAGCGTCTCCGCCCGGGACCCAGTTGACTAGCGAGTTCGGACCGGACTCCTTCAAGATTGGCATGCCGGACAAGAGCTTCGAGTTGCCGTACGCCTCGCTGACCCACGTGGTGCAGTTCGAGGACGTCCTGGTCCTCAAACCCAAGAATCACCTGATCTTGGCGCTGCCGATGGAGCTGGTGCCCCCTCAGGATCTTGCGTTGATCCGCAGCAAGGTGGTCAACCGCCCGATGCGCGAGGTCTCGTTGGGATGACACTCACGAGCACGATCGATCCGGAGGGCGGGACGACGCTGCGGGACTTCCGGTCGGACGGCCGACCGAATTCGGCCACGGGCCGGAGGGCGCGCTCACGGTGGTGGACTGCGCCAGCGACCAGGGTCGGCGACTATCGTTTTTCAATCTGCCGTTGGTGGCGGGACCTTCGCGCCAGCTAGATCTCGACGAGTGTCAGCGACGGAGTCAGGTGTCGCAGGTCCGCGGGATGGCTCGTGACCACAGCCTGTCCGGCCCGTCGGGCGCACAGGACCACATGGGCGTCGACCACATCCGCCGTGTCGGTCGCGGCGAGCAGGCGCCCGACGGCGGTGGCGTCCACCCGGTCGAGCACGACGACGTCCGTGGTCGGCTGTCGTACGAGACGTCCGAGCCGGGCTTGCCGGGCCGGGTCACGCACTGCCTGCGCGAAAGCGGTGGCGGGCACGGTCACTCGCGCCGAGGTTTCGAGGGCGCGCGCCAGAAGCGCCACGACGCGCCGGTCCCCGCGGTCGAGGGCGATCAGGGCGCCGGCATCGAGTGTGACGCCGCGCGTCATGCCGCTCCGGTGCGTGCGCCCTGGTCGAGGACCGCGTCCGCCCAGGCACGTTCGTGCGCAGTCAGCTCTCCGCCGCTGTCGGTAAGGGTTTCGGTCAGCAACGTGCCCCAACCGGCCACGTCGTCCAGGGCGACGCCGACGGCGTGCTGGACGAAGCCGGACACCGAGGTGGCGCCGCCGAGCCGCCGCACTGCCTCGAGCGTGGCTGTGGGCAGGGTGACGGTGACCTTGCGCGTGGTGGCGGTCATACCGAGAACCGTACTGCTGCATCGGAGGGCAGTTCTCCACAGATCTACGCTGGGGTCTTGTGGATGCGGCCGGTGTGTGTATGGCGAAAAACGCTGTTGGGCGCCAGAACTCGTCTTCTGGAGGGCTTGCGTTCCGGGCCGATCCTGGTACTCTCGAACACACGAGCGAAGGTGTCGGAGCGGGAAGGCGGTGGGTCGGGTGGCGGTGATCGTGGACTTCCCGCGGCCGGCTCCGGTTGCGCTGTCCGGTCCGGCCGCTCTGGTGGTCGATGCGGTACGGGCGGTCGGCGCGCAGGATCCGTTGGGCCTTGCTGATGCGCAGGCTCTGGGGGAGTGCTCGGTGCTGCTGGCGCAGGTGGAGGCGTTGAGGTCGGTGGTGCTGTTGCGGGTGGGTGATGTGGACCGCCGGGGTTTGCATGTGCTGGCCGGGTCGCCGACGGTCGGGACCTGGTTGGGCGCTCAGCAGACCAGCCTGGACCGGGCTGAGCTGGCGTTGGCCCGCCGCCTGCCCGGGTTGCCGTACCTGGCAGCCGAGCTGTCCGCGCAGCGCCTGTCGGTGTCGGGGGCGCAGCGGGTCGCGGCGGCACTGTCGAAGCTGCGCCGCCATGTCGACCGGCCGGACGGCCTGATCGATGGTCAGGACGGGCACGAGGTGGTGACCG
>JBBSKF010000144.1:0-8566 GCA_038256525.1 Mycobacteriales bacterium | reverse complement strand
GCCGTCACCAGCATGGTCGTGCGGGTGCGAGCGGAGTTCCGCTCGGCTGCCTGCGCGTGGCCGGCGCTCTCGGCCCTGACAGCCTTGTCGAGTCCGTTCACGGCCGTGGTGATTCGTTCGAACAGGACCAGCTCTTCACCGAGAACGAGCTCGGTGGCGGCCAGCCGCGAGGCCTCGCTGCCATCCCTGTAGAGGCCGATCACCCGCTCGTCCGTGGCGAGGAACAGGCGGAAGCCCTCCGCGATGTCGGCGACCTCCGCGCGGTGGATGCTGAGCTCCGGATCATCGGCGATCGCCGCCAGCTCACGGCGGAATGCGTCGGTTGAGTCGAGGAAGAGCTTGCGGTTGCCCTTCCCGTCATCCAGGGCGTCGGGCTCGCCTCGTTCGACGTCGAAGGCGTAGGCCGTCTGCCAGCCGTTGAAGTCGGCGGCTCGGAACTTCACCTGCAGGACCTCGCCGATCGTCTGCTGGTCGGCGGCCAGCTCGTCGGTGGCGTTGCCCTGGGACCGGATTCCCAGGAGGGCCACGGCGACCACGGCCGCGAGCAGGAGCGCCACGGCTCCGAAGGCGGCGGCGAGGCGGAGGCCGATGCGTGAGTCCCGTAGGCGTGCCATGGGCTTCTCTCCGTCGCAGCGTGGCGAAGGCAACCCGGCGAACTGGGCCGGCGGGCCGGAACGGCCGTCCTTCGGTGCTGCTATCGGGGGGAAGCCGGTGAACCTTGAGAGAATGGCCGCCATGAGGGAGTGGCCCCCATGAGGGAGTGGTCAGGGGCGGGCTCGAACCGCCGACCCCACGCTTTTCAGAGCCGCAGGCGGGTGTTCGCGGGCAGCCACACTCATCCATATCTGCAGGTCAGAGCCATGATCACGTCCGACTTCATCCGCCGGGATCCGTAAAAGTTGCGCAGTTGGCTGCCAACTTGGCTGCCAGGCTGATCGTCGGCCCCACGGCTTGGTCGAGCTCTAGGCGCGGTGCAACTCTTCCCGGGCGACGCGGCGAGCGATGCTCTCCACATCGCCCTCGGTCAGCTGCACGGGGGGCGTCTGGACCGCCTGCCGGAGCAGCCGGCGCACCAGCGCCGAGGTCGGGACATGCGCCTCCGCGGCCTGGCGGCGCAGCTGCGCGTCGAGCTCGCGGTCGATGCGCAGGTGCAAGGGGACGTCGAGGGCGGCCGCTCTTTCAACCACCTCGGCCTCGGCGGCGTCGGCTTCCTCCTGCGCGACGTCGGCGCGGATCGCGTGGTGTCGGGCGCGTCGGGCATCTCGGACGTCGTCGGTGGCCTCAGTCATCACGGGACTCCTTGCTGTCGAGGTAGTGCCGCAGGTCGGCGCCGCGGGCGATCCAGGCTGTGACGCCGGACCCGTCTTGCGGGTCGATGATCACTGTGAGCACAGTGCCGGCGCTCGGGGAGTGTCCGATCAGCCGCGTGTACCCGGCCCGACTCTTCGGGCGGGCTGGCGAACCAGGCAGCCCGGGTCAGCCGCCGCTTCCAGCGTCCACGCCGGCTCGAGATCGACCGCGCCGGGGTAGCGGGTCGAGCGAGCCCGGATGTGCTCGGCGTCCTCCTCGTCCCACCAGAGGCTGTCGGCCATGAGACCAATGTAGCGCGTTGTCACACGTCCGTCTGGATGGTGCCGGCTACGGCATCGCAGCGGCTCAGGCCCCGAGGGTCGTCGCTGTGTGCGTACGTGGAGCGGGCGAAGGTAATCGAACCGTCGTCAGCAGATTGGAAATCCAGAACTCTACCATTCAGCTACGCCCACGTGGTGCGAGTTTGAGCCTACCGGCGGGGTCGATCACGGTGGTGACGACCGGCGGCTTGCCGCTGTTGGTGGCGACTAGTTCGTGACTCGTGGTTGCGCACCCGAGGTTCTGGCGCTTCTGCGGGTTCCCCTGAAACAACACCCGGGCCGGACCGGCGGGCGTAGTCTCGGCGCTGCGGGCGACGATCTCGTCCCCGGTGTCGGCGACGTGTTCCGGTCGCGCCGAAGGGCGAACGACGGCATGCGGTTCAGCACAGAACCAGCCCTGGTCCCAGGGGCGGCGTTGCCGAGGTGCTTGGGGAAAATGATGGGAAGCCGTCGATGGCTGCTGTTCCTGCTCGTGACCGTGGCGGTCGAGGCAGCGCTGGCCCTGACCGTCCGGCTCAACGCGCTGTCGGAATTCGCGCAGGCTGGCAAGCACGCTCAATACGTGGTCACGCTGATCGGGTTGTTGTGGATGCCGCTGCTGCTGGTGGCCGTAGCGGGCGTCGCACGGGCGCTGCTCGCCACGCATCAGCAGGCCACGCGGGAGGCCGGGGCGCTCGTTGACGTCGCGACGACGTCCCATGACTGGGTGTGGACCGCGGACACCGAGATGCGACTGACGTCCAGCAACGAGCGGGTCACCGACCTGCTCGGCTATCTGCCGGCCGAGCTGTACGGACGGAAGCTGACTGCGCTGCTGCCCGACGCGCATAAGCAAGAGGCCATGTCCTTGCTCGCCACCGCCCTGCGGGGCAGGTCCGGATGGGACGACGTCGACTACGACTGGGTCCACCGGGACGGACACCTCGTTGCCCTGCAGGGCAGCGCCCGACCGGTCCTCGACGCGGCAGGGGCGATCGTCGGCTTTCGGGGCACCCGACGCCTCGTGACCACGGCGATGACCGAGGAACGGTCCCTGCATGCTGTCAGGCGCCGGATCCGCGACGCGCTCGATACCGATGCTCTGGACATCGCCCTGCAGCCGATCGTCGGGATCGCGGACGGGCGGATGGCGGGCGTCGAGGCGCTCGCCCGGTTCCGCGACGGACGCCCGCCGGACGTGTGGTTCGCCGAGGCGCACGACTCCGGACAGAACCTCGAGCTGGACCTGCACGCCTTCCGGGCGGCCCTGCTGCTGCTCCCCAGCCTGCCGCCGACCGCGTACCTGTCGGTGAACGCCACACCACAGCTGATCGTGGATCCGGCCATGCAGCACGCGCTGCTCGACAGCGACCTGCTGCTGGATCGCCTCGTTCTCGAGATCACCGAGCACGTCGCGATCGACGACTACGACGCCCTCCACATCGCGCTGGAACCGCTGCGCACACGCGGGCTGCGGTTGGCCATCGACGACACCGGCGCTGGGTACGCCTCGCTCGCCCACGTGCTCGAGCTGCGCCCGGACATCATCAAGATCGACCGGTCCCTCATCACCGCGATCACGAGTGACCCGGCCAAGCGATCGCTGGTCACCGCCTTGGTCCTGCTGGCTCTGGACCTCAACGCGGAGATCACCGCTGAGGGGGTCGAGACGCCCAGCGAGCTGGAGACGATCGCGACGCTCGGCGTGGACTGCGTCCAGGGCTACCTGCTGGCTCGCCCCACGACCGACCCCGAGCTCTGGCAGACCTGGTGGAACCGGAACTGGCTACAGCCGACCGCGCTGATGCCCACGCCGCGAAAACGGTCCAGCGAGGTAAGTCGCTGACGGGATGCCCGGCGACTGCTGGATGACGCTATCGAGGCCAAGGCTCGCGGGCGATCACGGTGGCGACGCCCGGAGGCTTACCGGTGGTGGTGGTGGTGACGAG
Organism: Mycobacteriales bacterium; assembly: GCA_038256525.1. Lineage (GTDB taxonomy): Bacteria > Actinomycetota > Actinomycetes > Mycobacteriales > SCTD01 > SCTD01. The sequence goes on along the minus strand of JBBSKF010000144.1, from coordinate 5,007 downwards.
ATCGTGACTAGAGAACCGCTGTCCGTGCCTAGTGTCGTGCGCCGATGATCCCGCCCGATAAGTCGTAGACTGATGTACGCCACTTACTTACAGGTCGCCCCAAGGCAGAGCTGGTATTGACGTCGGAGGAGCGTGCGCAACTGCTGCGCTGGTCTCGCCGAGCGAAGTCGGCGCAGGCGCTTGTGTTGCGTTCCAGGATCGTGCTGGCGTGCGCGGACGGCGCTGACAACATGACGGTCGCGGCCCGGCTGGGCTGCGCGCAGGCCACGGTCGGCAAGTAGCGTGCGCGGTTTGTCGAGCACCAGTTGGACGGGTTGAGCGACGAAGCCCGCCCCGGTCGCCCGGCCACGATCAGCGCCGACCAGGTCGAGGACGTGGTCGTCGCGACGTTAGAGGCCACGCCGAAGAACGCCACGCACTGGTCGCGGGCCAAGATGGCTGACAGGACAGGGCTTTCCCGTTCGACGATCGGGCGGATCTGGAAGGCGGTCGAGCTCAAGCCGCATCGGGCCGACGGGTTCAGGTTGAGCAACGACCCGCTGTTCGTGGACAAGGTCTACGACATCGTCGGGCTCTACCTACCTCAACCCGCCAGAGGCGGCGGTCGGTTCCCGGTGGGCCCGGCAGGTAAGCCAGGCGCGAGCCGGTGCCGCGTCCTCACCCGGCAGACGACCGGCTCTGCCCGTTTGAGGGTCGTCGCTGAGTCTTGCCGGCGCAGCCCGGTGGAGCAGAGCAAGTTATGGCTTTGGGGCCCGTCGCCAGGGGCAGGTGCTCGCCCGGGCGCGGGCGAGCGTCGACATCAACTGCGACGGCCGTCAAGCCCAAGGACGCTCGCGGACGGGTGCGGATGACACCTTGACGACGACTACCGCCAGCACTGGAAGTCACTGCTTTGAAGGCGTTCTCTGTTGTTGTGAGCATGGACGGAGGGGGAGACCCTGGTCCGCCGCTGGACCTTGCTGTCGGCCTTGATGAGGACGCGCTGCCGGGGGTGGTGCGGCATCGGCGGCATCGGTTCCCAGCGCGCGAAGAGGTGGTCAAGGTCCGCTACGACGACCGTGAGCACGCGGTGCTCGCAGCCGCCGCGGGTCGTGCCGGCCTGACCGTGGCTGGGTTCCTGGCCGGCGCGGGTCTGGCCGTCGCGGGGCAGGGACCGCCTCCGTCGCAGGCCGTGGACCGGGAGCTGCTGGGTGAGCTGCTGCGGCTGCGGTTGGCGATCCGCCGGTGCGCGGTGAACGTCAACCAGGCCGTCGCCGCGCTGCACAGCACCAGCCAGGCCCCGGTGTGGCTGTCCCAGGCGGTGGCGGGCGCGGACCGGGCCGTGCTGAGCGTGGACGCCGCGACGCGGCGGGTCACCGGCCGCCGCGGCTGAGCCGCAGCGACTGGACCGGGGCGGCGGGGTCATGCGCAAGTGATCGGCAAGGTCTGCCAGCGCGGCAGTGATGTCCGGCGGCTGCTGGGCTACCTGTTCCGGGAGGGCCTGGCTGGTGAGCACGGGCTGAGCCCCCGCACACCGACGCGCACCTGATCGCCGCGTGGGACGGCACCGACGGTCTCGAGCCGCCCCACCAGGCCGGCGGTGGCCGTGACCCGGGGACCCTCGCCGCGGCGTTGAACGCGCCGCTGCTCGCCGCGGGCCTGAGCCGACCGGAGTGGCAGCAGGCTCGACCCGTCTACCACTTGGCGATCAGCGCCGCCGAGCACGACCGGACCCTGACGGACGTCGAGTGGGCGGACGTCGTCGGGGAGTACGTGCACCGGATCGGGCTGGCGCCGCGTGGTGATGAGGCGGCGGTGCGGTGGGTGGCGGTCCGGCACGCCGACAACCACGTCCATGTCGTCGCGACCCTGGCCGCCAGGACGGCAGGCGGGTGTGGCCGCGCAACGCCTTCTACCGGGCCCGGGAAGCCAGCCTGGCCGTGGAAGCCCGGTACGGCTTGACCCGCACGTCTCCGGCGGACCGGACCGGGGACCGGCAGACCAGCCGGGCTGAGCAGCGCCGGCACACCCGGCAGGCCACCCAGCGGGCCGGGCAGGGCCTGCCCGGGCCGGCCGGGCCGGACCGGGAGGTGCTGCGCGGCAAGGTCCGGGCGGCGCTGGCCGGCGCCACGAGCTTCGCCGAGTTCAGCGACCGGCTCAACCGGGACAGCGTGCTGGCCCGGCCGCGGATGAGCACCTTGAATCCGGAGGAGGTGACCGGTTACGCCGTCGCGCTGCGCCCGACCGGTGCGGGCGCTGCTTGAGGGGACCGGGCCGGTCTGGTTCGGCGGCGGGAAGCTGGCTCCGGACCTGACGTTCCCGCAACTCCCGGCACACCGCCGCGAGCCTGCTCCTGCTGCTGAAGGTCCCGGCCCGGGTCGTCATGGACATCCTCGGCCACTCCAGCTACCAGCTGACGATGAACACCTACAGCCACGTCGCGCCGGAGCTCAACAGCGAGGCCGCGCAACTCATGGCGGGCGCCCTCTGGGACAGCCCCGGTGCGGAGGCGGACGAGGTCGCCCGCCGACGTACGCCCTGAACTTTGGCTGCCACTTGGCTGCCAATCGCCGCGAGCCGACATCTGCAAGTGAGTCGGTTGCACCCATAACCGCAGGTCAGACGGTGTTCCAGTGAGTGGTCAGGGGCGGGCTCGAACCGCCGACCCCACGCTTTTCAGGCGTGTGCTCTACCAGCTGAGCTACCTGACCGGGTCACGCTGCGACCCCGACGGGACTCGAACCCGCGACCTCCGCCGTGACAGGGCGGCGCGCTAACCAACTGCGCTACGGGGCCTGGAGATGAGCCAGACCTTCCTGCTGTGCCCCCAACGGGATTCGAACCCGCGTAGCCACCTTGAAAGGGTGGAGTCCTGGGCCGCTGGACGATGGGGACCGTTGCCTGTCCGGATGGCTGCCGGAGGTGCGGCGTCGTGCCTCCGCCGTTGGCCGTCGGGGACCGGGGAAGCATAGCCGACTCATCCGCTCGGGGTCGGCGTCGGTCCGGACGGGCTCGGCTGCGGCTGCGGCTCCGGTTCGGGCGGCGGGGCCACGACCCGCCGCGAGATGCGGGCGTCGTTGAGGCCGAGCCCGCCGAGCGTGATGTCGTCGTACGCCTGCAGCAGCCGGGTCTCCGGATCGAGGTAGAGCACCGACAGGCTGAGATCGGTCGGCTGCTCGCCCTCCAGTGCCCGCAGCCCCGCCCCGCCGGTGGAGCCCTGGATGAACAGCGTGGTCCCGTCGGTCGTCTCCACCCGCCGCGAGTGGGTGTGTCCGGCGAGCACCAGCGGAACCGCGCCCAGCAGGGGGCCGGTCGTGAGTGGGTCGTGAACCGCCACGAGGTCGACGCCCAGCGGCGAGGCCTGCGCCGCCTCGCGCACCTGTCGGCCGACCAGCTCGAGAACCTCGGGTGGCGCGTCGTCGTCCCGGGTGGTCTTGTCGGGTGTGAAGCGCGGGTCGCCCTGGCCGAGCAGGCGCAGCCCGGCGACCTCCTCGATCCGCGGTCCGTCGAGGATGACCACGTTGGGCTGGCGGGCGATCGCGGCCTGGGTGAGCCGGCTGTCGTGGTTGCCCCGCACGTAGACGTACGGCACGCCCAACGTGCCGATCGCCTCGACATAGCGGGTCTCAGGCACACTGCCGAAGTCCGTGATGTCACCGGTGTCGATGACGACATCGATGTCGAACTGGCGCACGACCGATCCGATCACCTCGTACGCCGCCGGATTGAGGTGCAGGTCGCTGACGTGCAGCACCCGGATGGCCTCGTCGCCGCCGGTGAACACCGGTAGCCGGCTGGTGACGGAGTACAGCTCGCTGACGTTCGAGACGAGCCGGCCGAGCTGCAGGCGGTACGCGTCGAACCGCTCCACGATGTCCCGCACGTCACCGATGGCCGTCGGCGCGGAGGCCAGCAGCCCGGTGAACTGCGGCTCGGCGAGCGACCGCTCGTTGACGGTGGCGACCGTGATCGCCCCGACGGTGGCCAGGGCGGCGAACCCGGCGCCGGCGGCGGCGAGCGTGGCCTGCCGACGGCGGAAGACGATCAGTCCCAACGCGGTGGCGCCGAGCACCGTGACCAGGCCGGTTCGAACGAGCAGCGACCGCAGGCCGGCCCGCAGATCCGCGTTGACCTCAGCGCCGAGGCCGCGCAGCTGCTCGGGGTCCGCGACGATGGCGCGCGCCGCGTCGTCGCGCAGCTGCGTGATGCGCACCCCGAGCCGTACCGGACCGGAGTGCGTGTCCAGGCGCAGCTCGCCCAGCGGTGGGACGGCGACGGTGGTGCTGCCCGACAGCGCCGGACGAAGCGACATCTCGGCCTGGAAGGGTCCGACGCCGGTCGTGACCTGACCGGCGACGAGCATGCCGAGCACCGCGCCGAGCACACCGACGGCGATGCACTCGGCGGTGACCCGGATCCGCCGCCGCGCACGGGCCCTGCCGGTCGCCGCCTCAGCGGCCATGTGCGGTCCGCAGCTGGGCGCGCAGCTCCCGGGCGAACCGGGTGTCCGGTGCGAGCTCCGCGGCGGCCCGCGCGTCGTCGATCGTGTCGACATCGCGCAGCTCGGGAAGCGCCTGCACCGCGAGGCCCTGCTCGCGCAGCCGGGCCAGCTGCCGCGCGCCGGTGTCGTCCTGCGAGGTGGGGATGTCGCGCAGCAGTGCGCCGTCCGGCTGGCGCAGCCCCAGCGTCCACCAGCCGCCGTCGCTCGCGAGGCCCAGCACGGCGGGGGAGGTGAGCAGGGCGTCGACCGCCGCGCCCAGCAGCGTGACGGTCAGCTGCGGGGTGTCCATGCCGATCAGCAGAGCGGGCAGGCCGGCCGCGTCGTCGAACGCCGCAGCCAGCCGCTCGTGCATCGCCCCCCCACGCTGCGGCTGCACCTCGAAACCTGCTGCTTCATAGGCACCTTCGAGGACGAGCACACGACGGGCGACGTTCACCTGGCGTACGATGTCCAGGGTGTCCTCGAGGGCGGCTGCGGCGAGCCGGGCGGCGCCGTCGTAGGTCAGCGGTGGGCACAGCCGGGTCTTG
>JBBSKF010000143.1:0-8658 GCA_038256525.1 Mycobacteriales bacterium | reverse complement strand
CCGGCGCAGAACCGGCCTGAGTCGCCGTGTGGCGCGTCGCAGGGGCGGGTGGGTGGGGGCCCACGGACGCCTGGACACGGAGCGTGAAGGGCCCTCTGGCCGGCGGGTGTCGGTCCGGCGCCCCGCGCCCCCCCGGCCCCCGGCCCCCGGCCCCCGGCCCCCGGCCCCCGGCCCCCGGCCCCCGGCCCCCGGCCCCCGGCCAAGATCATCAGGGGGTTGCCGTCCGACACGCCCGGCGTGTCCGACGTCGATGTCCTGATGATCTTCCGATGCGACGGGGCCGGCCGTCACCTCCCGGCCCCCCGGCGGCCTGTCAGCCGTAGGTGTCCCGCGGCCCCCTGCCCTGCACCCGCCGCGGCCCCTTGCGCCAGTCAGGCTGGACCGGGCCGCGCACGACGATGCTCCGCACCACGTCCGGGCCGACCTGCTCGGCCAGCCGCCCGATCAGGGTGCGGGTCAGCAGCCGGAGCTGCGTCGCCCAGGCCGACGACTCGGCGACCAGCTCGAGCTGACCGTCGACCAGGGACGTCGCAGCGCAATGAGCCGCGAGCTCCGGTCCGACCAGCAGCTCCCAGTTGGCGAGCACTCCCGCAGCCGAGGTGGTCTCCTCCCAGCCGCGCTCGGCGACCAGACGGGCGATCAACTCGCCGAAGCGGACCGGATCGCGCGCATCCGGACCGGAGCCCGAGCGTGCGGTCGATCGACGAGCCCGGCTCCGTGGGATGCCTGGCGCCAACCCCTTGGCCCGCGCGGCCGCCTTGGCCTGGAACAGGGCGGCTCGGACCAGATCGGGCCCGTGCGGCTTCGCGTCCGGCGTGTCCGGGGCGCTGACCTCGGGCACCTCCGGTTCACGTGAAACATCACCCCCGCCGGCCGGGGCGTCACCTGACACGTGTCACCGACCCGCCGTGCACGTCGTACCGGCTTCCGGCGAGTGCCTCCGGCACGTCCGCCGCAACCGCCGCGGTGACCAGCACCTGCTCAGCGCCGGCGACCAGGGCAGCCAGCCGGTCCCGCCGACCCTCGTCGAGCTCGGCGAAGACATCGTCCAGCAGCAGCACCGGCTCACCCCCGTCCGCTCGGAGAAGCTCGTACGACGCCAGCCGTAGGGCCAGCGCCACCGACCACGACTCACCGTGCGAGGCATACCCCTTGACCGGCAGCCCGGACAGGGACAGGACGAGCTCGTCGCGGTGCGGCCCGACCAGGCTGACGCCGCGCTCGAGCTCGTTGGGCCGCACCCGTGCCAGCTCCGCGAGCAGAGCGGCGGCCAGCAGCTCGCGGTCTCGGGCCGGCTCCCCCTGGTCGGTCGGCAGAGCGTCGCCGAGGGAGGACCGGTAGTCGACCGAGGTGCCGCTCCGGCCTCGTTCGTCGGCTGCGGCGACCGCCCGGTAGGCATCGGCCAGCAGTGGCCGCAGCGCCGCCACGAGGGCCAGCCGGGCCGACATCAGCTCGGCGCCACAGCGGGCCAGATGCGTGTCCCAGACGTCCAGGGTGCGCATGTCGCCGCCCCCCGTCGCGGTGGCCCGGGAGCGCCGGCTGCCGGCGGCCGTCCGAAGCAGGGCGTTGCGCTGCTTGAGCACCCGTTCGTAGTCCGCTCGGACGCCGGCGTAACGCGGCGCCGTCGCCACCAGCAGGTCATCGAGGAAGCGACGCCGTTCGGCCGGATCACCGCGCACCAGCACCAGGTCCTCGGGGGCGAACAGCACCGCGCGAAGGATGCCGAGCGCCTCGCGCGCCCGCGGCAGTGGTCCCCGGTTGACCCGTGCCCGGTTGGCCCGAGCTGGGTTGACCTCGAGCTCGACCAGGGTCGCCCGCCCGTCGCGCTCGACCTGCACCCGGACCACCGCCCGCTCGCTACCGGCCCGCACCAGCGGGGCATCGGTGGCCACCCGGTGCGAGCCGAGCGTCGCGGCATAGCCGATCGCCTCCACGAGGTTGGTCTTGCCCTGGCCGTTCGCGCCGACCAGCGCCGTCGACCCCGTGTCGAGCTCGAGCTCGAGGGTCGGCCACGACCGGAAGTCGGTGAGCGACAGGGCGCTGACGTACACGCCTCAGGTGTCCGGCAGGGTGTGGTCCGGTGCCGGGACGTCTGGCGGCGTGCCGGCCGCGCCCGGTGTCCGACCCGCAGCCAGGTCGGGCGCGGAACCTGACACGTCCGCGTCGGCGCCGGGGCTGTCCGCACCCTTGTCCGTCGACCCTGCCGAGGCGGTGACCGCATGCCCGCCGAACTGGTTGCGGAGGGCGGCGATCATCTTCATCGCCGGCGAGTCCTCCTGACGTGAGGAGAAACGGGCGAAGAGCGCGGCCGTGATCACGGGCAGCGGTACGGCGTGGTCGATGGCCGCTTCGACCGTCCACCGGCCCTCCCCGGAGTCCTGCGCGTAGCCGCGCAGCTCGGACAGATCGTCGTCCTCAGATAGGGCGTTCACCATCAGGTCGAGCAGCCAGGACCGGATGACCGTGCCCTGCTGCCAGCTCGCGACGACGGCCGGGACGTCAGCGACCACATCGGTCGCCATCATCAGTTCCCAGCCCTCCGCGTAGGCCTGCATCAGGCCGTACTCGATGCCGTTGTGCACCATCTTGGCGAAGTGGCCGGCGCCGACCTCACCGGCGTGCACGAACCCCGACTCGCCGGTCGGCTTGAGCACATCGAAGTACGGCTGGACGATCGAGATGTTCTTGCTCGACCCACCGCACATCAACGCGTAACCCTCGGTCAACCCCCACACACCGCCGGAGACGCCACAGTCGACGAAGCCGATCCCGTGCGGGGCCAGCTCGGCGGCGTGCCGCTGGTCGTCGGTGTAGCGGGAGTTCCCCCCGTCGACGATGACGTCGCCTTCGCTCAGCAGGGGCCGCAGCGCGGCAACGGTCTCATACGTCGGCCCGCCGGCCGGCACCATCACCCAGACGACCCGGGGAGTCTCGAGCGCCGACACCAACGCATCGAGGCTGTCCACCGAACGACCGCTGTCGGCAGACCGGTCGTAGCCGACCACGGTGTGGCCCCCACGCCGCAGCCGCTCAGCCATGTTGCCACCCATCCGGCCCAGCCCGATCATGCCCAGCGTCCCCATGGCACTCCCTCGTCCGGCGGAAGCCCAAGTGCATCACAGGCGTACGGCGGCCCTGTCCCGGGCATGGCGCGGCCAAAGGCCACGCCGCTTCGCGAAAGGATGGAGAACATGGACGCGTTGGATCGCGGCAGCCGTGGAGCCGCGGCCGGCGTCGTCGCCACCGCCGCCATGAGCGCCCTCATGCTGGCCGCCGGACGGCTGGGACTACTTGGTCGCCAGCCCCCCCAGGCGATCGCCGAGCAGGCCGTCGAGGTCGTCACCGACGAGCCGGTCCCGTCCCCGGTGGGCCGGGCACTCGGCGTGCTGACGCACCTCGCCTTCGGCGCCGGAGCCGGCGCCGGCTACGCCCTGCTGCCCCGCTGGCTCCCGCCCCGGGTCCGGGGGTGCGGTTGGGCTCTGGGCATCTACGGCGCGGCCTACCAGGGTTGGGTGCCGGCGCTCGGCGCCCTACCCCCCGCGGACAGGGACCGACGCGACCGGGTCACGGTGATGGTGCTGGCGCACCTCGTGTACGGGACAGTGCTGGCGAGCACCGAGCAGGCGTTGCGGCGGCGCCCCCGCGGGCCCGATCTTTCGGCCGGTGGTCAACCGGACAGACGAACCGGCATCAGCAGGTAGCGGTAGTCCGCGACCCCCACTGCGTCGGCCTCGCGCTTGCCGGTCAGCACCGCCGGGCGGGTCGGGCCGGTGAACGACAGCGTGGTCGTGTCGCTGTCGACAGCGCCGAGCCCGTCGAGCAGGTACTGCGGGTTGAAGGCGATCTGGAACGGTTCGTCACTGGCCGTGCCCTGCCACCCGCACTCGAGCTGCTCGCTGGCCTGCGCGTCATCGGCGCCGCCCGCCTCGAGCACCACTCCGTCGGCGGAGAAGCCCAGCCGCACAGGTGCGTTGCGGGCCGCGACGAGCGCGACCCGCTTGACTGCCTCGGCGAACGGCGCGGTGGAGATCTCGGCCGCCGCCGTGGTCTCGCTCGGCAGCAGCGAGCGGTACTTCGGGAACTCCCCCTCCAGCAGTCGCGAGGTGGTCCGCCGACCCAGGCCCTCGAAGCCGATCATCCCCTCCGGAGATCCGGCGCCGGACAGCGCCAGGGTGACCTCGGGCCCGGCGGTCAGGGCCTTGGCCGTCTCGGCGAGGGTGCGCGCAGGGACCAGCGCCGTGGTGGTCAGGCCACCGTCGGCCGGGCGCCACGGCAGGGTGCGAACCGCCAGCCGGTATCGGTCGGTGGCGGCCAGCGTGAGCTGATCGCCGTCGATCTCGAAGCGCACGCCGGTGAGCACCGGCAACGTGTCGTCACGGCCGGCCGCGATCGCCACCTGGCCCACGGCGACCGCGAACGCATCCGCGCCGAGGGTTCCCGCCGTCGGTGGCATGGCCGGCAGGCTCGGGTAGTCCTCGACCGGAAGGGTCGGCAGCGTGAACCGCGCCGGCCCACAGGTCAGCACCACCCGGGTGCCGTCCAGCCGAAGGGTGACCGGCTGGGCGGGGAGCGAGCGCACGATCTCCGACAGCAACCGCCCGGGGACCAGCATCCGGCCGGGCTCGTCGGCCGTGGCAGCCACCCGCACCCGGGAGCTCACCTCGTAGTCGAAGCCGGAGATCTCGAGTGCCAGCCCTGCCTGCTCATCGGGCCCCACCTCCAGCAGCAGACCGAGCAGCACCTGCATCGGCGGGCGCGCTGGCAAGGACCGGGCGGTCCACACGACCGCGTCGACCAGAGCGTCCCGCTCGACCTTCAGCTCCATGCATGCCCTTTCGGTGGTCGGCACTGTCCACAGCGCGGTGCCGTGCAGAACCCGGGGGTGAGTTCTCTGGAAGGATCTACTGGTCGTGGTGGTAGGACCCTGCAGCCCTGTGGACGACCCGCGTTTACGCAGGCCGAGGGGATCGTGGCGCTGTGGATGTCCTGGGGACGGTCCGCAGCGTAGTGGTGGACGCCTGGGGACGACCAGTGAGCGGGCGGATGACCAGCACGTTGCCGGCAGGTGTATTCCCCTGTTGTCCACAGGCTTGTCCCCATGCTGTGCAGGGAGCGGCGCGGGCCGGTCATGGCTGCCGTGAGCGGGTCTTGATGCGGTGGGTCAGTTCGGCGACCTGGTTGTAGGTGGCGCGTCGCTCAGGCATCTGGGCCCGGATCTTGCGATCGGCATGAATGACCGTGGTGTGGTCGCGGCCACCGAACATCTGCCCGATCTTGGGCAGCGACAGGTCGGTGAGCTCGCGACACAGGTACATCGCGATCTGCCGGGCGGTCACGAGCATCCGCGAGCGGGAGGAGCCGCACAGGTCCTCCATCGTCAGCCCGAAGTACTCCGCGGTGGCTGCCATGATCGTCGCCCCGGTGATCTCCGGCCCGCCCTCGGCCGGGATGAGATCCTTGAGCACCACTTCAGCCAACGCGAGGTCGACCGACTGACGGTTGAGTGAGGCGAAGGCCGTCACCCGGATCAGGGCGCCCTCGAGCTCGCGGATGTTGCGCGAGATCTTCGAGGCGATGAACTCGAGCACGTCCGGCGGGGCGTCCAGGCGGTCCTGTGCCGCCTTCTTGCGCAAGATGGCGATGCGGGTCTCGAGGTCGGGTGGCTGGACATCGGTGATCAGGCCCCACTCGAAGCGGGTCCGGAGCCGGTCCTCGAGCGTGGACAGCTGCTTGGGCGGACGGTCGGAGCTGATGACGATCTGCTTGTTCGCGTTGTGCAGCGTGTTGAAGGTGTGGAAGAACTCCTCCTGCGTCCCCTCCTTGTGCTCGAGGAACTGGATGTCGTCCACGAGCAGGATGTCCACGTCGCGGTAGCGGCGGCGAAAGGTCTCCGCGCGGCCGTCCCGGATCGAGTTGATGAAGTCGTTGGTGAACTCCTCAGAGCTCACGTAGCGCACCCGGGCGGCCGCGAACAGGTGCTGGGCGTAGTGACCGATCGCATGCAGCAGGTGGGTCTTGCCCAGTCCGCTCTCGCCATAGATGAACAGCGGGTTGTACGCCTTCGCCGGCGCCTCGGCGACAGCGACGGCCGCGGCGTGGGCGAACCGGTTGGACGCGCCGATGACGAAGGTCTCGAAGGCGTACTTCGGGTTCAGCCGGGCCGGCTCGCTCGTCCCCCGGCCGAAGGCGACCTCGCGTCGGGCCGGCAACCTGCGGACGTTGTCCTCCCCGGCGGTCCCGTCGGCGTAGTGCTCCGGTTCGTCGCGGGCCCGGCCGGAGAAGGGGTCGAAGGCTGGGTCGTCGCCACCGCCCCAGCCGCGGTCCCCGAAGGCACCCGAGTAGCCGCTGCCACCCGCGGAGCCGCCCTGCGACCAGTCGTCAGCGCTGATCGGGTAGGGCGCCGGGGGTTCGGGGTCGACCGGCAGCCCGGCCGGCACCACGACCGGGTCGCCCGGCGGGAGGGGCTGCACCGTCACCGCGACCTGGATGTCGCGCCCGTACGCCGCGGACAGCGCCTGCGCCAGCACGGGCCGCAACCGGCTGTCGAGCACCTCCTTGGCGAACTCGTTCGGCGCAGCGAGCAGGGCGGTGTCCCCGACCAGCCCCAGCGGCCGGGTCAGCCCGACCCAGGCACGATGCGGGGGGGACAGGGCGCTGTCGGCCAGCCCGGCCACGGCTTTCGCCCAGACCACCTCGAGCGACAGGGCTTGTCCGGTCGGCGGCGGGCTGTCGCCGGTCTCATCTGGGCTGTCGCCGAGGTCCGGGTCGGTCACATGCTTCCCTCGGCTCGACGGGCCGACGCCCCGGTTGGGGCGCCGCGGTCGGACCACCTGCAGACCCGATTGAGGTCCGACCCTGCCGCCGCGTCACCGAGATGTCCACACGGCTGTCCACAGCCTGTGGAGATGGAGGGCGCGCAGTGGAAGCGAGCCGTCGCAGGGCGCGCGACCCAGGTCCAGAGGCGCGGCGCCGACGAAGGCCCTACGTTGCGGTGCGAGGTTTGTTCGGGAGGTCCGGAGGCGGCGACGCTAACAGCAGCGCCCTGCGTGGGCAAGGCATCCGGCGTGTCGCGGCTGTGCTGTTTGACCCTCCTCCACGCCTTACGTACCGTGGGGTGGTCTGTGCCGCGTGCGGACCACCTGCGGTCCCTTCGAACGCGGTCCCCCTTCGAGAGCGAGTTCTGCCGTGAGCAAGCGCACCTTCCAGCCGAACAACCGCCGTCGGGCGAAGACCCACGGCTTCCGGCTGCGGATGCGCACCCGCGCCGGCCGCGCCATCCTCGCCGGCCGCCGGCGCAAGGGCCGCACCGAGCTGTCGGCCTGATCAGGTCGACGCTGGGCAATAGGCGGCCGGCCGGTGCTGTCCATCGAGAACCGTCTGCGCTCCCGGGCGGACTTCTCCGACGTGGTGCGTCACGGCCGGCGGGCGTCCCGCCCGTTGCTCACGGTGCACGCCCTCTTGGCGGCTGCCCCCGTGGCGGCCGACCCCGCCCCTCCCGCCCCCGCTCGGGCTGGGCTCGTGGTGAGCAAGGCCGTCGGCAACTCAGTGGTCCGACACCGCACGGCGCGTCGCCTGCGGCACCTGCTTCGCGATGGCCTGGACACCGTTCCGGCTGGAGCCCGCCTCGTCGTCCGCGCGGCCCCGGCCGCCGCCGAGGCGCGCAGTCCAGCTCTGGCTGTCGACCTGGAATCGGCCCTGACCGCGGCGCTGCGCCCGCGCACACCGAGGTGAGCCCGAACGGACCTCTCACCAGGCTGCTGCTGACCGTGGTGGCGGGCTATCGCCGGTGGATCAGCCCGGCGCTCGGCCCGCGGTGTCGGTTCGCGCCCAGCTGCAGCGCCTACGCGGAGCAGGCGCTGCGTGTGCACGGCGCCGGCCGGGGGAGCTGGCTCGCGGTCCGACGGCTCGCGCGCTGCCACCCGTTCCACCCCGGTGGGCACGACCCGGTCCCCCCCGTACGTCCTACCTGGGTGACCATGGAGCGCACCTCCCTCCCGCCGCATCGACGTACCGGAGCAGACCCGTGCTAGACGCCCTCGCCAGTCCCGTCGGTGCGCTGCTGGCCCTCATCCACCGCGGGTTGTCGTCCTTCCTGATCAGCGGCAGTGGTCCGGCGTGGGCGCTGTCGATCGTGCTGCTGACCGTGATCGTGCGGCTGCTGCTGTTCCCGCTGTTCGTCAAGCAGATCAAGAGCCAGCGCCGCATGCAGCAGCTCGCACCAAAGATCAAGGAGCTGCAGAAGGCGCACAAGGGCGACCGCGAGACGATGAACACCGAGATGATGAAGCTGTACAAGGAGAACAACGCCAACCCGATCTCGGGGTGCCTGCCTCTCCTGCTGCAGCTGCCGGTGTTCTTTGCGCTGTTCACCGTCATCCGCGAGTTCCGCACGACGGCCTCGGGGGGGCGCTTCGGGCTGACGCAGGAGCAGTTGGTCGAGGGGGCGCAGGCCAAGGTCTTCGGCGCGCCGATCTCGGCGGTGTTCAACAGCCCGGCCAGCTTGATCGCCGACCTGGACGCCAACCACACGACCGTACGCCTGGTCGCTGCCGTCATGGTCGTGCTCATGGGCGCGACGACGTTCTGGACGCAGCGCCAGATGATCGCCCGGTCCGGCACCACCGACCCGCAGCAGATCATGGTGCAGAAGCTGCTGCT
>JBBSKF010000142.1:0-8754 GCA_038256525.1 Mycobacteriales bacterium | reverse complement strand
GGGTCGGGCTTGCGGAGCTTGCGGATGTTGGCGGCGACCTCGCCGACCTTCTGCTTGTCGATGCCGCGCACGACGAACTTCGTCGGGCTCTGCACCTCGAAGCTGATGCCGTCCGGCGCCGCGACCGGCACCGGGTGGCTGTAGCCGAGTGCGAACTCGAGGTCCGAGCCCTTCGCGGCAACGCGGTATCCGACGCCGCGGATCTCCATCGCCTTGGCGTAGCCGACGGTCACCCCGATGACCATGTTGGCCACCAGGCTGCGGGTCAGCCCGTGCAGGCTGCGGCTCTCGCGCTCGTCGTCGGGACGGGCCACGGACAGCGTGCCGTCCTCGGACCGCTCGATCGTGATCGGCGCCGGGACCGTGTGGGACAGGGCGCCCTTCGGGCCCTTGACCGTCACCGACTGGCCGTCGAGGGTGACGTCCACGCCGCTCGGGACAGGAATGGGCAGGCGTCCGATTCTCGACATGGCAGACCCCTTAGTAGACGTAGGCGAGGACTTCCCCACCTACGCCCTTCTTGTTGGCCTGACGGTCGGTCAGCAGGCCGGAGGAGGTGGAGATGATCGCCACGCCCAGCCCCCCGAGGACCTTGGGCAGCTTGCCGGCCTTGGCGTAGACCCGCAGGCCCGGCTTGGAGACCCGGCGCACACCGGCGATGGACCGCTCGCGGTTGGGCCCGTACTTGAGGTCGATCGACAGGACCTTGCCCTTCTCGCCCTGTTCGGTCACCCAGCCGGCGATGTAGCCCTCCTGCTCGAGGATCTCGGCGATGTGCGTCTTGATCTTGCTGTGCGGCATGGAGACGCGGTCGTGGTACGCGGAGTTGGCGTTGCGCACCCGCGTCAGCATGTCGGCGATCGGGTCGGTCATCGTCATCGTTCGGTGCTCATCTCAGTCGGCCTTGTGGCCTCTCTCGTCCTGGTTTCCTCGCGGACCTGTGACGTGGGGATGTTTCGGGGGGACTACCAGGAGGACTTGGTGATACCGGGCAGCTGACCGGCGTGGGCCATCTCGCGGAAGCAGATGCGGCACAGCCCGAACGTGCGGAAGACCGCGCGTGGCCGACCGCACCGGTTGCAGCGGTGGTAGCCGCGTACGGCGAACTTGGGCTTGCGGTTCGCCTTCTCGACGAGCGCCTTCTTGGCCATCGCTAGCTCTCCTTGAACGGGAAGCCGAGCGCCCGCAGGAGCGCGCGACCCTCGTCGTCGTTGGCGGCCGTCGTGACGACCGTGATGTCCATGCCGCGGGTGCGGTCGACCTTGTCGATGTCGATCTCATGGAACATGGACTGCTCGGTGAGGCCGAAGGTGTAGTTGCCGTTGCCGTCGAACTGCTTGGCCGACAGTCCCCGGAAGTCACGGATGCGCGGCAGCGCAATGGTGACCAGCCGATCCAGGAACTCCCACATGCGGTCGCCGCGCAGCGTCACCTTGGCGCCGATCGGCATGCCCTCGCGCAGCTTGAACTGCGCGATGGACTTGGTCGCCTTGCGGATCTGCGGCTTCTGACCGGTGATCGCCGTCAGGTCGCGCAGCGCACCGTCGATCAGCTTGGAGTCCTTGGCGGCGTCACCGACACCCATGTTGACGACGACCTTGACGACGCCCGGGACCTGCATCTGGTTGGTGAAGGAGAACTGCTCGGTCAGGGCCGGCTTGATCTGTTCGCGATAGCGCTGCTTGAGCCGCGGCACCTCGCGCGTCTGGGTGGGTGCGGTCATCAGATGTCTCCGTCGCAGCGCTTGCAGACCCGGATGCTGTGGGTCTTGCCGTTGTCGTCCTCGTCGCTGCGACGGTGACCGATCCGGGTCGCCTTGCCGCAGCCGGGACAGATGACCTGCACGTTGGACACGTGCACCGGCGCCTCGGTCGTCACGATGCCGCCCTGCTGGGAACCGCGCGCCGACTGCGTCACCTTGGTGTGCTTCTTGATCCGGTTGGCCCCCTCGACGAGAACGCGCGAGGTGTCCGGGTTCGCCGCGATCACGCGGCCGGTCACCCCGCGGTCCTTGCCGGAGCGCACCAGGACGGTGTCACCCTTCTTCACGAACAGTCCAGCCATGGCTACAGCACCTCCGGTGCGAGCGAGATGATCTTCATGAAGCGCTTGTCGCGCAGCTCCCGGCCTACCGGGCCGAAGATGCGGGTGCCGCGCGGGTCCCCGCCGTCCTTGAGCAGGACAGCGGCGTTCTCGTCGAAGCGGATGTAGGAGCCGTCCGGGCGGCGCCGCTCCTTGACGGTACGGACGATGACCGCCTTGACGACGTCGCCCTTCTTGACGCCGGCGCCCGGCAGGGCGTCCTTGACGGTGCCGACGATGATGTCGCCGATACCGGCGTAGCGCCGGCCGGATCCGCCGAGCACGCGGATGCACAGGATCTCCTTGGCGCCCGTGTTGTCGGCGACGCGTAGCCGCGACTCCTGCTGGATCATTTGGCCTTCTCCAGGACTTCCA
This sequence comes from Mycobacteriales bacterium, assembly GCA_038256525.1. Lineage (GTDB taxonomy): Bacteria > Actinomycetota > Actinomycetes > Mycobacteriales > SCTD01 > SCTD01. The sequence continues at coordinate 6,297 of JBBSKF010000142.1, read as the reverse complement.
CGACACGCCAGCGCTTGGTGGCCGACAGCGGGCGGGTCTCCATGAGCAGGACCCGGTCCCCGACGCCACAGCCATTGAGCTCGTCGTGCGCTTTGAGCTTGTTGGTGCGGCGCAGCGTCTTCTTGTACAGCGGGTGCTGGACGCGGTCCTCGACGGCGACCACGACGGTCTTGTCCATCTTGTCGCTCACGACCAGACCCTCACGGGTCTTGCGGAAGTTCCTGCTGTCGCTGTCAGCGACGTCGCTCGTGGTCTCGGTCATCCCTGCTGCTGTCCCTTCTGTGGGCTCGCTCATCCGAGGTCACCCTCGGACGCGCTCTCACGCACGATGCCGAGCTCGCGCTCGCGCATGACCGTGTAGATCCGCGCGATGTCCTTTCGCACGTCGTGCAGCCGTCGGTTGTTGTCGAGCTGGCCGGTGGCCACCTGGAAGCGCAGGTTGAACAGCTCCTCCTTGGACTCGCCGAGCCGGGTGAGGAGCTCCTCGTCGGCCAGGTCGCGAATCTGCTCGGCAGTGGTCTCGGCCATCAGTCCTTCACCTCCCGGGTGACGAAGCGGCACTTCATCGGCAGCTTGTGCATGGCGCGGCGCATGGCCTCGCGGGCCAGCGGCTCCTCCGGTCCGGCCAGCTCGAACAGGATGCGTCCCGGCTTGATGTTCGCCACCCACCACTCCGGCGAGCCCTTGCCCGAGCCCATGCGAGTCTCGGCCGGCTTCTTGGTGAGCGGGCGGTCCGGATAGATGTTGATCCACACCTTGCCGCCACGGCGGATGTGCCGGGTCATCGCGATACGGGCCGACTCGATCTGCCGGTTGGTGAGGTAGGCGGACTCGAGGGCCTGGATGCCGTACTCACCGAAGGCCAGCGTGGTGCCGCCCTTGGCCGCTCCGGTGCGGTTGGGGTGGTGCTGCTTGCGGTGCTTGACCCTGCGGGGGATCAGCATGCTCAGGCCTCCGTCTCGGGCGCGGGCGTCTCGGGCGCGGGCGTCTCGGGCACGGGCGTCTCGGGCCGCTCGGTGGCCGCGATGGACGGTGCGGCCGCCTCGGCGGTTTCCGGCGTCGGGCTGTCGACCTCGGTCAGCGGCGCGACCGGGGTCTCGGCGACGTCGGTGGGCACTGCGCCGCCACCCTCGGCCTGACGTCCTGCTTCGGTGCCGCCGGCGGTCGTGCCGGTGGAGCCCGACCGCGGGCCGCGTCGGGCCGGCCGGTCACGCCGCTGCTGGCGCTGCTCGGCCTCCTGCGCCTCGCGCTCCACCCGGCTCTGCACGACGTCGCCCTTGTAGATCCAGACCTTCACGCCGATCCGGCCGAAGGTGGTCTTGGCCTCGTAGATCCCGTAGTCGATGTTGGCGCGCAGGGTGTGCAGCGGCACCCGACCCTCGCGGTAGAACTCCGAGCGGCTCATCTCGGCGCCGCCGAGGCGGCCGGCGCACTGCACCCGGATGCCCTTGACTCCCGGGCTCTTCATCGCCGACTGCATCGACTTGCGCATCGCGCGACGGAAGCTCACTCGGCTGGAGAGCTGCTCGGCCACCCCCTGGGCGACGAGCTGCGCGTCGGATTCGGGGTTCTTCACCTCGAGGATGTTCAGCTGCACCTGCTTGCCGGTCAGCTTCTCGAGGTCGCCGCGGATGCGGTCGGCCTCGGCGCCGCGGCGGCCGATGACGATGCCGGGGCGGGCGGTGTGGATGTCGACGCGTACGCGATCACGGGTGCGCTCGATCTCGACCTTCGAGATGCCGGCGCGCTCCATCCCCTTGCCCATCATGCGGCGGATCGCGACGTCCTCCTTGACGTACTCCGCGTAGTTCTTGTCTGCGTACCAGCGCGAGACCCAGTCGGTGGTGATCCCGAGCCGGAACCCGTGCGGGTTGACCTTCTGACCCACTAGCGGGCACCTGCCTTCTTCGTCGTGGTTGCCGCCGGTCGTGAGCGGGCGTCGTCCGGACGGACCGAGACGACGACGGTGATGTGGCTCGTGCGCTTGCGGATGCGGTAAGCGCGCCCCTGCGCGCGGGGGCGGAAGCGCTTCAGCGTCGGACCCTCGTCGACGTAGGCCTGGCTGATGTAGAGCCGGGCCCGGTCGAGCTGGCGGTTGTGCTCGGCGTTCGCGGCCGCGCTGGCCACCACCTTGGCGACCGGTTCGCTCGCCGCCTGCGGCTGGAAGCGCAGCTGGTCCAGGGCCTGCTGCACATCCATGCCGCGAACGAGGTCGATGACCCGGCGGCACTTCATCGGCGTCATGCGCAGGTAGCGCACCTGCGCCAGCGCCGAGTCGTCGGCCAGGTGGCGCGTCTTGTTCTCAGCCACGACGGGCCCTCCGGTCGTCCTTGACGTGCCCGCGGAACGTGCGGGTCGGCGCGAACTCGCCGAGCTTGTGTCCGACCATCGACTCGGTGATGAACACCGGCACGTGCTTGCGCCCGTCGTGCACGGCGATCGTGTGGCCCAGCATGTCCGGGATGATCGTCGAGCGGCGCGACCAGGTCTTGATCACGGTCTTGGTGCCCTTGTCGTTCTGGACGTCCACCTTCTTGATCAGGTGGTCGTCGACGAACGGGCCCTTCTTCAGACTGCGCGGCATCGCGGCTACCCCTAGCGCTTCTTGTTGGTCTTGCGGCGGCGGACGATGAGCGCGTCGCTCGGCTTGCGACGACGGGTGCGACCCTCGGGCTTGCCGGCCGGGTTGACCGGGTGCCGGCCACCGGAGGTCTTGCCCTCACCACCACCGTGCGGGTGGTCGACCGGGTTCATGGCGACACCACGGACGGAGGGGCGCTTGCCCTTCCAGCGCATGCGGCCGGCCTTGCCCCAGTTGATGTTGCTCTGCTCGGCGTTGCCGACCTCGCCGATGGTCGCCCGGCAGCGCATGTCGACGTTGCGGATCTCACCGGACGGCATCCGCAGCTGGGCATGTGCGCCGTCCTTGGCGACCAGCTGGACGCTCGTGCCGGCCGAGCGGGCGATCTTGGCGCCACCGCCGGGACGGAGCTCGATCGCGTGCACCGTGGTGCCGGTCGGGATGTTGCGCAGCGGTAGGGCGTTGCCCGGCTTGATGTCGGCAGCCGGCCCGGCCTCGACCCGGTCGCCCTGCGTCAGGCCCTTCGGCGCGACGATGTAGCGCTTCTCGCCGTCGGCGTAGTGCAGCAGCGCAATTCGGGCGGTGCGGTTCGGGTCGTACTCGATGTGCGCGACCTTGGCCGGCACGCCGTCCTTGTCATGCCGGCGGAAGTCGATGACCCGGTAGGCCCGCTTGTGGCCACCGCCCTGGTGACGCGTCGTGATGCGCCCGTAGGAGTTGCGGCCGCCCTTGCCGTGCAGCGGCCGGACGAGCGACTTCTCCGGGGTGTCCCGGGTGATCTCGGCGAAGTCGGCGACGGACGAGCCGCGTCGGCCCGGCGTCGTCGGCTTGTACTTGCGGATGGCCATCTTCAGTCCCTCGTTAGCTTCTTCTCGATCCCGGTGGCTCCGGCCCCGCTAGGAGACCGGACCCCCGAAGATCTCGATCCGGCCCTCGCGCAGCGTGACGATGGCCCGCTTGCTCGCGGGGCGCTGGCCGAAGCCGCCCTTCGTGCGCTTGCGCTTGCCCTGGCGGTTCTGGGTGTTGACGTCGCTCACTCGTACGCCGAAGACCTTCTCGACCGCGATCTTGATCTGGGTCTTGTTGGCATCCGGGCGAACGAGAAAGGTGTACTTGTTGTCATCGAGCAGGCCGTAGCTCTTCTCGGAGATGACCGGCGACAGCAGGATGTCGCGGGGGTCGGTCAGGTCGGTCACGACGAGCCCTCCGTAGTGTCATTCGCCGGCTGGGCGTCATCCGTCGGCTGGGCGTCATTCGTCGGGACGTCGGCCGCCTCACCGGAGCTCGCCCGGGCCTTGGCTCGCCGGCCCTTGGGGTTCCCGGCCAGGAAGGCCGACAGGGCGGACTCGGTGAACACGATGTCGTCGCTGACCAGCACGTCATAGGTGTTGAGCTGCCCCGGGCTGAGCAGGTGCACCGACGGGGCGTTGCGCAGCGACTTCCAGCTGATCTCGTCGCCACGCTCGGCGACCACCAGCACGTGCGGCCGGGTGCTGATCGCACCGAGCAGCCGCACCGCGGACTTGGTCGACGGGGCATCGGTGGTCGTGAGGGCGGAGATCACATGGATCCGACCGTTGCGGGCCCGGTCCGACAGGGCCCCGCGCAGGGCGGCGACCTTCATCTTCTTCGGGGTGCGCTGGCTGTAGTCGCGCGGGTGCGGCCCATGGACCACACCGCCGCCGACGAACTGCGGGGCGCGGGTCGAACCCTGTCGGGCCCGCCCCGTGCCCTTCTGGCGGTACGGCTTGCGCCCACCGCCGCGCACCTCGCCGCGCGTCTTGGTGGAGTGGGTGCCCTGTCGCGCCGCGGCCAGCTGGGCCACGACGACCTGGTGGATCAGCGGGATGTTGACCTGGACGCCGAACACCTCGCTCGGCAGCTCGACCGTGCGTCCGGCGAGCCCATCGGGCGTCCGGACATCGACGCTCAGGCTCTCGGCGTCGGTGGTGCTGTCCTTCGTCATCGTCACAGCAGTCACTTCGGCACACCTCCCTTGCCCAGGCCGCCCTTGGCGGCGGTGCGGATCAGGACGGTGCCTCCGCGGGGACCGGGGACGGCGCCCTGGATGAGCAGCAGCCCGCGCTCGGCGTCGAAGGCGTGGACGGTGAGGTTCTGCGTGGTGGTCCGGACGTTGCCCATCCGGCCGGCCATGCGGGTCCCCTTGAACACCCGGCCGGGGGTGGCGCAGGCGCCGATCGAGCCGGGCTTGCGGTGGGCCCGCTTGACGCCGTGGGCGGCGCCCAGCCCCTTGAAGTTGTGTCGCTTCATGACACCCGCGTAGCCCTTGCCCTTGCTGGTGCCGACGACGTCGACCAGCAGCACCGAGCCCTCCGTCGGCGCGAACACCTCCGCCCGGATCTCCTGACCGACCGTGTACGAGGAGGCGTCGTCGGTGCGGATCTCGACCAGGAAGCGGCGCGGGGGCACGCCGGCCTTGGCGAAGTGACCGGCCTCCGGCTTGTTCACCTTGCGGGGGTCGATCGCGCCGTACGCGATCTGGACGGCGCTGTAGCCGTCCTTGTCGGGGGTGCGGACCTGGGTGACCACGCACGGCCCGGCCTGGACGACCGTCACCGGGACGATCCGGTTGTTGACGTCGAAGACCTGGGTCATGCCGAGCTTCTTGCCCAGCACACCTTGCATGTTCTGCGGCATCGCCTGTCCCTAGAGCTTGATCTCGATGTCGACGCCCGCCGGAAGGTCGAGTCGCATGAGCGAGTCGACGGTCTTCGGCGTGGGGTCGAGGATGTCGATGAGGCGCTTGTGCGTGCGCATCTCGAAGTGCTCGCGCGAGTCCTTGTACTTGTGCGGCGAGCGGATGACGCAGTAGACGTTCTTCTCGGTCGGCAGCGGCACCGGGCCGGCGACCGACGCACCCGTACGCGTCACCGTCTCGACGATCTTGCGCGCCGAGGAGTCGATGACCTCATGGTCGTAGGCCTTGAGCCGAATGCGGATCTTCTGTCCCGCCATGGTCTGTCCTTCTGTCCGTTGCCCGCTGGAACCTGTGGTGCTGACCCGGCGGCGGGGGACCGCCGCCGGGCCGGACGTGCTACTTGGTGATCTTGATGACCCGGCCGGCGCCGACGGTGCGGCCACCCTCGCGGATGGCGAAGCGCAGGCCCTCCTCCATCGCGATCGGCTGGATGAGGGTCACCTTCATCTCAGTGTTGTCACCGGGCATGACCATCTCGGTGCCCTCGGGCAGGTCGACGACGCCCGTGACGTCCGTGGTGCGGAAGTAGAACTGCGGGCGGTAGTTGTTGAAGAACGGCGTGTGCCGGCCACCCTCGTCCTTCGACAGGATGTAGACCTGCGCGTCGAACTCGGTGTGCGGGGTGATCGACTTGGGCTTGCAGACGACCTGGCCGCGCTCGACCTCCTCGCGCTTGATGCCGCGGATGAGCAGACCGACGTTGTCGCCCGCCATGCCGGAGTCCAGCAGCTTGCGGAACATCTCGACCCCGGTGACGGTCGTGGTCATGACCGCCTCCTTGATGCCGACGATCTCGACCGTCTCGTTGATGTTGACGATGCCGCGCTCGATGCGACCGGTGACGACGGTGCCTCGCCCGGTGATCGTGAAGACATCCTCGATCGGCATGAGGAAGGCCTTCTCGGTGTCGCGGGTCGGCTGGGGGACGGACTCGTCGACGGCCTTCATCAGCTCGAGGAGCTTGTCGCCCCACTCCTTGTCGCCCTCGAGCGCCTTG
>JBBSKF010000141.1:0-8994 GCA_038256525.1 Mycobacteriales bacterium | reverse complement strand
TGACGGCCGGGCGCGAGGCGGGTACGAGCGAGGCCCTGCTGGACCGGCTCGCGCTGACGCCCGCCCGCATCGAGGCGATGGCCGAGGGCCTGCGGCACGTCGCGACCCTGCCGGATCCGGTCGGGGAGGTCGTACGCGGCAACAGCCTGCCGAACGGGCTCGAGCTCCGGCAGGTCCGGGTCCCCCTGGGCGTCGTCGGCATCGTGTATGAGGCGCGGCCGAACGTCACGGCGGATGCGGCCGGGTTGTGCCTCAAGAGCGGCAACGCGGTGCTGCTACGGGGGAGCGCGAGTGCGTACCGCTCGAACGCCGCCCTGGTCGACGTGCTGGCGACGGCGGCGACGGCGGCGGGCATGCCACCGGACAGCATCTCGCTCGTGCCGGGCACCGACCGTTCCAGTGTGCAGCAGCTCATGCGGGCGCGCGGGCTCGTCGACGTGCTCATCCCGCGCGGCGGGGCCGGCCTGATCGCCGCGGTGGTCAGCGAGTCGCAGGTGCCGGTGATCGAGACCGGAGTCGGCAACTGCACCGTGTACGTCGACGCTTCGGCCGATCTCGACATGGCGGTCGCGATCATCGTGGACGCCAAGACCACCCGCCCGTCGGTGTGCAACGCGGCCGAGACGTTGCTCGTGCACGCCGACGTCGCCGCGGACTTCCTGCCGCTGGCGGTGAAGGCGCTGAGGGACAAGGGGGTGACGCTGCACGTGGACGCCCGCGCGGCTGTCTACGACGAGTGCGCGCTGGCCGCCGACGAACAGGACTGGGCGGCGGAGTATCTCTCGCTCGACCTGGCCGTCGCGGTCGTGGACAGCCTCGACGACGCCGTCGCCCACATCCGCATGTGGGGCAGCGGGCACACCGAGGCGATCGTGACCCGCGACGTCGAGGCCTCGCGGCGCTTCGTCCGGAGCCTGGACAGCGCAGCCGTCATGGTCAATGCGAGCACCCGCTTCACCGACGGCTCGGAGTTCGGGTTCGGCGCCGAGATCGGCATCTCGACGCAGAAGCTGCACGCTCGCGGCCCGATGGGCCTACCCGAGCTGACGAGCACCACCTATGTCGTGCACGGCGACGGGCACGTACGCGGCTGAGCCGTCAGCTGCTGAGCAGCTCCGACAGGACGACCCGCACCCCGAGCACCTCCAGGGATGTCGTGAACGGCACGACGTCGACGCCGGTGTAGCCGTCGCCCTGCGGGCCCGTGTGCACGTGCGTCAACTCCCGGTCGACGTCGATCACCCAGTAGGTGGGGACTCCGGCGGCGGCGTAGATCCGGGCCTTGAGGCGGAGATCCTTCGCCAGGCTCGACCGGGACACCTCGATGAGCAGGACCGCGGTGTCCGGATGGGCATTTAGCGGCTTGCCCGCCGGGATCACGGCAATATCGGGCTCGGGGACGGACAGCGCACCGGCGTCGAACGGCGTGCCCGGGCCGAGCTCGTACCCCTCAGGCAACCCCCGGGCGAGCAGCCAGGTGAGACGTCGCATCAGGCCCGCGTGCATCGGACCTTGCGGGCTCATCCGGACCAGCGCCCCCTCCAGCAGCTCGACCCGCTCGTCGAGAAACGCCCCCGCCTCGACGGCCGCGCCGTACGCCTCACGGGTCATCGGCCAGAGCTCTACGCCTTCGAAGGCGGACACGGCCACGGTCATGTGCTCACCGTACGCGTGTGGGCTGGCAGAATGGCATCGGTCCCATGGCAAGGAGCGCCCGTGCTGCAGCCCCAGTTCGCCTCGACCGCCGACGTGGCCGAACGGCTGTCGACGGCCGGCTACCTGACCGACGACGCGATCGCGACGACGGTCTTCCTCGCCGACCGGCTCGGCAAGCCGCTGCTCGTGGAGGGTCCCGCCGGGGTCGGCAAGACCGAGCTCGCCAAGGCGGTCGCGCAGGCCACCGGCTCGGAGCTGATCCGGCTGCAGTGCTACGAGGGACTGGACGAGGCGCGCGCGCTGTACGAGTGGAACTACAAGAAGCAGCTCCTGCGCATCCAGGCATCAGGGGCGAATCCGGCTGCAGCCGGGGGGAATTGGCACGACCTTCATGACGATATCTTCGCCGAGGAGTTCCTGCTGTCCCGACCGCTGCTCACGGCGATCCGTCAGACCGGACCGACCGTCCTGCTCATCGACGAGACCGACAAGGCCGACGTCGAGGTGGAGGGGCTCCTGCTCGAGGTGCTGTCGGACTTCCAGATCACCATCCCCGAGCTGGGGACGATCGTCGCGACCCGCCGGCCGCTGGTGGTCCTGACCTCCAACGCGACCCGAGAGCTGTCCGAAGCGCTCAAACGACGCTGCCTCTACCTGCACCTGGACTACCCGAGCGCCGAGCGGGAGAAGGCGATCGTGCTGTCGCGGGTCCCGGAGATCGCCGAGCAGCTGGCCGAGCAGCTGGTGCGTACCGTTCGCGCGTTGCGGGTGATGGAGCTGAAGAAGTCGCCGTCGATCTCGGAGTCCATCGACTGGGCCCGGACGCTGCTGGCGCTGGGACTGGACACCCTGGATGAGCAGGCGGTACGCACCACCCTCGGGGTGGTGCTCAAGCACGCCAGCGACCACGAGCGGGCCGCGACCCAGCTGAAGCTGAACTGAGCGTGGCGACCAGCGGCCTGATCGAACGGGAGATCGGCTTCTTCCACGCCCTGCGCGAGGCCGGTATCAGCATCTCGCTCGCCGAGGTGCTCGACGCCACCAGGGCTCTGGGCGTCATCGACCTGCTCGACCGGGAGAGCCTGCGGGCCGCTTACGCCGCGACGACACTCAAGCGGCCGGCGCACCGCCCGGCCTTCGACACGCTGTTCGACCTGTGGTTCCCGCCCGTGACGGGCGAGCCCGCGGGCGGTGCCGGTCTGGTCGAGCCTGACCTCGAGGGCGAGCCGGGGGAGGGCCTCGAGAACGCCGGGCGGCCGGATCTCGAGGCGCTCCGCGACGCGCTGCGCCGACTGCTGCTCGACGGCGACGAGCAGGCCATGCGGCGCTTCGCCCGCGAGACCGTCCGCGACCTCGGCCGCGCCGACACCGCACCCGGCCGGCAGCAGTGGTTCTCCTACCGGGTGCTGCGCGGCCTGTCGCCCGCGACGCTGACCGCCTCCCTGCTCGACATCATGCTGGCTGGGCAGCAGCGCGGCGGGCTCGCCGAGAAGGTCGCCAGGCAGACCGTGACCGACCGGATCCGGCGCTTCCAGGAGATGGTCGAGTCCGAGGTGCGCCGACGGCTCGCCGAGGACCGGGGGCCGGAGCAGCTCGGCAAGACCGCCGTGCAGCCGCTGGCCGAGCAGGTCGACTTCCTGCGGGCCAGCCGGGACGACATGGCCGAGCTGCGCCGGCAGGTGTTCCCGCTCGCGCGGCGCCTCGCCACCCGGCTGACCGCCAAGCGCCGGCTCGGGCGGTCCGGGCGGCTGGACTTCCGGCGTACCGTCCGCGCCTCGCTCGCCACCGGCGGTGTCCCGCTCGTCACTCACCACCGACCGCACAAACCGCACAAACCGGAGCTGACGGTGCTGTGCGACGTCTCCGGGTCGGTCGCCGGGTTCGCGCACTTCACCCTGACGCTTGCGTACGCGCTGTCCGAGCAGTTCACGAAGGTGCGCGCCTTCGCCTTCATCGACACCTGCGACGAGGTGTCCCGGTTCTTCACCCCCGGCGGCGACGTCGCGGCTGCGCTGGCCCGGATGTCGGCCGAGGCGAACCTCGTCTGGTACGACGGGCACAGCGACTACGGCCACTCGATTCGGGAGTTCGCCGCTACCTATCCCGACGCCGTCGGCCCGCGCACCTCACTGCTGATCCTCGGCGACGCCCGCAACAACTACCGGTCGACCGAGGTCGCCGTGCTGCGCTCGCTGGTGGCGAGGGCGCGCCACGCGTACTGGCTGAACCCCGAACCACAGGCGTATTGGGGCTCGGGGGACAGCGCCACCGCGGCCTACGCGGAGGTCGTCGAGATGGTCGAGGTGCGCAACGCGGTGCAGCTCGAGGCCTTCGTCCAGCGCCTGTTGCCGACCTGAGCCCGGCTAGGCTCCCGCGGCGTGGGGAGGCGCATCGGTGTCATGGGCGGGACCTTCGATCCCGTGCATCACGGCCACCTGTCCGCGGCCAGCGAGGTCGCCACCCGTTTCGCGTTGGACGAGGTCGTGTTCGTGCCGACCGGCACGCCGTGGCAGAAGGCGGATCGGCTGGTCACCCCGGCCGAGGACCGCTATCTCATGACGGTGATCGCAACGGCGGGCAATCCGCGCTTCTCGGTCAGCCGGATCGACGTCGACCGGCCGGGCTCCACCTACACCGTCGACACCCTGCGCGGGCTGCACGCGGAGCTCGGCGATGCCGAGCTGTTCTTCATCACCGGTGCCGACGCGCTCGCCCAGATCCTCGGCTGGCGCGCAGCCGACGATCTGTTCGCGCTCGCCCACTTCGTCGGTGTGAGCCGGCCGGGCTATGAGCCCGCCGACCTGACCGGTCTGCCCGCCGGGGCCGTGACCCTGCTCGAGGTGCCGGCGCTCGCCATCTCCTCGAGCGACTGCCGCGCCCGGGTCGGGCGTGGCGACCCGCTGTGGTACCTCGTGCCGGACGGCGTCGTGCAGTACATCAACAAGCGCCACCTCTACCGCGCCGGTGCCGCATGACGTCCCCGTCGTCCCGGGTCGGCCGGCGGGCCGAGCAGCGCCGGCAACGGCGTCGCAGGCAGATGCGCCTGATCGGCACCCTGCTGGGCGTGCTCGGTCTGCTGGCCGGCGGCTTCGCGGTCTACCTGGCGGCCGACAGCCCGACCCCACCGGCGCCACCGGCCGCCGGAGGCCGCACCCAGACCACCCTGCTGCTCCAGCTGCGCGGGCCGGACGGGACGGGCATCGCCAATCTGCTGCTGGGCCACGACCCTGCGCGGCAGGCCGGTGCGGGCGTGCTGCTGCCCCCACAGGTGCTGGTCAACGTGCCCGGCTCGGGCCCGGCTTCGCTCGGGGCGCTCGCCGCCCTGCCCGCGGAGACCTCCCGCGCCGCGCTGTCGGACCTTGCCGGCGTCGTCGTCGACAACAGCTGGACGCTCACGGCGCCGGCCTTCGTGGCGCTGGTGGACGCCCTGGGCGGTGTCCTCGCGTTGGTCGACGTCCCGGTCGTGGACGGCCCGACCGTGCTGGTCCCGCCCGGTGCGCAGCGGCTCGACGGTGCTCGGACCCTGGCTTATCTGGGCTTTCTCGCCCCGGGTGAGCAGGAGCAGGCGCGCCTGGCCCGGATCCAGGACGTGTTCGATGCGCTGCTCGACGTGCTGCCGGGCACGCCCGCTGAGCTCGGCCCGGTCCTGCTCGGCCTCGGGGAGGGGTCGGTCACCAGCCTGCCGCCACCGGAGCTGGCCGCCTTCCTGCTCGGGCTGGCCGAGGACGACGAGCAGGAGCAGCTGCAGTACGACGTGCTGCCGGTCGTCCCCATCGATCCCGGCGACGGCGTGACCGCCTTCCGCGTCGATGCCGACAAGACCCGCGCGCTGATCGGGCGGCTGTTCGCCGACTCGGTGCCGCCCGGGGTGGGCGAGCCCGGCAACCGCGTACTGGTCCTGAACGGCGTGGGCACGCCCGGACTCGGCGAGGTCGTGCGCGGCAAGCTCGTACCGGCCGGCTTCATCTTCGTCGGTTCGCGCAACGCGCCGAGCTTCGGTGTCGCCACCACCTCGATCCTCGTGCCCGCCGCGACCGCCGAGGCGCAGGCCCTGGGCGCCCGGGTGGCGGCCGCGATCGGGGTGCCGGCCAGCAGCGTCGCCACCCAGGAGTTCGGCACGGTCGCCGACGTCGTCGTCCTGGTCGGCGCCGACTTCCGGCCCTGACGCGCCTACGCTGGGAGGCACCTGCGACCCGAAGGACGCTGTGCCCGCCTCCGAACGCTCCGTCGAGCTGGGGTTGGCGGCTGCCCAGGCCGCCGCCGACAAGCTCGCCAGCGACGTCCTGCTGCTCGACGTGAGCGAGCAGCTCGTCATCACCGACGTCTTCCTGCTCGCCTCCGCGCCCAGCGACCGGCAGGTCAAGGCCGTCGTCGACGAGATCGAGGACCGGCTGCGCGAGCTCGGCGCCAAGCCGGTGCGCCGGGAGGGCGCGCAGGAGGCACGCTGGGTGCTGCTCGACTTCGCCGACATCGTCGTGCACGTCCAGCACGAGGAGGAGCGCGTCTTCTACGCCCTCGAGCGGCTGTGGAAGGACTGCCCGGTCATCCCGTTCAGTGACCGCGACGTCGAGCGGGCCGTGGGCCGGCCCGCGTCGGGCTCTTCCTGAGCGGGTCCCGCCGCCTCGTCGTCCTGCGGCACGGCCGTACGGCGGACAACCTGGCCGGTGTCATCCAGGGGCAGCTGGACACCCCGCTCGATGACGTCGGTCGTACGCAGGCCGCGCGCGTCGCCTCGGCGCTCGCCGCGATGTCGCCGGCGCTCGTGCTCAGCAGCGACCTGGTGCGGGCACGCGACACGGCGGACGCGCTGGGTGTGCTGACCGGACTCGTCCCGGTGGTGGATGTCCGGCTCCGCGAGCTGTCGCTGGGCAGCTGGGAGGGGCTGACCCCCTCGCAGGCGCGGGAGAGCCATCCGCAGGAGCACGAGATCTGGCGCAGCGGCGCCGACGTGCGGCGGGGCGGCGGGGAGACCCGGCGGGAGGCGGGCGAGCGGGCAGCGGCCTGCGTCCGCGAGCACCTGCCGTCGGTCCCACCCGGGGGGCTCGTTGTCGCGGTGACTCACGGGGGCACCGCGCGGGCGGCGCTCGGTGTCCTGCTCGACCTGCCGGAGCAGTCCTGGGTACGGCTCGTCGCGCTGGGCAACGCCTGCTGGTCGGTGCTGGCCGAGGCCGAGCTCGGCTGGCGGCTCGAGCAGCACAACATGGGCTTCCCCGCGGGCGAGGTGGCGATCGAGCCGGGGCGCTGAGGCTCGTCGAGCCGGTCCCGTGCGGGCAGCGACTAGAGTTGCGGACCGCACCATTGCACGAGGGCACGACCGCGGGGCTGTGGCGCAGCTGGTAGCGCACCACACTGGCAGTGTGGGGGTCAGGGGTTCGAGTCCCCTCAGCTCCACCCGTGAGAACGTCCCCTGACCTGCACGAACAGGTCAGGGGGCGCTCAGTTCGAGGGCAACCCCGTCGCGAAGACCGTCGTCGTCCCGCGGTGCCTCCAGCACGAGCGCGCCGTGCCGCACGAGGACGTGGTGGGGGGAGCCCTCCGGGTTGCCGTTCACCTTGGGGCCGCACAGCTCGTAGGAGCCAGGCTCGGTCCGCGGCTCGCGCTCGATCGCTTCGCGGAGGTACACCGAGAACGCACTCTGCTCGCAAGGCCCCCGGGTCCTCCGGCGTTCCCGCTGATCATGCAGTTGTAGCCCGCGCGCTGAGCGTGCGAAGCGAGCAACAACTGCATGATCGCGGGGAGGGCGCCGGGCTGAGTCGGTGTCCTGGGGGTGCGCCCTGTGGCACACCCCGGGCGCGCCGCGGGTCTGCAGCTCCTCACCTGGGCGGACGGGGTTTCTCCCCTACCGATCCGGCAGCGCTCAGAGCGGTTCGGCCGTGGGCAACAGCCGTATGCTCCCCGCGACGGGCCGCCAGCCCCGGCCGGCCCGGTGGGTTAGCATCGGCCTGTGACGATGACAGCGGTCCCTGCCGACGTGACCGACGACGTCACTTCGGCGGTCTGCCTGTTCCGCAGCCTCGCCGAGCCGGCCCGGCTCGCCATCGTGCGGCACCTCGCTCTCGGCGAACACCGTGTCGTCGACCTCACCGCCCACCTCGGCCTCGCGCAGTCCACCGTCAGCGGCCACCTGGCCTGCCTCAAGGACTGCGGCCTGGTGGCGGTGCGGCCGGTCGGGCGGTCATCGATGTACTCCCTGGCCCGGCCGGAGCTGATGGAGCTGCTCGCCTCCGCCGAGCGACTGCTGGCAACCACCGGCGACGCGGTGACGCTGTGCCGACTGCCGGGACACAGGTCGCGCCATGACCGCCGTCCACGACCACACCGCCGCCCGCGCCGCGCTGCCTGCGGCTGAACGGGCTCGACTCGGCCGCCGGGCGCAGCTGCTGGCCGGCGCGAGCGTCAGTTACAACGCGGTCGAGGCGGTCATCGCCCTGTCCGCGGGCGTGGTCGCCGGTTCGGCCGCGCTCGTCGGCTTCGGCCTCGACTCGATCGTCGAGGTCTCCAGCGGGCTGATCATCCTGTGGCAGTTCCGACACAAGCTGCCCGAGAGCCGGGAGCAGGTGGCCGTACGCCTGATCGCTGTCTCTTTTCTCGCGCTCGCCGTCTTCGTCACGGTCGACAGCATCCGCACCCTCGTCGGCCGCGAGGAGCCCGACGCCTCGCTCGTCGGGATCGCCCTCGCGGCGACCAGCCTTGCGGTCATGCCGTTCCTGTCGTGGGCGCAGCGGCGTACCGGAAAGGCCCTGCATAGCAACGCGGTCATCGCCGACAGCAGCCAGACGTTGCTCTGCAGCTATCTGTCGGCGGTCCTGCTCGTCGGGCTCGTGCTCAACGCGACGCTGGGCTGGGCGTGGGCCGACCCGGTGGCCGGGCTCGTCATCGCCGCCATCGCCGCCAAGGAGGGTTGGGATGCCTGGCACGGCAAGGGCTGCTGCGGACCGGCCGCGCCCACCGCCGGCGGGCAGGGCGCACCGTCCTGCGGCTCCGGGGCATGCTGAACCCCATGGAGGTCACCCTGCTGTACTTCGACGGCTGCCCCAGCTGGCAGCTGGCAGACGAGCGGCTGTTCGAGGCCTTGACGCTCACCGGCCACCCCGAGCAGACGGTGACCCGCCGGCAGGTCACCACCCCGGAGCAGGCTGAGCAGCTCGGGTTCCGCGGGTCGCCGACGGTGCTGATCGACGGCCGCGACCCGTTCGCCGAGCCCGGCGTGCCGACCGGTCTCGCCTGCCGGATGTTCCGCACGCCGGACGGGCTGGCCGGCGCGCCGACCGTCCAGCAGTTGGTCGATGCGTTGACGGGCAGCTGACGACCTCAGCGACCGATCGGCACCGCTGACGG
>JBBSKF010000140.1:0-9018 GCA_038256525.1 Mycobacteriales bacterium | reverse complement strand
GGACTACATCCTGCTCAGCCCCGACCCGGCCGGTCCGGGGGCGGCCGTGTGGGTCCTGCCGGCAATCGTGCTGGCCGGCGCCGGGCTGCTGGTCCTGCGCTGGCAGCGTCGCAGCCGGGCAGGCGGGCTCGCACCTGCCGGTCCAGTCTCCGGTTCCGCTGCGGAGGCCGACGATGCCACCGACGGCGACGCGCAACTCGCCGTGCGGGGCTTTCGTGCCGGGACGCTCGACCCGGACGACAGCCCGGCCGGCGAGGCGCTGCGCGAAGCACTCGTCGTCCGGCTCGCCGCCCAGGCCGACGACCTGCCCGACCCGGCGGCTCTGCACCGCGCCGACCTGCGGCTGGGCGCGGCCTACCGCCGCTACATCCGTCGCCGGGCACCGGCAGAGCAGCCTGCCGGACGGGCCGGCGCGGTGCCACGCAGGGCCGTGACCGCGATCGTCGCGGTGCTGGTCGTGGCGTCCGCGGGGACCGCGCTCGCGATGGCGGTGCGCACCCGCGGCGCCGGAGACCTGCCGACCGGTGACCTTCCCGGCGGGCCGCCGGCCGCGGCGGCGGCCCCGGCCACCCCGGGCCTTGCCGAGCTGTCCGCGGCCGCGCGGCAGCGCCCCGACGACCCGGACGCCTGGTTGGCGTTCGGCCGCGCGCTGGACGCCGGGGCCCAGTTCGGCCCGGCGCTCGCGGCCTACGACCGGTCGCTGGAGCTGCGCCCGGGGGCCGACGACGTGGCCGTGCTGCGTGCGGGAGTCCTGGTCCGGGCGGGCAGCCCGACCGAGGCCCTGCCGGTGCTCGAACAGCTCGCCGGCCGCTACCCCGACGACCCGGACACCGTCCTGCTGCTCGGCATCGCGCAGCACAAGACGCAGGCGCCGGCCGCGGCAGACACCCTGCGGCGCTACCTGGAGCTCGCGCCGTTCTCGTCGGCGGCCGCAGGCGTGCGCGACCTGCTGGCCGGCCTGTGAGGCGGGTCGCCGGGTCGGCCGCGCTCGCCCTCGCCCTGGCCGCCGGGTGTGGCACCGGGGCGCCGGCCGCTCCCGTCCCCGCCGGGCCGCCGGTCAGCGAACTGCGGATCGGCCTGCAGGAATACCGCTTTCAGCTGTCGGCGGGCACCGTTCGTCCCGGTCCGGTCGAGGTGACCGTGACCAACGCGGGCAGTACCGGCCACGACGTCCGGCTCCTGCAGGGCGAGCAGGTGCTGGCGGCCAGCGACGTGCTCCCGCCCGGTGGGCGCCAGACGCTGCAGCTCGACGTCGCTCCCGGTGTCCCCGTCCTGCTCGACTGCACCCTCGGCGGTCACGCCGAGGCCGGGATGACCGCGCGCCTCGCGGTCGCCGACGGCTGAGCGGCAGTAGTTCCGCGGTCTACAGCACCGTCCCGTACGCCCCGATCCAGGCCCGCATGGCGTTGAGCCAGTCGCCCCACACCCCGCTGACCTGGAGCAGGCCGATCACCACCAGCAGGGCGCCGCCGGTGCGCATGACGGTGGTCGAGTGGCGGCGGACGACCGCCAGCCGGTCCATCGCCCGGTGCAGCGAGGTGGCGACCAGGACGAACGGGATGCCCAGACCCATGCTGTAGAGGAAGGCGAGCAGGGCGCCGCGGCCGACCGTCGCGCTGTCGGCGGACAGTGACAGGACGGCGGCGAGGGTCGGCCCGATGCACGGGGTCCAGCCGATCGCGAACAGCGCCCCGAGCAGCGGCGCGCCGGCGAGGCCTGCCGCCGGGCGGAAGCCGACGCGGGCGGTGGCGCTCAGGCCGGGCACCCGCAGCACGCCCGCGAACACCAGGCCCAGCGCGATCGTGACGACGCCGAGCCCGATCGTGAGCGCCCGGCTCTGGTCGAACAGCAGGCCACCGAGCGCCCCGGCGGCCGCGCCGTAGGCGGTGAAGACGGCCGAGAACCCGAGGACGAACAGCACAGCGCCGGTGACGATCCGCCGGCGAGCCGCACCCGGGACGATCACCGGAACCGGACGGGTCTGGGTCGCCGTGCCACCACCACCAGCGGGTACGGGGTCGGGCGCCCCATCCGCCGGTGCGCCGGCCCCACGCGACATCTCGGCGCCGGCCAGCCCACTGACGTACGACAGGTAGCCCGGCACCAGGGGCAGGCTGCACGGGGACAGGAAGGACACCAGGCCGGCGGCAACGGCGAGCGGCCCGGCCAGCAGCAGCGGACCGGTGACGACGACGTCCGACAGCGCCATCTCAGCCTTGCGGGACGGCAGCCGGCGCCGCGGACAGCGGGGCGAGCGGGGCGCCGGCCGAGCGCAGCGCGTCCTCGAGCCAGGCAGCGTCCACCTTCCCGAAACGGCGGGCCACCTCCCCGCCTCGTGCGTCGAAGACGAGCGTCACCGGCAACCCGACCGCCCGCAACGCCCCTCGTACGATCCCGTCGGTGTCCTCGAACTGCTCGTAGCCGACACCGGTGGCGTCGAGCAGGCCGGCGGCGCTGTCACGCTTGTCCTGGGTGTCGATGCCGACGAACCGCACGGCTTCACCCGCACGCACCGCGGTGTCCTGCAGTAGTGGCATCTCCTCGACGCAAGGCGCGCACCAGCTCGCCCACAGGTTGACCACCGTCGGCCGTCCGTCGCCGGCGTCGACGGCGCGCGCCGGACCGGTGCCGAGGCAGCCGAGGATGTCGCCCGGCAGGCCCTGCAGGACGGTCCGGTCGGGCAGCGACGGGCAGCTGCGCGAAGCCAGCCCAGCCATCGCCCGCTCGGACAGCTCCCGCTGCGCGGCCGCGGGCCCCTGGTCTCCGGCCGTCGCCTCTCCTGCGCCGACGGCCGGCGAGCAGGCGCTCAGCAGGCTCGCGGCGCAGATCGCCAGCACCCCCGCACGACCGACCCGCATGACGCGAGTCTAGGTCGGGGCCAGGCTGCTGCCCTGCCGGCCAGGACCTAGACCGAGACGCCGCGCCGTCGAAGCCAGGCGGCCGGGTCGACCGGCCCGCCGTTGATGCGCACCTCGAAGTGCAGGTGCGCGCCGGTCACGTTGCCGCTGCTGCCCTCCCGGGCAATCTGCTGTCCGGCCTTCACCTTCTGCCCGCTGCTGACCAGCAGCGAGCTGTTGTGCGCGTAGAGCGTCTCGGTCCCGTCGGAGTGGACGATCCGGATGGCTCGCCCGTAGCCGCCCTCGTTGCCCGCGGACCGGACCGTTCCGGCAGCCGCAGCCCGGATCGGAGCCCCCGCGCCTGCGGCGAGGTCGATGCCTGCGTGCAGCCGCCCCCAGCGACGGCCGTAGCTGGAGGTCAGCGCGCCGGTGCCGGGCCGTGCGTACGCCCCGGTGGTCACGCTCTCAGGCTCGGCCGGCGGACGGTCCCGGGAGGCGCGAGCCGGCGCGGGCGGCACGTCGGGGAGCGGAGCGGGCGGGGCGGGCGGCGCCTGAACCGGTGGCGCCTGAACCGGTGGCGGGGGAGCGGGTGGCAGCGCGGGAGGCAGAGGCGGCGGGGGAGGCGGGTTGGCGACGGCGAGCCCCTGCGCGAGCGCGGCCATCAGCTCGAGGTTGGCCGGAGCGGTGGCCGGTGCGGGCAGGCTGACCGGTGCCAACGCCTCGGCGGCGCTCACGCGCAGCGGAAGCTCGACGGCGGTGGTCGGCATCGCCGCAAGGCCGGCGAAGGCGGCTCCTGCAGCCCCGAGCAGGACGCCCGGGAGCAGCACGGTGCGTCGGCCGATCGGAGCACGGGGGGCTGCATGGCGTGGCCGGGAGCGCGTGATGAGCAAGGCAGTCGGGCTCCGGGATCGGGGGCAGGACGCCGACAACATGACCCTCGCCGGGCCCTGCCACCGGTGGAGCGCCGCCCCTGCACGCGGGCGGGAGGCGGCTCGTTACCGCAACGTTATCGGTCTTGCCGGCGTGGAGCAATAAGCCCACCCCGACGCATCCCGGTGGATGTCACTCCACCCCTTGATCAACGCCAGGCTCCGGTCGGTTTCCGCGCGCTGGGACCGCGCCAAGTACGGCGTTGATCATCGAAGTGGTGGGCGGTGGGGTTCCTGCGTTCGGAGGTCAGACGGCGGCGGGGTGTTCGTCGTGGTCGTGAGGTTCGACCTGGATGGTCGAGTGCGTGACGCCGTACTCCTGCTCGAGAACCTCTCGGGTGTGGTCGAGCACACCGTGCCAGTCCGCGCCCTCGGCGACGACGACGTGGGCCGAAGCGGACTCGATGCCGTCGGTGACCGTCCAGATGTGCAGGTCGTGGACGGAGGCGACGCCGGGCAGCGAGGCGAGCCGGGCCTCGGCCTCGGCGACGTCGCAGCCTGGCGGCGCCACCTCCATCAGGATGCGCAGGGCCGAGCGCATCAGGGTGTAGGTGCGGGGCAGCACCATCAGCCCGATCAGGGCCGCGATGATCGGGTCGGCGTAGGGCCATCCGGTGGTCGCCTGGACGAGGCCGCCCAGCACGACCCCGAGCGAGCCGAGCATGTCGGCCAGAACCTCGAGGAACGCGCCCCGGATGTTGAGGCTGCTCTTGCTGCCGGCCCGCAGCAGCAGGAAACAGACCAGGTTCACGAGGAACCCGACAGCGGCGATGGCGGCGACGGTCAGGCCGGGGACCTCGGGCGGATCGCTGAGTCGTCGCGCGGCCTCGATCAGGACGTAACCACCGACGCCGAACAGCAGCAGCCCGTTGACGACCGCGGCCAGAACTTCGAGCCGGTAGGTCCCGTAGGTGTGCTGGCTTGCCTTCGCGCGCCGACTGAGCTGGATTGCGGCGAGGGCGAGCCCCAGCCCCAGGGCGTCGGTCGCCATGTGGGCGGCGTCCGACAGCAGTGCGAGGCTGCCGGTCACCAGACCGCCGATGATCTCGATGATCATGTACGTCGCGGTAAGCCCGAACGCGATGGTCAACGGACGCAGGTGCTCGGCTGCGGCCGATCCCGGCCGCGGGCCGTGGCTGTGGCCGTGAGCGCTGTCGGTAGCGGCGCTCACGAGCCGGTCTGCGCCGGCTGCAGCGGGACCTGCTGCTCCCGGGAATGTGCGAGGTGGCTCAGTGCGAGGTCGAGCAGCATCCGCACGTGGGCGTCGTCGAGCCGGTAGAACGCCCTACGGCCGTCGCGCCGCACCTGCACGACCCGGTGGGCCCGCAGCAGCCGCAGCGCATGGCTGACCGAGGACTCGGACTGGCCGCAGGTGACCGCGAGGTCGCACACGCACATCTCGCCCGACAGCAACGACACCAGCAGCCGCAGGCGTCCTGGATCCGACAGCAGACCGAAGATGTCAGCGGTGCCGAGCACCGCCTCGTCCGAGGGCATCTGCTCCTGTGCGGCCTGAACCCGAGGCAGATCGACGACGCGTATGGCACACGTGTCCGGGGCAGCAACATCTGAAGACCTGTGCATACGTGTGACGCTACAGCAGGCCGTCTGGTCAGCGCTTCGGGACGACCTCGTTGCTGCGGGCCGATTCTGCGCTGGTGCCCACTGCATTCGTCGCGGTGACGGAGAAGGTGTAGCGGGTCCCGGCGTTGAGCCCGGCAACCTTCACCGAGGTGGTGCTCGCGCCGACCGAGACGCTCCCGGCGAAGCTGCCGGCGGCGTAGACCCGGACGGTCTGGCCGGTGAGGGCCGAGCTGCCGTCACCACCCCTGGTCCAGCTCACGGTCGCCGCGCGCTTGCCGGCAAGCGCCTTGACGTTCGTGGGCGCGGCCGGTGCGGTCGCGGTTGGGCTGGCAGACGCGCTCAGGCTCGGGTCGGCCCACAGCAGCCGGTTCGGCGAGCCGGTGCCGGCGCCTGTCACGGCCCCGGTGGTGGCGGTGCCGTTCAGCCGGGTGGCGACGGCGGCCGGCGACAGTGCCGGATCGAGCTGGAGCAGCGCGGCCGCGGCGCCCGCCACGTGGGGGGCGGCCATCGAGGTGCCGCTGATCGAGGCGGTCGCCGTGCTGGAGGTGTACCAGCTCGAGGTGATACCGACGCCCGGAGCGAACAGGTCAAGGCAGCTGCCGTAGTTGGAGAACGAGGCGCGGGCGTCGGCGCGGTCGCTTGCGCCGACGGTGATGGCAGTCCCGACCCGGGCGGGCGAGGTGGTGCAGGCGTCGACGTTGCTGTTGCCTGCGGCGACGACCACGCTGACGCCGTCGTTGATGGTCGACTGGACCGCGGTGTCGAGAGAGCTGGAGGCGCCGCCGCCCAGCGACAGGTTCGCCACCGCGGGCGTACCGGCTGCGTGCTGTCCGATGACCCAGTTCAGACCACTGACGATCCCGGAGGTCGTGCCCGAGCCGGCGCAGTCCAGGACCCTGACGGGGACGACACGTACGGCCTTGGCGATGCCGTACGTCCGGCCGCCGATCGTGCCCGCCACGTGCGTGCCGTGGCCGTTGCAGTCGCTGCTGCCGACACCGTCGTTGATCACGGTGTAGCCGGGCGCGACCCGGCCCTCGAAGTCGACGTGGTCGGCGCGGACGCCGGTGTCGACCACGTAGGCGGTGACGCCGGTGCCGTTGGCCGTCCAGCTGTACGCGCCATTCAGTGGCAGCGTGCGCTGGTCGGCACGGTCCAGCCCCCAGGTCGCTGAGCTCTGCGTCTCCACCGCGCGGACGACCTGATCGGCCTCCACGGAAGCGATGCGGGGGTTGCGGGCCAGCGCCGCGGCCGCCCGGTCCGACATCCGGGCCACCGATCCGGAGAAGACGTGCTCCAGGGTCCGCTCCACCTGGCCACCTCCGTTGCGCACCTCCCGAGCCCCGTCCTGCGGGCTGGTGCCGGCGGTGAACTGGACGATGAACCGCCGCTCCTGCGGGGGCTCGGCCGCGGCGGCTGACGCAGCCAGTGCGGGAAGGGCGAGGCAGGCAGTCAGAAGGGCGGGGACAAGGCGCATACATGCATCCTCGGCACGGTAGAGGCGAAACGTGAGCGCTTCCGACAGATCGGTCGGAGAAGCACCCATCGGGACTACGGCGCGGTAGTTCGTATGGGCTGGACAGCCGCCGTACGATCGCAAGGCAGTCCGGGGGAGGGGTGCATGACGACGCGACGGCGGACCGGGGTCGCGGTGGTCCTGCTGTTGGGGTGGATCACCGCGTGCGGGGCCAGCGATGATTCCGCGAGCGCGCCTGGGACCAGCCCACCCTCCGTACCCGTCGGGACGCCGACGTCCGGTCCACCCAGCCCTGACGGCAAGGGAAAGGGCTCCGACGACGGTTTCGCGTTTCTGCCCTGGGGTCCGGACGACCCACCGATCCCGGCCCACTACGCCGCCCTCGCCGCATCGAAAGACAGCCCGCCGGGCTGCGCGGACGCTGCCGACACGGCGCCAGGCGGGGCGTTCTGGGCCACGGTGGTCGCTGTCTGCAAGGCCATGGCGGGCGACGGTGCCTGGCCCACGACAACTACAGTGCCGAAACCGCCGCCGGCGCCGAACAGCTACCAGAAGTGCCTGGACGCTGAGCTGAGCGCGATGCTGCAGCGCGCGCTGCGCTGGCACGCGGACCATCTGGATCGGCGGCCGATCGTGGCCTTCGCCCCCCGATCCGGGCGCTCGAGCTGTCAGTCGCGCATCTACGCGGTGCGGGTCCTGGACGAGTCCGACCTGGACATGCAGGATCCGCCGGACGGCATCGCGCTGGCCATCACCGGTGCGGGGCTAGGAAGCGATCCCGTGGTCACCGTGGATGGGAAGCGGGTCGAGGTCAGCGAGGACTTCCAGCCGTCGCCGGGGCTGAAGACGCTCGTCGTGTTCGCGAAGTCCACGAAGGCACACCTAGCCCGGGTCGAGGTAGCGACCGACTTCGGTGTCCTGACAGCCACGGTGGACCTGCCTGGTTCCGGGGCAAGTCCGACCGCGACATCGGGCACACTGACGCCGTCACCGGGCGGGAGTCGTTCCCCCACCCCGGCCGGTTCCACCCGCCCGTCTGCCAGCCCGTGACAGCAGATCCGGTCCCCGCGCCGCGCGGGCTCACCCGGCAGGACGTGTTCTCCACCCTGGGTGCGCTCAGTGCCGTCCTGACCCTCGTCACGGCGGTGATGTTCTACTTCGGTTGGCGGCGCAGCGACGCGCAGGCCCGGGCGATGAGCATCGACGTCAGCCTCTTCGGCTACAGCACTCAGGACTACGTGCTCCGAAGCATCAGCTCGCTCTACCTTCCACTGCTGGTGTTACTGGGGGCCGGCCTGGTCTTCCTCGAGCTGCACTCCCGGGTCTCCCGGCGGCTGGGTGTCAGCCGCCAGACGCCGGTCGAGGCCCGTGCTTCCGCCCTTGCCTGGACGCGACGGGTCACCATCGGCTGCGCGGTGATTGCGGGCAGCTGCGTGCTGTTCGCCCTGTCGGCAGGCTCGCGCACCCCATCACGCCCGGTGGCCTGGTTGGCAGAACTGCTGCGGGACAGCCAGTGGGTGGTCCCCCTCGTGCTGGTGGCGGCCACCCTCACCGGCTCGTACGTCTGGTGGGTCCACAGACAGCTGCGACCCGATCCTGCGACCCGGAACTCGCTGTGGCAGTCACTGCTGCCGTCGGCGCTGATCGCGGGGACCGTCGTGCTGGGCGGCTTCTGGATGCTGGAGGAATACGCCGCGGCTGTCGGTCGGGGCTATGCCCAGCAGCTCGCCGACAACGTCGACCGGCTGGCCCAGACGGTGATCCTGAGCTCGAAGCCGCTGGGAATCGTGGCCGCAGGCGTGGCGGAGGACCGCTCAGGTGCAGCCGACAGCCCCGACGTGCGTTACCGGACCAGTGGCCTTCGTCTGCTCGCCCGGTCCGGCGGGAACGTGCTGCTCGTACATGACGGGTGGGCACCGGCAACGGGCACGGTCATCGTGCTCCCTGACAGCGACGAGTTCGGCTGGGAGTTCTCCCGCTGACGATCGTCGGCTACAGGTATTCCAGCCGGACCTCCGGCGTCACCGGATGCGCCTGGCAGGTCAGCACTACGCCGGCGGCCAGCTCGTCGGGTTCGAGCGCCCAGTTGACGTCCAGCGACACCGCGCCGACGGTGCAGCGCGCCCGGCAGGTGCCGCACACCCCACCCCGGCAGGCGTACGGCGCGTCCGCGCGCACCGCGAGGACGGCG
>JBBSKF010000139.1:0-9194 GCA_038256525.1 Mycobacteriales bacterium | reverse complement strand
GGCTACTCGGGGGGCATGCGGCGCCGGCTCGATCTCGCCGCGAGCATCGTCGTCACGCCGGAGCTGATGTTCCTCGACGAGCCGACGACCGGGCTCGACCCGCGCTCCCGCAACCAGGTGTGGGAGATCGTGCGCGCGCTGGTCGCGGAGGGCACGACGATCCTGCTCTGCACGCAGTACCTCGAGGAGGCCGACCAGCTCGCCGACGGCATCGCGGTCATCGATCGGGGTCGCGTCATCGCCGAGGGCACACCGGCGCAGCTCAAGGCATCGGTCGGTTCAGCGGCCCTGCGGGTGCGGCTGCTCCTGCCGCAGCAGCGATCCGAGGCCGAGCAGGTGCTGAGCCGGCAGCTCGGCGCCGTCACTCTCGAGCCCGACCCGGCGGCGCTGTCGGTGGCCTGCTCCGACACCGACCGGGCTGCCGCCGCGGTCGGCGAGCTGGCCGCTGCCGGCGTCCGGATCGCCGACTTCTCGCTCAATCAGCCGACGCTCGACGAGGTCTTCCTCGCGCTCACCGGCCATCCGGCCGACACCGTGCCGACCCAGCAGATCCCGCTCGCCGAGAAGGACGCCTCATGACCACCGCCCCCGTGTCGTCGCTCGACGCCCTGCCGGTCGCCGACCAGGCAGCCGTACGCCGTGCCATCTCCTCCACCTCACGCCCGCCCCGGGCGAGCGCAGTCTCTGCGGCGCTGACCTTCGGCTGGCGCGGCATGCTCAAGGTGAAGCACGTGCCGGAGCAGCTGCTCGACGTGACCATTACGCCGGTGATGTTCGTGCTGATGTTCACCTATCTGTTCGGTGGCGCGATCGCCGGCTCGACGGGGGAGTACCTCGACTACATCCTGCCGGGGATCCTCGTCATGTCGGTGCTTTTCACCACCGTCTACTCCGGCGTCGCGCTGAACACCGACCGCACCAAAGGGGTCGTCGACCGGTTCCGTTCGATGCCTGTCTGGCAGTCCGCCCCGCTCGTCGGTTCGATGCTGGGCGACGCCGTCCGCTACCTGATCGCAGGCACGGTGATCATCGTCCTGGGTGTCGCTCTGGGCTTCCGCCCGGGGGCGGGTCTTACCGGAGTTCTCGCGGCGCTCGGACTCGTGGTGCTGTTCGCCTTCGGCCTGTCGTGGTTCTTCTCGACTCTGGGCCTGCTCCTGCGCACGCCGAGCGCGGTGATGAACGCCGGCTTCATGGGCATCTTCCCGCTCACGTTCCTGTCCAACGTCTTCGTCGACCCGACGACGCTCCCCGGTCCGCTCGAGGCGTTCGTCGCGGTCAACCCGATCTCCATTCTCGCCACAGCCTCCCGCGGGCTGATGGAGGGCAACGCCGACGGCACCGACATCGTCGTGGTGCTGGTCGTCGCGGTGGGGCTGACGGGGATCTTCGCGCCGCTGACCACGCGGCTCTACCGCAGGTGACCGAGCGCAAGCCGGCCGGTGTCTCGTTCGAGTCCTGGGTCGAGCGTCAGCTGCGTGAGGCGCGGGCGCGCGGATCCTTCGATGACCTGCCCGGCACGGGAAAGCCGCTGCAGCCGGCCTCCTTCGACGAGCTGGCGTGGGTGCGCGAGAAGCTCCGCCGCGAGGACCTGCCCGTCACCGCGCTGCTCCCACCCTCGCTGGCCGTCGCCAAGGAGGTCGAAGACCTCCCCGCGCGCCTGACCCGGGAGCGGTCGGAGGCGCGGGTCCGGGGGATCGTCACCGGCGTCAACGGGCGGATCGACGCGGCCCGCCGCGGGCCACAGGTGGGACCGCCGGTGCGGACCCGGTTCGTTGATGTGGAGGCGGCCGTCGGCGCCTGGCGGGAGGCGGTGGCGGCGCGGTCAGCCCCACCAGCGCCGATGCCCGCCCGTGTCGAGGCGCCGCACAGCCGCTGGAGCCGCCTCCGGTGGGTGCGGCGAACCTAGTTTTGCGATGGTGAGCGTTGCGTGGGAACCGTCTGCACCTGGCGTGCTGCGCCTGCCGTCCGGCCGGCTGCTGCGGGGCCGAGCCCTGCGCCGCCCTGCGCCCGAGGGCCTGACGCCGGCCTTCGCCCTGTACCTGCTCGGTGGGAAGCCGCCCCCGGTCGGTTGGGAGTCTCGCTGGGTCTTGTGGCCGGACTTCTGGCTGCCCCGCGATCGACTCGCCGCCGGAGTGGCTCTGCGTGACGCGTGGGTCCGCGCCGAGCAGGAGCGGGTGGAGATCGCCTGCGGCGGCGGCCGCGGCCGCACCGGTACGGCACTGGCGTGCATCGCTGTGCTCGATGGCGTCCCCGCCGAGCAGGCGGTCGCGTTCGTCCGGAGGCACTACCGGCCTCACGCGGTTGAGACGCCGTGGCAGCGCCGGTACGTCGCTCGCTTTCCGTCCGGCTAGACCGAGGTGAGCAGAGCGCCCAGTTGCCTTCGTCGTCAGTGAATCCCACTGGTGACGGGCACTGCCCCTGGCGCGAACTTCGAGGTGCTCCCCTCCCACTCCAAGGTCCGCGTGGATCACCGGGAGGGGGCGGGGTAGGGCGGGGCGGTCGGTCCAGCAAGATCTTCGGGGAGTTCACAGGGTGGGCACCCTGTGAACTCCCCGAAGATCTTGTCCGGACGGGCCGGGCCGGGTGAGCTGATTCAGCAGTCCACCAGCGCAATCCCCGGGTCGAGGACCTGGAGGTCTCCCCGATCGGAGCTGACGACCGTCGCGCGATGCCAGCGCGCCGCGAGCACCACGGACGCGTCAACGACATCCGTCGTCCCGGTAGCGCCGCACAGGACCCCTGCGGCCCGAGCGCCGGTGTCGGTCAGTGGCTCCACGACGACGCCGCGGGCGTTGAGCAGCCGGGCCAATCGTGCTTGCCGCCCGCCACCTCTCCACACCTGGCCGACCACGCCCGCCGGCACGACCACGACGCGCTGCTCTTGGCGGGCCGCCTCGATGACCGCTGCTGTGTCGCGGTCGCCCTGCTCCACCGCGATCAACGCGCCGGCGTCGAGGACCAGGCTCAACGCTGCTCGGCCAGCGCCAGCCGCTGTCGCGCCCGCGCCAGCTCCTGCTCGGTCAGCGGGCCGCCCGTGTCGTCGAAAAGCTCGGCCAGGACGATGGCGAGGTCGTCGCCGTTCACGCGTGTCCGTCCGGCGTCGTTCAACCAGGCGCTGACCGACTTCGCCCTTCCTTCCGCAACGTCTCGGCGAGCCCGCTCCGCAACGGCTGGGTCGAGGCTCACGGTCACCTTGCTGACAGTCATACTTTTACCTTACCAGCGTTGAGGACCGCCCGGAGCGTCCTTACTGGACGTGGATGCGGCGGCTGCGAGGCTGAGTTCCAAGCAGCCAAGCGCAACGTCGCCTGGGACGAGGTGATCCGCAGGACGCGCGCGGCTCGTGCTGCCGGGCGTCGGTGAGCGCGTTCGTCGACACGAACCGGGGAACGGTCGTCCACCCTGAGTTGCCGCCCACCGGCTGAGGCTCACTGCTGGGACTGCTGAAGCTGCTGGCCGATGCGGGTGTGCAGGGTGCGCAGGTCCGGCTGGCCGAGCAGCGGCACCTGGCTCTCGATGTTGCGCAGCACGCTCGGGTCGTTCACGACCGTCTCGGAGGACTGCATCAGCACCGTCCCGGTGCCGGTGAAGTCGAACTGGCGCTCCTCGCCGGAGTTGCGTCCGAAGAACCCTTGCGCCGCCTGCAGGAAGCCGCTCATCCAGCCCGCGTCGTAGTGGTGGCTCGGGCTCGGGCAGTCAGCCCAGCCGACCAAGGAATCGGGGTCGACACGCAGCGGTGGTTCGACGAACATGACCGGCCCGTTGGAGGACGCGACGAACTTGCCGGTCCCGATCAGGGTGACGAAGCCCGGCACGATCGACTGCTTCAGCGACAGGGTCGGCTGGAAAGCGCTGAGGTTCGCGGCCCGGATCGTCAAATTGCCGTTGTCGAGGTCGTAGGCGTTGAGGTCGTAGCCGCGGTCGCCCAGGATCAGCTTGCCCTGTCCTGCGGCGATGATCCAGTCGCGCGAGTAGAGCGGCGAGGAGAACCGGACCGCGACCATCGCCGACAGGCTCGTCGCCGCGAGGGACTCGAACCGCATCTGGCCGTAGTAGGCGATCATCTTGCCCTTCTGCATGAACCACTCGCCGTGCAGGTCGATGCAGAAGGAGTACGGGTTGATGTTGTCGTCGATCGGGAGGGTCATGGGGCTGAGCGGCTGCGCGGACATGGCTCTCCTGTCAGAACTTTCGCTCGGAGGCCTGCACGTAGACCGTGCCCTGGCCGGTCGCGGTCAGCTGGAACATCTCACCCGAGCGGGCCTCCTTGAAGCTCACGTTGGCGCCCAGCGCCACCTGCACCTGGCCGCGCGCGGCGACGAAGGCCTGCGGGTCGACGATCACCGGTTTGTCAGCCCGGACGGTCAGCTCCAGCACCTCGCCGTGCGCGAGCACGGCAACCGAGCCGGCCCCGGACAGCTGTGAGGTGAACATGCCCTGGCCGGTCAGGGCGCCGGTCGCGGCCGAGCGCAGGCCGGCCCGGAAGCCGCCTCCGGACTGCTGCGCGGTCAGCGGCACGACGGCGGAGTTGAGATGGGCGTCATGGACGAGCAGGCGGTTGGCCTCCACGGTGAGCATCTCGGAACCATTGAGGTCGACCACCGCGTACGTCAGTCCCTGGAAGCCGTAGAACACCTCGCCCGAGCCCTGCGCGACCATCATGGCGGCCGACTCACCGGACAGCTGAGAACCGAGAAAGCCGCCCACCGAACCGCCTCCGGCCCGTACCGGGGAGAAGCGCACGTCGCCGGTGTAGCCGAGCATCGCCCCGCGCCGGGCCAGGACTTCGCGGCCCGGTCCGACCGGGACCTTGAGGACCTTGGAGTTGATCTTCTCGTACGCCACCGCCTGCTCCCTACCGCTCGGCCGGCTGGATCCACACCCGGCCGGTGCCGGAGAACTGCAGGCTGAACGCCTCGCCGCTGCCCTCGCCGATCAACGACTTCCAACTCACCCCGGTCACGAAGCCCTGCTGGAGCTGACCGGAGGAGCCGAGATAGGCCTGCGGGTCGACGGTCAGGGGATATTGCGGGGAGACCTCCAGGCAGATCGCGGGGCCGTCGGACAGAATCGCGACCGATCCGTGACCGGACACCGAGGTCGTGGTCAGGCCCTGGCCGGCGGACATCCCGTGCATGCCGGCGAAGGTGACGTTCGTCGAAAGAGTGGACTCGTAGGCCAGTAACGCGGAGCTCTCGACACTGAGCTTGTCGCCGGCCAGCGAGATCATCTCGATGTAGGCGCCCATCTGGGCGAGGTAGACGACCCCCTGACCGACACATTCCATCAGGTCCAGGCTCTCGCCGGTCGCCTTGCGCTTCAGCGTCTTCATGACGCCTTCGCCACCACCGAACGACGCCTTCTTGAACTGCACCTTGCCCTCGTAGGCGACCATCGACCCGGTCAACGCCTTGACGCTGTCGCCGTTCAGATGGGCCTCGACGACCCGATGACCGTTCGTCCGCAGCTGCGCCACCACGTACCCCCATCCTGCGACTTCCCTGGCCAGCCTTGCGGGGACCGTACCGTCCGCGCGGCCTGCTGAACATGTCGTCACGTCGTCGGCTGCCGTTCATCAGCACTTCACCAGAAGCGGGAACAGTTGCTCCTACCGTCTGAGTCGCTCGAATCCCCTCAATGAAAGGGCAACTCATGGTTGCTTCACGAACTGTCACGCTGCTATTGGCGGGTGTCATCGGATTCCTCGGCCTGGGCGGCACGCCCGCGTACGCCATTGATGTCGTGCCGCTGGCCCGCGCACACGCCCACAACGACTACCTGCACGAGCGCCCGCTGCTCGACGCGCTCGACGCGGGATTTCAGAGCGTGGAGGTCGACGTCTGGCTGGTCGACGGCGAGCTGCTCGTCGCCCACGACCTCGAGGACGTCGTTGCCGGACGCACACTCGAGTCGCTCTATCTCGCCCCGCTGCGGGAACGGGTGAAGCAGAACGGCGGGAGCGTCTACGCCGGGAACGACAACAGCCTTCAGCTGCTCATCGACATCAAGTCCGACGGTCCGGCCACCTACCTCGCCGTGCACGAGGCGCTGAAGCGCTACCAGTCGATGCTCGCCAGGTTCACTCCTGCAGGCGCGAAGGACGGCGCGGTCACCGCGGTGATCTCGGGCAACCGCCCGCGCGAGCTGATGCTCGACCAGCAGGTCCGCTACGCCGCGTACGACGGTCGCCTCGACGACCTGGACTCCGACCTCCCGGCCTCGTTTCTCCCGCTGATCAGCAACCGCTGGACGAGCATCTTCACCTGGCGCGGCGTGGGTCCGATCCCGCCGGCGGAGGCGCAGCTGCTGCGCGACATCGTCGCGGAGGCGCATGCCGACGGCCGCCGGGTGCGGTTCTGGGCGACGCCGGACGACATCGGGACCA
Organism: Mycobacteriales bacterium; assembly: GCA_038256525.1. Taxonomy (GTDB): domain Bacteria; phylum Actinomycetota; class Actinomycetes; order Mycobacteriales; family SCTD01; genus SCTD01. The sequence goes on along the minus strand of JBBSKF010000139.1, from coordinate 2,809 downwards.
ACCGCGCTGCGGTCGAGGCGGTGTGGGCGGAGCTGCTGGACGCGCAGGTCGAGTACATCAACACCGACCAGCTCGGTGACCTGCAGGCGTTCCTGCTCGAGAACGACCCGCAGCCGTCCACGCCATACGTGTCGTGGTGGGAGAAGGTGCGCCGCTCCGCCGCGTGACCCTCGACGAGTGGCCCACCCGCTGATGACAGGGTGGCCCCATGTGGGCAACGGCCTTGCAGCGGGCGCAGGGCCGGATCGGGGCAGATCGCGTGCTGTGGATCGCCCTGGCCGTACAGCTGGTCCCGCTGCTGCTTCTTGCCCGCGTCGTCACGGTCGACGGCCCCGCGCACCTGGCCGGCGCGGCGGTGCTGCTGTCCTATGACGACCCCGGACGCGACGTGCTGCGCCGGCTGTACGAGGTGGATCTGAGCCCCGTGCCAAACATGCTGACCACGCTGCTGCTCGCGGGTCTGCTGCTGTTCATGGGTCCGGACGCCGCGGAACGCGTGCTCGTGGGCGGCTACGTCGTGCTGCTGACGCTGGGACTGCGCTACGCGCTTCGCGGGGTGCATCCGGAGGCCGGCTGGCTCGCCGTTGCCGCCCTGCCCTTCGCCGGCAGTTATCTTTACTACTACGGCTTCTACAACTTCTGCCTGGCGCTGAGCCTGGCGCTGTTCGTCCTCGGCGTGGCGCTGCGCCGCCGCGACGGCTGGTCGGTGCTCTCGGTGGCGGGCCTGTCGCTGCTGCTGCTGCTGACCTGGTTCGCCCACCTGCTGCCGCTGCTGGTCGCCGGCCTGTTCGTGGCCGTCCTCGCGGGCCTTCGAGCCGTTGCGGCCCGGCGGTCCGGCGGCGCGATGTCGGCCGTTCGTACCCACCTGCTCCCGCCTGCCTTGGCGGCGCTGCCGGTCCTCGTCCTCACCGCCGCCTTTCTCTCCAGTCCCGCGGCAGCGAAAGGAATCGCGGTACGCCGGTCCGCCGTCGACCTGCTGCTCGGGCTGGTGACGCTGGGGCGCCCGCTCGTTGTCTACTCCCGGTACGAGTACCTCCCGGCGGTGGCCGTCGCGCTCACGCTGGTCGCGCTGGTCGTCCTGGCCCGCCGTCACGTGCGACCCGGCAGTTCGGAGCGACAAGCCCTCGCGTGGACGGCGGGACTCTGTGTGATCGCCTACTTCGCATCACCGGACCGCTATGGCGCCGAGTACGGCTTCCTCAACGACCGGTTGAGCTTCTTCCCGCCGCTGCTGCTGCTTCTGTGGGTCGCTGGACCGATGCCGGATCAGCGGGTCCGCCGGGCGGCGGTCGGTGCGTTGCTCGGCGCGGCGGTGCTTCTTGCCGGGCTGCGCGCGCCCACCGAGATCCGCTATCAGCGAGACGTCGCCGAGATGCTCTCGGTGGTCGATGACCTGCCTCGCGGCTCGGCGCTGCTGAGCCTTCAGCTGTGGCGCGACCCGCCGGTCGGTGGTCCGATCCGCAACGAGTTCCGCGACCCGCTGCGGCATCAGGCGGGCCGGGTGGCCGTCCTCGTCGAAGGCGTCGACATCGGTCACTACGAGGCGACGCTGAACTACTTCCCCACGCGCTTTCGCGCCGACAACGACCCCCGGCGCCGCATCGACCCGAGCCTGACCGGTCTGAACCGCCTCCCTCCGGCGATCGACCTCGGTGCCGGTGTGGAGGACATCGATGTGGTGCTGCTGATCGGGCGGGAACGCGCCGCCCCGGAGCTGGTCGCCCGGCCGGACACGCAGCAACTGCTGCGGGACCTCGCCGCGAACTACGAACGGACGGCGGTCTCCGAACGGTCCGGCCTGGTGGAGGTGTGGATCCGTCGCTGACTGCGCGCGGGTCACCGCGGGTTCACCAGATGCTCATGCCGGGCTCACCTGCTCGTTGCCTGGTGGTCTGCCGGACCCGTCACCTTCGGCCCCGACGGTCACCTGGCACGGCAAGGAGAGCACATGTCGAACCTGCCCGATCCCACCCTGTCGAGGCGGCAGCTGCTGCGCGCCGTCGCCGCTGTCGGCGGTGCCACCGGGGCCGGCGCCCTGCTCGGTCCGACACCGAGCGCGTACGCCGCGCCGGGGCTGCGGACGTCCCGGCCGGCTACCGGGTGGGGCGTGCAGAGCGGCGACGTCACGGCCAGTTCGGGGGTGATCTGGTCGAAGACCGACCGACCGGCCCGGATGGTCGTCGAGGTCGCAGCGACCGAGCGCTTCCGGGGCCCGCGAGGACGCTTCGCGGTCGAGGTGGGTCCCGACACGGACTTCACCGGGAAGGTCCAGCTGACCGGCCTGCCGGCAGGGACCGAGCTCTTCTACCGCGTACATTTCGCTGAGAACGGCAACGCCGGGCACTCCAGCCAGCCGTTGCTCGGGACGCTGCGCACCGCCCCGTCCGACCGCCGCGATGTCAGTTTCGCGTGGTCGGGTGACGTCGCGGGGCAGGGTTGGGGGATCAACCCCGACACCGGCGGCATGAAGGGCTTCGAGGCGGTCCGGCAGCTCGATCCGGACTTCTTCCTGCACTCGGGCGACAGTGTCTACGCGGACGGACCGCTGCAGGAGACGGTCGCCCTCCCGGACGGCACGGTCTGGCGCAACGTGGTCACCCCGGAGAAGAGCAAGGTCGCCGAGACGCTGAACGAGTACCGCGGTCAGTACCGTTACAACCTGCTCGATGACAACGTGCGCCGGTTCGCCGCGCAGGTGCCGCAGTTCGTCCAGTGGGACGACCATGAGGTCACCAACAACTGGTATCCCGGTGAGGTCCTGGGCAACACCGGCGGGGACAGTCGCTACACGGTCAAGGACGTCGACACG
>JBBSKF010000138.1:0-9360 GCA_038256525.1 Mycobacteriales bacterium | reverse complement strand
CTGGCGCGTACAGCGAACCAGGCCCAAGCCCGGCTGCTGCTCATCCGCCGGGCCGCCGGGCAGCCCCGCACCACCGGCCGCGAGGTCTACGCCGTGGACAGCCGGCCCGGCGGGGAGCAGCTGTGGCGCCGGCACGTCGCCGAGGATGCCGAGCTGGCGGAGCTGCGCCCGCCGTACGACGCGGAAGACCCGACCGGCTGGGAGCCGCTCGGCCACCCGCTCTACCTCGTCTGCACGCACGGCCGGCACGACCGGTGCTGCGCGCTGCTCGGCCGACCGGTCGCGAAGGCCCTGTCGCGGGGCTTCCCTCAGCAGACCTGGGAGTGCACCCACATCGGTGGTGACCGCTTCGCCGCCAACGTGCTCGTGCTGCCCGATGGCCTCTACCTCGGCCGGATCGAGGCCGCGGAGGCGGTGCGGGTCGTCGAGGAGCTGACGTCCGGGCGGCTGCCGGCCGGACGGGTGCGCGGGCGCAGCAGCCGGCCGCTGCCGATCCAGGCGGCGCAGCAGTTCGCCCGGGAGGCGACCGGACGGTGGGGGGTTGCCGACCTGGAGCCGGTGCGGCAAGAGGGGACCGGCCCGGACACCTGGTCGGTGCGGCTGGCCGGTCCTGGCGGGCCGGGGATCGAGGTGGTCGTGCGTTACGACCGGTCCGGCGGCGGCGAGCACCAGCTCACCTGCGACGCGCTGGAGCGCAAGCCGATCCCGGTGTTCCGGCAGGTGTCACTGCGCGAGCTGTGACCCCCCCCGGCCCCCCTCCCTGATCATCTGGCGAGAAAGGGGCCGGTTTCCGGCCCTTCGCGCGCCAGATGATCAGGGAGAGGAATCGTCGGGGCGGGCGGCCGGGCCCGCGACCTCGGCGCGCACCGGCTTCAGCCCGCCCGCGAGGATCTGCTCGGCGTAGTGGCAGGCGACCTGCGAGCCCGGCACGTCCGCGAGCACCCGCAGCGCCGGCACCTCGTCGGCGCACCGGGTCGGCTGCCGGAACGGGCAGCGGGTGTGGAAGCGGCAGCCCGGCGGGGGGTCCGCGGCCGACGGCAGCTCGCCGGTCAGCAGCATTCGCTCGCGCCGGTCCTCCGCCTCCGGGTCCGGGATCGGGATCGCGGACAGCAGGGCGATCGTGTACGGATGCAGCGGCCGCGCGTAGAGCTCGTCGGAGCCGGCGATCTCGACCACGGCCCCGAGGTACATCACCGCGACGTCGTCGCTGATGTGCCGCACGACGGCAAGATCGTGGGCGATGACCAGGTAGGTCAGGCCCAGCCGCTCCTGCAGCTCCTCGAGCAGGTTGACGACCTGCGCCTGGATCGAGACGTCGAGCGCCGACACCGGTTCGTCGGCGATGATCAGCTCGGGGGACAGCGCGATCGCGCGGGCGATGCCGATGCGCTGGCGCTGACCGCCGGAGAACTCGTGCGGATAGCGGTTGGCCGCCGAGCCGGGCAGCCCGACCAGGTCGAGCAGCTCGCGCACGCGCTTGTCGTACGGCCGCCTCTCCCCGTGGGTGCGCAGCGGCTCGGCCAGGACCGAAGCCACGCTCTGCCGCGGGTCGAGGCTCGCGAGCGGGTCCTGGAAGACCATCTGCATCCGGCGGCGCATCGCCCGCAGGGCCGAGCCCTTCAGCCGGCTCAGGTCCTGTCCGTCGAACACGACGGTCCCGGCCGTGCTCGGCTCGAGCTGCAGGACCGCCCGACCGAGAGTGCTCTTGCCGCAGCCGGATTCACCGACCACTCCGAGCGTACGGCCCTTCTCGACCGACAGGTCGACCCCGTCCACGGCGCGCACCTGCCCGACGGTCCGGTCGAGCACGACCCCCTTCTTGATCGGGAAGTGCACCTTCAGGCCACGAATCTCGAGCAGGCTCATCCGAGGGACTTCTCCGGCGGCACCGGGTTGACGCACCGCAGCAGGTGGCTGGACGGCTCGAGCGGCTCGAGCACCGGCGGAGCGCCGAGGCAGGCGTCGACCTGCCTAGTGCAGCGTGGCGAGAAGGCGCAACCCCTCGCCCAGGGCAGCGTGTCCGAGGGCGAGCCGGGGATCGGCAGCAGGGGGACGCTGCGGGGGGCGTCCAGCCGCGGCACGGAAGCGAGCAGGCCCGTCGTGTACGGGTGGCGCGGGTCGGCAAACAGCGGCCGCCGTGGGGCCGACTCGACGATGCGCCCGGAGTACATGACGTGCACCGTGTCGCACAACCCCGCGACCACGCCGAGGTCATGGGTGATGAGCACCAGGGCGGTCTGGGTGTCCACGACGAGCCGCCGGAGCAGCTCGAGGATCTGCGCCGAGATCGTGACATCGAGCGCGGTGGTCGGCTCGTCGGCGATGAGCAGCCGAGGGGCACAGGCCAGCGCCATCGCGATCATGACCCGCTGGCGCATCCCGCCGGACAGCTGGTGCGGGAAGGACTTCAGACGGCGCAGGCTGTCGCCGATCCCGACGCTGTTCAGCAGCTCGGCGGCACGGTCGCGGGCCTCGCGCCCGGACAGCCCGCGGTGCCGGACGAGGATCTCGGTGATCTGCCGACCGACGGTCAGGACCGGGTTCAGCGAGCTCATCGGATCCTGGAAGATCATCGCGATCTCGCGGCCGCGGACGGCGCGCAGCTCCTGCTCCGGCATGTGCAGCAGGTCCGAGCCGTCGAAGTCGACCGACCCGGACACCTCGACGCCGCGCCGGCCGAGCAACCCCATCGCGGCCAGCGACGTGACGCTCTTGCCGCTGCCGGACTCCCCCACGATGCCGACCGTGGAGCCGGCCGCCACGTCGAGGTTGACGCCGTCGACGGCACGGACGGTCGCGCGTCCCCGGCTGGAGAAGGTGACCGTCAGGTCGCGGATCTTCAGCAGCGGCTCGGCGCGCGCCTCTCCCGGGACCGCCTCGCGGGGCGAGGCCGTGGTGAGGGAGTCGGCCGCTGGGCCGGTCATCGGCGCAGCTTCGGGTCGAGCGCCTCGCGCAGCGCCTCGCCGAGCAGGTAGAAGCCCATCACCGACAGGACGATCGCGAGCCCCGGCCACAGCGCGAGCAGCGGTGCGCTGGCAAGGAACGCGTTGGTCTCGGCGAGCATCCGTCCCCACTCCGGGATCGCCGGGTCGGGTGATCCAAGGCCGAGGAAGGCGAGGCCAGCGGCCTCGATGATGGCGGTGGCGAGCGCCAGCGTCCCCTGCACGATGACCGGCGCGAGGCTGTTCGGGAACACGTGCTGCAGCACGATCCGGCTCCGGGTGACGCCGAGCGAGCGGGCCGCGAGCGCGTAGTCGCTGCGCCGTTGAGCGAGCATCGAACCGCGCAGCAGACGGGCGAAGATCGGCACGTTGACCACGGCGATCGCGATCATCACCGAGATCAGCCGCGGTCCCAGCAGGGCGGCGACGCCGATGGCCAGCAGCAGGCTCGGGACGGCCAGCATGATGTCGACACCCCGCATCACGAGGCTGTCGACCCAGCCGCCGAAGGCCCCCGCGATCAGCCCGAGGGCCAACCCGACGCTGGCGCCGAGCGAGAGTGACACGACCCCGATCAGCAGCGAGTAGCGCGCGCCGTAGATGATCCGGCTGAGCTCGTCGCGTCCGAGCTGGTCCAGCCCGAGCGGGTGCTCGGCGGACGGTCCGGGAAAGACGCCCGGCCGAATGTCGGTGAGGTCGACGGCGGTCGGGCTGTAGGGCGCGAGCAGCGGCGCGAAGACCGCAACGAACACGAACAGCAGCACCAGCGTGGCGCCGACGATCGCGGTAGGGCTGCGGCGCAGGCGCCGGAGGGCGTCACGGTAGAGACCGCCGGCGGCCTCTCCGGACCGGTCACCGGCAGCGAGCTCGACACCCTGGGTCAGGCTCATCGGTGCGAGCTCACGACGTACGCACGCGTGGGTCGATGAAGCCGTAGGAGATGTCGACCAGCAGGTTCACGACAACGAACACCACTGCCAGGAAGAGGATCCCGCCTTGAATGACCGGGAAGTCCCGGCTGAACAGCGCATCGGCCATGAACGAGCCCATCCCGCCGAAGGCGAAGACCGTCTCGGTGAGGATCGCGCCGGACAGCAGCAGCCCGGTCTGCAGCCCGATGATGGTGACGACCGGCAGCAGCGCGTTGCGCAGGATGTGCCGGCGGGTCACGATCTGCCGGGTCATGCCCTTCGCCTCGGCCGTCCGCACGAAGTCCTCGTTGCTGGTTTCGAGCACCGCCGCCCGGGTGATCCGGGTGATGATCGCGAGCGGGATCGTGCCGAGCGCGATCGCCGGCAGGATCAGGTGCTTCACGGCGTCCCAGGCCGCCGGCAGGTCGCCGGTGAGCAGGCCGTCCAGCACGAAGAAGCCGGTCGGGTGCTCGGTGGTGATCCGGACGTCCTGTCGGCCGGTGCCCGGCAGCCAGCCGAGCTTCACCGCGAAGACGTACTTGAGCAGGAAGCCGAGCGCGAAGACCGGGATGGCGATCCCGATCAGCGAGCCGACCGTGGAGAAGTTGTCCAGCCAGGAGTTCGGTCTTCGGCCCGCCACGAAGCCGAGCGGGATGCCGACCAGGATCGCGAACAGGATCGCGAACGTCGCGAGCTCCACCGTGGCGGGGAAGCGCCGACCGATCTCTTCCGAGACCGGCCGCTGGCTCTGGATGGACACACCGAAGTCGAGTTTCGCGACCTTGCCCATGTACGAGACGTACTGCTCGTACACGGGCCGGTCGAGGCCGTACGCCGCCCGCACCGCTGCCGCCCGCTCGGGCGTCAGGCGCTCACCCAGCAGGGCCGTCTCCGGTCCGCCGGGCAGGGCCCGGACGAACAGGAAGACCAGGATCGAGAGCCCGAGCAGGATCGGGACAAGCAGGAGCAGGCGGCGTACGGCGAACTTCAGCAAGGCGGGGTCAGCGCCTCGAGGCGCGAGGTCATCAGGACGTGAGCGAGACCTTGGAGAAGTCCTCGATGCTCACCGGACTCGGCACAAAGCCCGTGACGCCCTTCGCGAAGGCGAGCGCCGGCTTGGTGTGGACGTACGGCACACCCGGCAGGAACTCCATGATCTTGACGTTCACCGCTTCGTACAGCTTGGTGCGCTCGGCCTCGTCGGACTCCGCGCGGGCTGCCTCGAGGTCGGTGTAGATGCTCTGCTCCAGCGGACCCCAGGCAGTCTGCTTGGTCCGGAAGAAGGTCCCGATGAAGTTGTCGGGGTCTCCGAAGTCTCCGGTCCAGCCGAGCAGGCGCATCCCCGTGCCGCCGGTGTCGACGGCGTTGAGGTAGTCCGGATTCCACGGAGCCGACTTCGGGACGACGGTGAAGCCGGCGGCCTCGAGGTCGGCGGAGAAGGCCTGGAAGTTCGCCGGCGGGTCCGGCATGTACGGCCGGCTGACGCCCGTCGGATACCAGAACTCGAGCGTGGGGTTCGCGACGCCGGACTCGGCGATCAGCGACTTGGCCTTGGCGAGGTCATAGGGGTACTCGGTGACGCTGTCGGAGTAACCGAACAGGCTCGGTGGCATGAACTGGGTGGCGACCTCGGCTCCCGGCGGGTACTTCGCCTTCACGAGCGCCTCGCGGTTGAGGGCGTGGGCGACCGCCTGCCGGATCTTGAGGTTGTCGAACGGCGGCTTGGCGGTGTTGAAGCCGACGTAGCCGACGTTGAAGGCGGGCCGTTCGAGGACCTGGAAACCGGCTGACTTCAGCGGGTCGAGGTCGGCAGGGTCGACGAGGTCATAGCCCTGGATCTCACCTGATTGCAGTGCCTGACGGCGGGCTGGTCCGTCCGCGATCGGCTTGAAGATCACCTTGTCGAGCTTGGCCTTGTCACCCCAGTAGTCGTCGAAGCGGGCGAGCACCAGGCGGTTGTCCGGCTCGAAGGTCTCGAGCTTGAAAGGTCCCGTGCCGATGGGGTTCTTCGTGCCGAAGGTGCCCTCGAACCGGGGCTCCTCACCCGTACCCGTGACCTTGTCGGCCTCGAACTTCTCGAGGGCCGCGGGGCTCGCGATCGAGAACGACGCGAGTGCCAACCCGGACAGGAACGAGGCCGAGGACGACGTCAGGTTGATGACCGCCTTGCCGTCCTGCGGGACGCAGTCCTTGTAGAGGCTCGTGCCGAGCTCCGGGTCCTCGTTCTTGGCGTAGCCGGAGAACACGGTCTGCCAGTAGTAGGACACCGACGCGCTCTGCTGGACGCCGGAGAAGTTGTACCAGCGGTCGAAGTTGAAGCAGACGGCCTCGGCGTCGAAGTCGGTGCCGTCGTGGAACTTCACTCCCTCCTGGAGCGTGAACGTCCAGGTCTTGCCCTCGTTGCTCGGCTCGTACTCCGTCGCCAGCAACGGCTCGATCTCGGTGCCGCCCGGCTTGGTCGTCACGAGCGTCTCGAACAGCTGCCGGACGACGCGCAGGGACTCACCATCGCTGACGTAGGCGCCGTCCATGCTCACCGGATCGGTGGACGTCCCGAACACGATGGTGCCGCCGGTCTCGGCCGCACCCGAATCACCGCCGTCACCGCCGGGGTCGTTCCCACCACACGCCGCGGTGCCGACCAACAGGCCGGCAAGTCCCAGGGCGATCCCGCCCCGCCGCGAAAAGGACTGTCGTCGCGTGTTGCGCATCGACCCTCCACCTTCACCGTCGGCGGCCCGGTCGGGTGCCGATCTGCGCGGACACTAACTCCGGATCATCTCCTGCGCAGGAAGTCTGGCCGCATACCCGGTCGCAATTGCGCAACGATGTGGCCATGCCGGTACGACAGGTCCTGCTCGCCGTGGCGGGGCTTCTCTGTGCCGGGGCCGTCACTGCCGCAGCGATCATGGGCGCGACAATCATGGGCGATGGCCGCGAGCAAGCCGAACCGGCCGTCGCAGCGGTGGTGGTGAGCCCGACGCCATCGTCACCGGCCCCCGCCGCGGCGCCGGCCCCCTCCCCCTCGACGCTGCCACCGTCACCCATGCCGCCGGCCATCGCTCCCGCGTTCCGGTCCGCCGTGCTTGCCGTCAGCGCGGAGCGTCTCGGCAGCTCTCATCGGTCCGGTTGCCCGGTGCCGGTGGCCGACCTGCGCCTGATCGAGATCTCCTACCGCGACCTGGCGGGCGGCACACGCCAGGGCGAGCTGGTCGTGCACGAGGACGTCGCCGACGCGGTGGTCAGGGTCTTTCGATCGCTGTACGACGCCGCCTTTCCCCTTGCCCTCGTCGAGACAGCGGACAGGTACGGCGGCGACGACGACCGGGTGATGGCAGCCAATGTCACCTCGGCCTACAACTGCCGGTTCACGACAGGCGGGAGCACCTTCTCCGAGCACGCCTACGGCCGGGCGATCGACCTCAACCCCGTCCAGAACCCCTATGTACGAGGCAGCACCGTCGAGCCGCCGGCCGGGCGCGCCTACGTCGACCGGGGCGATGTCCGGCCTGGCATGGTGCTGGCAGGCGGGGCGGTGACGCGGGCCTTCGCCGCCGTCGGGTGGGAGTGGGGCGGCACGTTCCGGACACTGCGCGACTATCAGCACTTCTCGCAGAACGGTCGGTAGCCGGTCAGCCTGCTGCTGGACCAGAACCGTCGAGGCGGGCACGGCGATCGGCCTTCTCGGCGCGCCGCCGGTCGGCCCGGGCGATCGATGCGGACGTGAACGCGTCCCGCTGCGGCCGCAGGAGCACAAGGCTGAACAGGGCCGAGCCGAGAACCGCGCCGCCGATGGCCAGCAGCCCGTCGACGCCCAGGACGTACAGCACGGCGAAGGTCACCAGCAGCAGCGCCAGACGCAGCGCCGAGTAGACGAGGAACGCCCGGGCGGGGCTCGAAGGGGTCGGCGTCGTCATGGGGCCAGCGTAGGTCTGGAGGCGGGCGGTCCGCCTGCTTCGGCGCCGAGCATGCGGCTCTCCGTGCACACGGGCGCCCGCGATCGGCTGAGCGGCGCGACCGCCCGCCTCGGACGCGAATCCTGCCTGTCCACCCCCCGCGCAGCCACCCGACCTACACCCAGCCAGTACCGCCCAAGATCTTCGGGGTGTTCACAGGCTGCCCGCCCTGTGAACACCGCGAAGATCTCGCCCGGGCACGACGACGACCACGACCGGACCGGCGAACAGCTCCAGCACACCGACACCCGCTGGGGCCTCGAGCTCGACAACCCCTATCCGTGGATGCGCTGAGCACAGCGACGGGCGCCGGGCTCTCCTGTGGGGAGAGCGCGGCGCCCGTCGTCAGCGATGCCACGTCAGGCGTGGCAGCTCAGCTCAGCCGATCGGGTCGGCGATCGAGCTCTGGCGACGGCGGGCGATGACCGCTGCGCCCATGAGAATCACACCGAGCACGGCGATGGCCGCACTCGCTCCGGTGCGGGGCAGCTGCGCCCCTGGTGCCGCTGCCGGCGGCGTGCCGCCCACGGGGACGACCGTCGTCGGCGTGGCGGCGTTGGCCCGGAACACGGCCGTGTCCGTCAGGTCGCCGAGCACCAGGGACAGCGGCTCGGACAGCAGGCTGGTCAGCGAAGCGGTCGGCAGCGCCGCGGTCCGCAGTGCGCCCGGCGCGGGGATCGGCGGGCCACCAAGTGCCCCGACGACTGGCAGACCACCCTGGGCGAGTCCACCGGGGATGTTGAGCTTGTCGAGCGCCCAGGTCAGGGACAGCGCCTCGACGCCAGCCCGGGAGGTCTTGGTGCCGTTGGCCTCGGACACGTCCTCCTCGACAACCTTGAGGATCTCGACCACGGGGAGCGGCAGGACGACCCCGACGCCGTCGAGCACGTCGGTGACCGTTCCCAGCAGGCCGTTCACCGTTCCCTGTAGCGCACCCAGGCCGCCGCCACCGAGCAGCGACGCGATGTCGAGCGGGCCGGAGGCGAGCAGGTCGGTGCCGAGCACGTTGAGCCCGTCGAGCGAACCGGTCACGTCAGCGCTGTCCGTGGCGCCGCTGCTGGCGAGCGTCTTCACATTGAGCGCCCCCAGCTCGAGCAGGGAGACGTCGAGCAGGTCGAGCAGGTCGGGCAGCGGCAGGCCGCCGATGATCGGCAGGTTCCCGAGCAGGTCGTCCAGCTGGCCGTTGAGGATCCCGTCCAACGCGGACTGCAGGTCGGCGATCAGGGTGGTGAGAGCCGCCGTGAGCTCGGCATCCGTCAGGCCGTCAGTGATGGCTGCCAGGTCTTCCTGGATGGCGGTCAGCTCGCCGACACCGAGGACGTCGCCGTCAAGCACGCTGGTGTCCAGATCAGGCAGCAGCGCCGACGCGGTGACCACCTCAGGTGCGGGCATGGCGGCCTCAGCGGCCGCGATCTGCTCGGTCAGCTCGGTGATGGCGGCAGCCTGTTCGGCGGTGCCCGCAAGGTCCTGCAGCGCGGCGAGCTGCGCTGGGGACAGGTCCCCGACGTTGAGCAGGGCGAGTGCGCCTTCCGCGTTGAGCAGGTCCCCGAT
>JBBSKF010000137.1:0-9492 GCA_038256525.1 Mycobacteriales bacterium | reverse complement strand
GGAGGTGCAACCGGCCCGGCGGTTCGGTCGTCGGCGCGAACCGAGTGGCCGCCCCGGCGTCTACCTCGACGGGGGGTTCGGTGTCGGCAAGACCCACCTGCTGGCCTCGCTGTGGCACGAGAGCCCCGAGCCGCGGGCATATGGGACCTTCGTCGAGCTCACCCACCTTGTCGGGGCGCTCGGCTTCGGGGCGACGGTGCAGGCGCTGTCGGGTCACCGGCTGCTGGCCATCGACGAGTTCGAGCTCGATGACCCGGGTGACACGGTGCTCGTGTCGAGCCTGCTCGCAAGGCTCGTCGAGGCGGGCGTACGGGTCGCCGCCACCTCCAACACGCTGCCCGGGTCGCTCGGGGAGGAACGGTTCGCAGCTCAGGACTTCCGCCGCGAGATCCAAAGTCTGGCAAGGCATTTCGAGTCGATCCGGATCGACGGTGAGGACTACCGCCATCGCGGGCTGCCGGCCGCACCGCCGCCGGCCGAGGAGGCGGGCGTGGTGACTGCCACCGGGGTCCGGCCGGGTGCGACCTGCGACAACTTCGACGACCTGCTCGCCCACCTGGCCGGTCTGCACCCCTCGCGCTACGGCGCGCTGGTCGACGGGGTCCCGTTGGTCGGCCTGACGGGTGTACGGCCGGTGACCGACCAGGTCGATGCGCTGCGCCTCGTGGTGCTGGCGGACCGGCTCTACGACCGGGACATCCCGGTGCTGTCCAGCGGGGTGGCGCTGGACCGGCTCTTCCCCGCGGACCTGCTGCGCGGGGGCTACCGCAAGAAGTACCTGCGCGCGGTCAGCCGGCTGTCCGTTCTGGCCCGGCAGGCGCCGGCCAGCTGAACTCGGTGCCGCACCGGAGCGCCGAGCGGGAGGTGGTGGCACCGAGATGCCTCTGGGGGCCGGGGGGCCGGGGGCCCGGGGGCCGGGGGGCCGGGGGGCCGGGGGGCCGGGGGGGCGGGTGGCGCCTGGTCAGGCGGACTCAGCCGGTGCCGCGAACCCCCGGAACCAGGGCGCGGACGACCTCGAGGACTCGACCCGGAGCCGAGGCGCGAGGGCGCAGGACGGGGGAGTCGCCGCCGCGTCCGGTGGCGATGCCGCGCAGCACCGATCAGGCAGGTCCGTCGCTCAGCTCGAGCACCAGCACCGACTCCCCGTCGAGCTCAGCCACACCATCGGCGTGGACGAAGCCGCGCTCGCTGGCCAGCAGCACCGCCTGGGCGCTGCCGGGAAGGGGCACCGGCTGCCGCTCGGGGCCCAGGTTGCACACCACAGCCACCGCGCCGCGCCGCACGACGAGCCAGCTGCCGTGGTCGTGCGTCACCTGGACCCGGTCGCGTCGACCGTCGGACAGCTCGGGCCGCAGCCGCCGCAGCGCGATCAGGTCCCGGGTCCAGGCCAGGTGGGCGGCGTGCCGCGGCCCGTCGAGCTCGGCCCAGTCGAGCGTCGAGGCGCGTACGGTCGATTCCGCCTGCGGGTCGGGGATGTCCTCGGTGGCCCAGCCGTGCGCGGCGAACTCCGCGCGTCGACCCTTGCGCACCGCGTCGCCGAGCTCGCCCTCGTGGTCGGAGAAGAACTGCCAGGGGGTGCGCGCCGCCCACTCCTCGCCCATCCAGAGCATCGGTGTGAACGGCGAGGTCAGCACCAGAGCGGCGCCGACCTTCAGCAGGCCGTCGGACAGCATTGTCGAGATGCGGTCCCCGGTCGCCCGGTTGCCGACCTGGTCGTGGTCCTGCAGGTAGGCCACGAAGCGGTGTCCCGACACGGTCGGCGGCACGGGGCGTCCATGGGTGCGCGATCGGAACGACGACCAGATGCCGTCGTGCAGGAACACACCGGTCAGCACCGTGGCGAGCGCCGGCAGACCCGCGAAGTCGCCGTAGTATCCAGCGGTCTCACCGGTGAGGTTCGCGTGCAGCGCGTGGTGCACGTCGTCGGCCCACTGCGCGTCCAGCCCGTTGCCGCCGGCCTCGCGCGAGCTCACCATCCGGGCGTCGTTGAGGTCGCTCTCGGCGATGAGGAAGAGCGGCTTGTGCAACCGGGCACCGAGCGCCTCGACCTCGATCGAGAGCTCCTCGAGCAGGTGCGTCGCCCGCTCGTCGACGAGGGCGTGCACGGCGTCCAGCCGCAGGCCGTCCAGGTGGTAGTCGCGCAGCCACATGAGGGCGTTGTCGATGACGTAGCGGCGCACCTCGTCCGACCCGGGCCGGTCGAGATTGACGGCCGATCCCCAGGGCGTGGTGTGGGCGTCGGTGAGGTACGGACCGAACTCGCCCAGGTAGTTCCCGGCCGGGCCGAGGTGGTTGTGCACCACGTCCATCACGACGCCGAGGCCGCGGGCATGGCAGGCGTCGACGAAGCGTTTCAGCCCCTCTGGCCCGCCGTACGGGTCGTGCACCGCGAACCAGGCGACCCCGTCGTAGCCCCAGCCCCACCGGCCGGCGAACGCGTTGCAGGGGAGCAGCTCGACCGCTGAGACACCCAGGTCGACGAGGTGGTCAAGCCGAGCGCCGGCAGCGTCGAAGGTGCCTTCCGGGGTGAAGGTGCCGATGTGCAGCTCGTAGAGGATGCAGCCCGCCAGGGGCATGCCCCGCCACGCGGAGTCGGTCCAGGCGAAGGCGCTGTGGTCCACGACGCGGGACGGTCCGTCCACGCCGTGCGGCTGCCAGGCGCTGCGGGGGTCGGGTCGGGCTTGGCCGCCGTCCAGCACGTAGGCGTAGTCGGTGCCGGCGGCCGCGCTGTCGACGGTCGCTTGCCACCAGCCGGCGGTGGGGCCGGACAGGTCGTGGCGCTCATCAGCGACCGCCACCTCGACGGTGGTGGCGTGCGGGGCCCAGACCCGGAAGGTGGTCATTCGGCCTCCGCGGAGCGCAGTAGGACGGCGACCGGGAACGTCCCGAGAAGATCGCCCATGCGGTGCTCGCCGCCGGCGTGGGTCACTCCCGCGAGCACGTCGTGCCAGCTCCCGGACGGCAGCCGGGCGCTGTCCCCGCCCCAGCCGCTGTCGGCGACCGACAGCCCCCGGACCGGGGCGATCGTTGCCAGCCGGCCGGCCCGCAGGAACCCGACAGCGCGGTCGCCCACCTCCAGCGGCTCGTAGGAGGAGTCGGCCAAGAACAGCTCGGGGAGGTCGCGCCGCAGCCGCAGCAGCCGGGTGACCACATGGAGCTTGGCCGCCCCTGTCGCGCCGACAGGGGGCGGCGGGCCGGTGACTGCGGCGAGCAGCCGGCGTCGCTCGTCCCAGTCGACCGGCCGCCGGTTGTCCGGGTCGACCAGGGACAGGTCCCACAGCTCGGTGCCCTGGTAGGTGTCGGCGACTCCTGGCACCGTCAGCTGGATCGCCTTCTGGGCCAGCGCTGTCATGTGCCAGGCCGGTGCCAGGCGGTCGACGAAGGCCTCGATGTCGCAGCAGAGCTGGGCATCGGAGAGCACTCCTCGAACGAAAGTCTCGACGGCCCGATCGAACTCGGGCGCCGGATCGACCCAGGACGTGCCGTCCTTGGCTTCGCGGGTGGCCTTCTCGAGATAGGCGGCCGCGCGGTCGGCGCTCAGCGGCCAGGCGCCGACGAGGGTCTGCCAGACCAGCTGCTCGGTGGCCGGGTCCGGGCCGGCCGGCGCGCGGTAGGGCCTCGCGAGGGCGCCCCACCGGCCGACGGCCTCCCGCCACTCCTGCGGGCACTGCGAGAGCAGCACGAGTCGGGCGCGCACGTCCTCAGACCGCTTGGTGTCGTGCGTCGACAGCGTCGTCATCGTCAGGGGCCAGTCCCGTTGGCGGACGACGTTCGCCTGGTGGAACTGCGGCGTCGTCAGTCCGAACCGGCCCGGGTCGCCGCCGACCTCGTTGAGCGCAGTCAGCCGCAGGTAGCGGTAGAAGGCGGTGTCCTCGACCCCCTTGGCCATCACGGGTCCGCAGGTCTGCTGGAAGCGCGTGACGAACTCCTGTGCCGCGGGTCCGGGTGGACCCTCGGCCAGGACGAGCCGCTGGACGAGGTCGATCTCGGCTGCCCGCTCGGGCGCCGCGGCTCTCGCAGCGTCGACGGCGTGAACCACGTGCTCTCGGGCGACCGGCCCGGCCGGACCGGCTGCCGGCAGGTACGCCCGGTAGACGCCGAACGAGGCGAGCACCTCGACCAGCGCTGCGCGCAACGCTGCCCGTGACACGTTCCACAGCGACGGGTCCAGCTCGCAGACGCGCATCGCGACGTCGGTCAGCCGGTTCACCTCCGCCGGCAGCACGTCGGACAGGATCAGCCGCTTGGTGCCTGCGACGACCTGCTCGTAGCTCGCGTCGTCCCCGGTGACCTCGTTCCACAGGGCGGTCAGCGGTTGCTCCCCTGCCGGGTCGACGAACAGCCCGAGCAGGTCGTTGAGGACGTCGTAGCCGGTGGTCCCCGCGGTCTGCCAGCTCGCAGGCAGTTCCTCGCCCGGCTCGAGGATCTTCTCCACGACCACCCAGGAGCCGCCGGTGGCGGCGGCCAGTTCACTCAGATAGCCCCCCGGGTCGGCCAACCCGTCCGGGTGGTCGACCCGCAGACCATCGACCACGCCGGCAGCCACCTGGTCGAGGACCAGCCGGTGGGTCGCCTCGAACACCGGCGGCAGCTCGACGCGTACGCCGGTCAGCTCCGTGACGTCAAAGAAGCGGCGGTAGTTCAGCGCCTGTTTGGCCTCGCGCCAGTCGCTCAGGCGGTAGTGCTGGGCATCGAGCGTGGCCAGGACGTCGCCCTCGACCCGCGTCCCGGGTGAGATGGGCAGCTCGTGCCCGAAGTAGCGGATGCGATCGCCCAGCAGCTCGAGGTCACCGGCCACCTGCGCGAGCGGTCCCCCGAGCACTGGCACCAGCACCCGCCCGTCGCCGCTCCAGTCGATGTCGAACCACTGCGCGTTCGGAGAGCAAGGCCCGTCACGCAGCACCGACCACCACTGGGCGTTCTGCGACTGCGGCGGGCTGACCGCCATGTGGTTCGGAACGATGTCGAGCACGATCCCGAGCCCGGCCGCTCTGCAGGCGGCCGTCATCCGGTCGAACGCCGGCCGGCCGCCGAGCTCGTCGTTCAGCCGGCTGTGGTCCACGACGTCGTAGCCGTGCGCCGACCCCGGCGCGGCCTGCAGGCAGGGCGAGCAGTAGAGGTGCGTGACACCGAGATCCGCCAGGTACGGCACGATCCGCGCCGCGTCGTCGAAGTCGAACCCGGGGTGGTCGTCGGCCGGCGGCCGCAGCTGCACGCGATAGGTCGAGACGGGCACGGGGCGACCGGGGCGCGGGAGCACCCTCAGAAGATCTTCCGCAGGACCCGCACCGAGCGGGCGTCGACGACGAAGGCCTCGCCGATCTTTGCCGACCGCTCCTCGGCGTCGCCCAGCATCGGAGCGGCCGTGTCGATCTCGACCTGCCACCGCTCGCCCGCCCCGAGGTCGGGCAGGGTGAACTCGATGGGGTCGTGGTAGCCGTTGAACAGCAGGAAGAACGAGTCATCGGTCACCCGCTCTCCTCGCGCATCCGGGTCGCGGATGCCCTCGCCGTTCAAGAAGACGGTCACCGACTTGGTGATGCCGTGCTCCCAGTCTTCCTCCCCCATCTGCTCACCGGCCGGCGTGAACCAGCCGATGTCCTGGATCTCCGTGCCCTTGACCGGCCGGCCACGAAAGTGCTTGCGGCGC
Organism: Mycobacteriales bacterium; assembly: GCA_038256525.1. Classification (GTDB taxonomy): domain Bacteria; phylum Actinomycetota; class Actinomycetes; order Mycobacteriales; family SCTD01; genus SCTD01. Next base: position 3,842 of record JBBSKF010000137.1, on the reverse strand, counting down.
CGAAAGATCGGATGCTCCTTGCGGAGCTGGGACAGCCGCGAGACGAACTCGGTGAGCACCTCGAAGTCTTTCGCGCGTTCCCAGTCCACCCAGGCGATCTCGTTGTCCTGGGCGTAGACGTTGTTGTTGCCACCCTGGGTGCGCCCCAGCTCGTCACCGTGCAGCAGCATCGGGACGCCCTGGGACAGGAACAGCGTGGTGAGGAAGTTCCGCTTCTGCTGCTCGCGAAGGGCGATGACCTCGATGTCGTCGGTCTCGCCCTCGACGCCGCAGTTCCACGACGAGTTGTGGCTCTCGCCGTCATTGCCGTCCTCGCCGTTGGCCTGGTTGTGCTTGTCGTTGTAGGACACCAGATCGTGCATGGTGAACCCGTCATGCGCCGTGACGAAGTTGATCGAGGCGTAGGGGCGCCGCCCGTCGTTCTCGTAGAGGTCCGCCGACCCGGTCAGCCGGGAAGCGAACTCGGCGAGGGCGGCCGGCTCCCCACGCCAGAAGTCGCGCGTGGTGTCGCGGTACTTGCCGTTCCACTCCGTCCAGAGCGGCGGGAAGCCACCGACGTTGTAACCGCCGTAGCCGATGTCCCACGGCTCGGCGATGAGCTTGGTCTGGCTCACGATCGGGTCCTGGTGGACCAGGTCGAAGAAGGCCGACAGCCGGTCGACCTCGTGGAACTGCCGGGCCAGCGAGGAGGCCAGGTCGAAGCGGAAGCCGTCCACGCGCATCTCGGTGACCCAGTAGCGAAGCGAGTCCATGATCAGCTGCAGGACGTGCGGGCTGCGCATCAGCAACGTGTTGCCGGTGCCGGTCGTGTCGTAGTAGTGCTTCGGGTCGTCGTCCACCAGCCGGTAGTAGTTGGCGTTGTCGATACCGCGGAACGACAGCGTCGGGCCGAGCTGGTTGCCCTCGGCGGTGTGGTTGTAGACGACGTCGAGGATCACCTCGAGGCCTTCGGAGTGCAGCGCCTTGACCATCGCCTTGAACTCCTGCACCTGCTGACCGCGCGAGCCGAAGCTGGCGTAGTCGTTGTGCGGCGCGAAGAAGCCGATCGTGTTGTAACCCCAGTAGTTGCGCTGGCCGCGGTCCACGAGGTGGTTGTCGTGCACGAACTGGTGCACCGGCATCAGCTCGATCGCGGTGGCGCCGATCTTCCGGTAGTGCTCCAGCATGACCGGATGGGCGAGCGCCGAGTAGGTGCCTCGTACATCCTGCGGAATGTCCGGATGGGTCATCGTCAGACCCTTGACGTGTGCCTCGTAGATGAGGGTCTCGTTGTAGGGCGTGTGCGGATGCCGGTCGTTGTCCCAGTCGAAGAACGGGCTGATGACGACCGACTTGCTCATGTGGGCTGCGGAGTCCTGTTCGTTGTAGGAGTCCTCCTTGCCCCAGGTGTAGGAGAAGCAGGCCTGGGCCCAGTCGATCTCGCCGTCCACTGCCTTGGCGTACGGGTCGAGCAACAGCTTGCTCGGGTTGCAGCGCTGGCCGCGCGCCGGGTCGTACGGTCCGTGGACGCGGTAGCCGTAGCGCTGGCCGGGGCCGACATTCGGTAGGTAGCCGTGCCAGACGAAGGCGTCCCGTTCCGGCAGCCGCACCCGCTGCTCGGTCCCGTCGTCGTCGAACAGGCAGAGCTCCACCCGTTCGGCGACCTCGGAGAACAGCGCGAAGTTGGTGCCGGAGCCGTCGTAGGTGGCACCCAACGGGTAGGGCGTGCCGGGCCAGGTGCGCACGTGTTGGAGTCCAGTCGGTGGGGCGGGCAGGACAGGTTGTGACAATTCCTACCCCGAACGCTGACGGAGCCGAGCCGGGGGGCGGACATCGTGAGTTCAACTTGACGAGGTCGTCGCGCTGAGGTGTGCTTTCTCGGCTGAGCGGAGGGCCTTCGAGGCGATTGCTGCTTCAAGTTTGCGGCCATGATCCTGCTGCGAAAGGACCGAGACGACGTGACCCTCATCACCCCGACAGCAGGCACCGTTGTGGCCCGGCGGCAGGCAGCTGAACTCCCGCAGTGGCTGCCCCGCGGGGAGGTCGACGTCATCCGGGACCAGCTCGGGGGGATCGAACGCTGGAACCGGGCCCGCCGGAGCTCAGAGCGGGCAGCCCTCGCGACGAGCCCGACACGTGAGGGCCGGTTGGACGTGTCCCGTCGCCTGGAGGTGCTGCGCCGACAGCACGAAGCGCTCGTCGACCGCACCCAGGATCAGCTCCGGGACAGTGCCCACACCCTCGCCTCCACGGCGCCCTGCCGGGCAGTGCTCGTGCACCGCAAGGATGGTTTCGCGACACGCTCGCCGATGCCCTGCGCGGTGCCGGCATCCAGGTCATGACCGGGTTGGAGAACGGCGCCGAGGCAGTCGGTTTCGTCATCGCCGAACAACCCGACCTGCTCCTGGTCGAGGACAGCTTGAGCATGATGTCGGGCGAGGACGTGCTGCGGTCGGTGCTGCCGTACGCCCCTCACACGGTGTGCGTGGCGCAGGTGGCCCACGAGGACCGCGTCGGTGCGTTGATCGAGGCCGGTGCGCGGATGGTCTGGACCCGTCGGGCAGCGCCGGCAGAGCTCGCGGCGGCCCTCCGTGAGCTCGTCAGCAGCTGACCGGGCCGGGTGCTGATCGGCCCGCCGCGACGGCTGACTCTGCGGGGCGTGCCACGGTAGGGCCGTGACGCAGCCCAGGCACCCCCACGCGCACGGTGAGCACGCCCTCGCTCCGGCGGTGATGCGCGGCCGGCAGGTCCTCGCGGGATTGGTCGCCCTGCTGGTGGTCGCGACCGTGATCGGTCTCGTGCTGCTGCGGCCGGACGGCGGGCAGGCCGCGGATCAGCTCCCCGAGTCGGGCGAGCGCGTGCGTGGCACGGTGAGCGCCATCGCCGAGTCCTCCTGCGGTGAGCCCGGGCCGGGACCGTCCGGCGAAACGTCCGGAGGCGAGGTGATCGGCGGCGAGGCTGGTTGCCAGCAGGTCACCGTCCGGGTCGACGAGGGCAGCGACACCGGCGCGTCGGTGACGCAGGTCAGTGGCGAGAATGCGACGGGCCGCACCGACGTCGGTGACCGGGTCGTGCTCATCCGCAGTCCCGGGGACCTCCCCCTGGAGGAGCGCTACCAGCTGTCGGATGTCCAGCGCGGCCGATCACTGGCCGCGCTGGCCCTGCTGTTCGCCGTCGCCGTGGTGGCCCTCGGGCGGGTGCGTGGACTGCTCGCGCTTGCTGGTCTCGGGGTGAGCCTGCTCCTGCTCGTGCTGTGGCTGGTGCCGGCGCTGCTGGACGGGCGGCCACCCCTGCTGACGGCGACCGTCGGGGCCAGCGCGGTGATGCTGCTCGTGCTGCTGCTCGGGCATGGACCCAGCGTGCGGACCGCCACGGCAGTCGTCGGCACCGCCGCCAGCCTGCTGCTCACCCTTGCGCTCGCGACCCTGTTCGCCGAGCTGGCCTCGCTCAGCGGTCTGACCAGTGACGAGGCGAGCTTCGTGCAGGCCTTGTTCGGGGACCTGGACCTACGCGGACTGCTGCTCGCCGGCATCGTCATCGGCGCGCTCGGCATCCTCGACGACGTCACGGTCACGCAGGTCTCGGCGGTCTACGAGTTGCGGGCCGCCGACCCGGCGATGCCCGTCCGGGCGCTCTACAACGCCGGCCTGCGGGTGGGGCGCGATCATGTCGCCTCGTTGGTCAACACCCTTCTGCTCGCGTACGCAGGCGCCTCCCTGCCGTTGCTCGTCGTGTTCACGACCTCGGGGGAGGGCCTGGTCGGCACGCTCACCAACGGACCGGTGGCCGAGGAGGTCGTCCGTACTCTCGTCGGAAGCATCGGGCTGGTCGCGGCTGTCCCCATCACGACGGCGCTGGCGGCG
>JBBSKF010000136.1:0-9518 GCA_038256525.1 Mycobacteriales bacterium | reverse complement strand
TCGTGCTGACTGCCGGCGAGCGGCCGCACCAGTTCACCCACGTCAACGCACCGAGCGAGGCCGGCTACTCGGCCTTCCTTGCCGACCTCGCTACCCGGCGGATCATCCTCGACGACAACAGCAACGACCAGAACGACGCGACGAGCGGGCCGCGAGACAACGAGGCGTACTACTTCCCGACGCCCGGCCTGTCCACCGGCAACTTCTTCCGCGGCGGCGACACCACCGCTGGCCTCACCGGCGTGTTCGAGTACTCCTTCGGGGCCTGGAAACTTCGCCCGGTCGCCGGCGCGGACTACGCCTTCACACCCGCGAGCCCGCGGCCGGCGGCTCCGGACGCGGTCGGCGGCCGGCTCACCGTGGCGAGCTTCAACGTTCTCAACTACTTCACGACGATCGACACGACCTCGTCCACGAGCGCCGGTCCATGCGGCCCGACCGGCACGCTGGACTGCCGTGGCGCCGACTCGGTTGCCGAGCTCGACCGCCAGCGAGCCAAGATCGTCGCCGCACTGGTGGGTCTGGACGCCGATGTGCTGGGTCTGATCGAGATCCAGAACGATGACGACGTGGCCGTGTCCGACCTGGTCGCCGCGCTCAACACCGCGACAGCGCCTGGCACGTACGACGTCATCCGCACCGGCGTCGTCGGGACCGACGCCATCAAGCAGGCTTTCGTCTACCGGCCGGCCAGTGTCACCCCGGCCGGTACGCCCGCCGTTCTCGACGCCAGTGTCGACGTGCGCTTCGACACGATGCGCAACCGCCCGGCCCTGGCCCAGACCTTCGACGAGGTCGGGACCGGCGCGCGCTTCACCGCCGTCGTCAACCACCTCAAGTCCAAGGGCTCCGGCTGCGGCGCCGGCGACGACTCGCCGCTGGACGGCTCGGGCAACTGCGACGGCACCCGCACGGCCGCGGCGCAGGCCCTCGCCGACTGGCTCACCACCGACCCGACCAGGAGCGGCGACCCCGATGTCCTCGTGATCGGTGACCTCAACAGCTACCGCAACGAGCGGCCGATCACCGCCCTCGAGGCAGCCGGCTACACCGACCTGCTCGAGCGGTTCGTGGGTGAGGACGCCTACACCTACCTGTTCGACGGCCAGCTCGGCTATCTTGACTACGCGCTCGCCAACCCATCTCTCAACTCCCAGGTCACCGGCGCCACGTCCTGGCACACCAACGCCGACGAGATCCCGTTGCTCGACTACAACGACACCGTCCAGGATGCCGGCGAGGCGAGCTTCGAGCGCGAGTCCAGCGCCCTGCCCCTCTTCGCGCCGGACCCCTACCGGGCCAGCGACCACGACGCGGTCGTGGTCGGGCTGGCCCTCGACATCCCGAACCGGTCTCCAGTCGCCGATGCGGGCGGGCCCTACACGACCCCGGCCAGGAGCAGCGCAACGCTTGATGCGTCGGGCTCGACCGACCCTGACGGCGACCTGCTCACCTACGCGTGGGACCTCGACAATGACGGCCTGTTCGATGACGCCACCGGCCCGACCGTGCTGTACGGGTGTGACCTCAAGCCCGGCTTCCACACCGTGTCGGTGCAGGTGAGCGACGGCGAGCTCTTCTCGAGCGACACCACGACCCTGCAGGTCGTCAAGCCGGGTCGGACCAAGCCCCCGCGCGGCCAGCCCTAGCGGCCACTGCTCCGACGTGGGATCGCAGCCGGCTGCGCTGCGGCTTAGCATCCCAGCGTGACCTGCCTCAGCGTCCTCACCTCCGGTGTCTGTTCGGACGCGGTCGTGACCTATCTGCGCCGGGCCGGCATGACGCCGGTTGTCGGGCTCGATCCGGCCGCGGACGCGGTGCTCGTGCTCGGGACGGCGTCCCTGCCGGAGCCACTCGAGGACGCGCTGCTCGCGGCCGCGGCCGCCGGCACGCCGGTGCTGCTGGTCGGCGCGGTCATGAGCACCGCGCTGACCGACGCCGCCGGGCTCGTGCCGGGCCGACTGCTGCCCGTGCATCCGGTGCGCGTGCGGCCAGGGCGCGACGCCGGTGAGGTGACGGCTCGGCTCGGTGCGGACGAGCTCTTGCTGACCGACTGCTGGCCGCTGCAGGAGAAGGTCGCCGACGACGTCGAGCAGGTGCTGACCGCGAACTCTGCCTTCGCCGACCACCCGGTCGCGACGTGGCGGCCATCCTCAGGCATCGGGACACTGACCGTCGGCTCGACGCGGCAGACCTACGCCGACCCGCTTTTCGCGAGGCTGGTGCACCGGCTGCTGCGACGCCTGCTCGGGCAGCGGGATGCCCCCCCCGTACGCATCGGCATGCTGGGCTACGGCGCGATCGGGCCGGAGCACGCAGTCGCGATCGGGCTCACCGAAGGCCTTGTCCTGCAGGCGGTCTGCGATCCCAACCCGTTGCGGGTGGCGGTCGCCCGGACGCTGGTGCCCACGATCGGCTCGTTCGCGGACGGCGCCGCGCTGCTGGCGGACGACGACGTCGACCTGATCGTGGTGTCCACCCCGCCCAACACGCACGCCGACTGGGTGCTGCGCGCTCTGCAGGCCGGCAAGCACGTCGTGGTGGAGAAGCCCTTCTGCCTGACGGTGAAGGAGGCGGACCGGCAGATCGCTGCGGCGGCCGGCGCCGGGCTGACGCTCGCCGTCTACCAGAACCGGCGTTGGGACGCCGACTTCCTCGCGGTGGCACAGGCCGTGCGCTCGGGCCGGCTGGGTGAGGTCTTCCACCTGGAGAGCTTCGTCGGCGGCTACGGCCACCCCTGCAACTTCTGGCACAGCGACGAGGCGGTGAGCGGTGGCGCGATCTACGACTGGGGCAGCCACTACCTGGACTGGGTGCTCGAGCTTTTCCCGCACCAGGTCGAGTGGGTGTCCGCGACGGCGCACAAGCGCGTCTGGCACGACGTGACCAACGCCGACCACACGCGCGTCCTGCTGCACTTCACCGGCGGGATGGAGGCGGAGTTCACCGCGTCCGATCTCGCCGCCGCCCGCAAGCCGAAGTTCTACCTCCTCGGTACGCAGGGTGCGCTCGTCGGCCACTGGCAACAGGAACGGATCGTCAGCCGCTCCCCGGTGGGGCTCGTCCTCGAGGACCGCTTCGCCGTCTCGGATGCACCGGCGGCGCTGTCGGTGTTCGCCCCCGACGGCTCGGAGACCGCGCTTGCGGTTGCGGCAGCTCCGGCACAGCCCTTCCACCGGGAGCTGGCCGACCAGCTGCTGTCGGGGGAGCCGATGTCGGTGACCCCGGCGGGCAGTCGTCGCAACATCGCGGTGATGCAGGCGGCGACGATGTCCGCGGCCGACGGCGGGCGTCCGGTCGCGCCGCCTACGTGACCGATCCGGTCCGCTGGGGCTTTCTCGGCGCGGGGATGGTGGCGACCTCGGCCCTGGGGCCGGCGGTCGCGGTGGCCTCCGGCGCGGTGCTGCAGGCCGCCGCCGCTCGCGACCCGGCGCGCGCTTGTGCCCTGGGGCCCCGCACGGTGCACCCGGACTATGCGGCGTTGCTCGCCGACGACGCCGTCGAGGCGGTCTACATCTCGCTGAGCAACGAGGCCCACCTGCCGTGGACGCTGGCCGCACTACTGGCTGGCAAGCACGTGCTCTGCGAGAAGCCGCTCGGGTTGTCGGCTGCCGAGGTCGACCAGATGGCAACTGCAGCAGGAGATCTGCTGGTCGTGGAGGCCAGCTGGTATCGCTGGCACCCCCGTGTCCGCCTGGCCCAGGCCCGGCTCGAGCAGATCGGCCCGGTGCGCCATGTCGCGGCCGGCTTCACCTTCGCCGGTTCGCTCGAAGGCAACTACCGGTTGGAGACCGCGCGGGGCGGCGGCGCGCTCTACGACGTGGGCTGCTACGCCGTCTCGGCCTGTCTGTGGGCGGTCGGCCAGGGCGAGCCGGCCGACGTCGTGGCCCGGTCGACCGTCGGATCGACCGGCGTGGACCTCGACACCCGCGCCGTCCTGAGCTGGAAGTCGGGCGTGGAGGCCGAGGTGCACGCAGGGATCTCCGGGGGGCAGGGCCAGTGGTTGGTGATCACCGGCGACCGGGGTGAGCTCGAGCTGCGCGACGCGCCGTACACCTCGTGGAAAGACGACGACACCGAGCTGTGGGTGTCGGACGGCGCTGGGACGGAGCGGATCGCGGTGCCGGCAACCGACGCCTACCAGCTCATGGTGCAGGAGGTTTCGTCGGTCCTGCGCGAAGGACCCGGCTGGGTGCTACCGCTCGAGGAGTCGCGGGCGACGGCCGCGGTGCTCGATGCGGCACGACAGAGCGCCGCGTCAGGCGGCGAACCGGCCGCCGTTCGCGGGGCTGCCGTTCCCTAGGATGGGGGGTGTGGAACTGCTCAGCGCGACCGAGGTGGCCGCACGGATGGGGATCGGGCCGACCGGCGTTCGCGACCTGTTGAAGTCCGGTCACCTGCTGTCGGTGCCGACCGAGCAGGGGACCCGAATTCCCGCTGAGCAACTGGACGGTGCAATCCTGGTCAAGCACCTCGTGCCGGTGCTCACGCTGCTGCGCGACGCCGGATACTCCAGCGAGCAGGCGCTGCGTTGGCTGACCACCCCGGACGACTCGTTGCCAGGCACGCCGTTACAGGCGCTGCACGAGAACCGCGCGACCGAGATCAAGCGGCGGGCGCAGGCACTGGGCTGGTGACCGGCTGCTAGATCTCCTCGGCAGCGTCGGTGTTCTCGTTCTCCTCCGGTTCCCTCTCCTTCCTGCGCAGCAGCACGCCGCTGCCCGCGAGCAGCAGCACGAGCCCGCCGAGCAGGCCGATCTCCACCATTGCCCGGGCGAACTCGGGCCCCTTGCCGATGTATTCGTTGGCGCTCTTCACAGCAAGGACGATGATCTCCTTGATGCACACCAGGATGCCGGCGATGAGGAACGGCTCGGCGACGATCTGCCGCTCCTTCAGGGTGATCCGCACCGCGTAGAGCAGCTCGACGAAGATGAACACCAGCAGGATCGCGTCGAGGGTGTCGAGCAACGCGTCCGGACCCTCGTCGAAAGCAGCGCTCGCCAGCTCAACAGCGGCGCGGCCGACCAGCACGATCGCTCCCATCGCGAGCAGCGCCGCGATGGAGACGTAGATCGCGTCCTCGATGATGACCAGCGTCCGGTTGCCGAGGCGGACGTGCAGGGGTGGGTTGTCCTTCTCTTTGGGCATCTTCTCGTCGGCCATGGGGCGATCATGCCCTCCCGTAGGCTCGCGGCGTGCAGGTGATGGTGAACGGTCGGTCCTCCGAGCTGCCCGACGACACAGACCTGCCCGCGCTGCTCGTGTCGCTGGGGCTGCGCCCGGGCTCGGTCGTGGTCGAGCACAACGGCACCGCACTGCTGCGCTCGGAGCTCGCGGCCGCGCTGCTTCGTGACGGTGACCGGCTGGAGCTGGTGCGAGCGGTCGCCGGTGGCTGAGCCGCTCGTCTCGTCAGCGCGGGACCGCCTCGCCCGCGCGCGCCTCTACCTGTGCACGGGTGACCGTCCCGACCTCGGGGAGTTCCTCGACGCCGTGCTCGCCGGTGGCGTCGACGTGGTGCAGCTGCGTCAGAAGGGGCTCGAGGCCCGATCGGAGCTCGAGCTGTGCGAGGTGGTGGCGGCTGCTGCGTCGCGGCACGACGCGTTGTGGTCGGTCAACGACCGCGCCGACATCGCCTACGCCGCGAGGCCGGACATCCTGCACCTCGGCCAGGACGACCTGCCGATGGCGGTGACCCGCGCCCTGCTCGGTGAGCAGCTGCTGGTCGGGCGGTCCTGCCACGACGAGGCGCAGGTGTCCGCAGCCGCAGTGCAACCCGGGGTGGACTACTTCTGCGTCGGTCCCACCTGGCCGACGCCGACCAAGCCGGGACGGTCAGCGCCCGGACCTGCGCTGCTCCGCTACGCCGCCGCGCTCGGCACGCAGCGGCCGTGGTTCGCGATCGGTGGCATCGACGCCGCCAACCTCGACGAGGTCCTGGCCGCCGGGGCGCGACGGGTGGTCGTGGTGCGGGCGCTCACCGAGGCAGCTGATCCCTACACCGCCGCGCTCGGGCTTGCCGCGCGGCTGTCTGAGGCCGGGTAGCGCTGCTCTAGCTCGGCAGGAAGCTGGCGACGACGAGGATCGCCACCATCACGACGAACACGGCGAGCACCGACAGCGTGATGATCATGGGGGTACGGTTGCCGCTGACCGGACCCATGTTCGGCGTGTTCGAGCGGTCGTCGCCGGTGGCTCCGGACATCGAGTCCGACGCCGGGGGCGTGTCGCCAGGCCGGACACCGCCGCCGGGCTCCAGGCCGGCCGCCACCGCGGGGTCGGTTCCGGGGCCGTCGGTCGTTCCGGGTCTCTCGTCCTGAGGCACGACGCAGGCGTCCCCGCGGTGCCTCCCGGTCAACCCTGCGGTCAGCGCCGGGCCGCCCACGCCCGGCCCAGTCCGGGCAGGGCAACCGCGGCCCGCCGGGCCTTCCCCACACCGACCCGCCGGCCGAGCACCTGGTAGTCGGCCTTCTCGATCTCGTCGAGGATCCCGCCGTACAGCGCGAGCGCCGTCTCTATGCAGGGCCGGCTGGTCGGATGCAGCAGTCGCACGCCGTGAGCTGCGCCGCGGTAGATCTCCCGGGTGCGGGCGACCTCGAAGGCGAGCAGGCGCCGGACCGGACCGTCGACCACGCCGTGCGCGAGATGCTCCCGGGTGACGCCGAAGGCCTGCAGGTCCTCCTGGGGCAGGTAGACCCGGCCGCGCCGCAGGTCCTCGCCCACATCACGAAGGAAGTTGCTGAGCTGGAAGGCGATCCCGAGATCGCCGGCATAGGGGTCGGCCACCTCGCGCGGGACCAGCGGCTCGAGGACGGGCACCATCTCCAGGCCGATGACCGCCGCCGAGCCGTAGACGTAGCCCATGAGGTCTGCGTAGGTGGCGTAGCCGGTCACGGTCAGGTCCATCCGCATGCTGGCCAGGAACGCCTCGATGTAGTCCATCGGGATCTCCCAGCGGCGCACCGTGTCGACGACCGCCCGACTGATCGGGTGGTCGCTCCCGCCAGCCTCGACATCCCGCAGGAACTGCTCCCCCCAACCGATCAACCAGTCGGCCTTCTGCGCATCGGTGAGGGTGCTGGCCAGGTCATCGACGATCTCGTCGGCGTAGCGGGCGAAGCCGTAGAGCGCGTGCACGTAGGGGCGCTTCCAGCCCGGCAGCAGCAGCGTCGCGAGGTAGTAGGTCTTGCCGTGGCTCGCATTGAGCCGGCGGCATGCCTCGTAGGAGTCGCGCAGCGCAGGGTTGCGGATTCCGGCGGCGTCCAGCTCCTTGTCGCTCACGGGCGGGAAGTCTCGCAGATGGCCCGCTGGGTCAGGGGTTCAGCACCGGACCAGGGGGCGTGGCCAGGCGCATCGCCCGCGAGCGGTAGCCCTTGTCGCGCCCGAGAATGCGCTCTGCCGCGAGCCGACCCGAGATGAGCACCATGGGTACGCCGACGCCGGGCTGCGTGCCGGAGCCGGCGAACACGACGCCCTCCACCTTGGCGGCCAGGTTGTTCGGGCGGAACGGCCCGGTCTGCCGGAACGAGTGCGCGGCGGCGAAGGGCGCGCCCTGTTCCATCCCGCGGCGCTGCCAGTCGGCCGGCGTGGTGACGTCCTCCACCTCGATGGCGTCCCCGAAGCCGATGTAGCCCATCGCCTCGAGTCGCGCGACGGCCTCGTCGCGGTAGCGCGGGCCGACCACGTCCCAGTCGATGCCCGAGCTGGTGTTGGGCGTCGGGAGCAGCACGTAGTAGATCTGCTTCCCGTCCGGTGCGAGCCCCGGGTCGCTGCGGGTCGGGTTGGTGACGAGCAACGACGGGTCGGTCATCAGCGTCTTGTCATCGATCAGCTCGCGGAACACCGAGCCCCAGGCCCGCCCGAAGTGGATGTTGTGGTGGGCGGTCTTGGTGTAGGTGGCTGACGACCCGGCCAGCAGCAGGAAGCAGCTCGGCGAGTAGGCCAGCGTCTTGACCCGTCGTGGAGTCGCCTCCGGCGGAAGCAGCTCGCGGTAGGCCACCGGCAGATCGGGGTTGAGCACGACGACATCGGCGGGGATCCGCTCACCCTCGTCGGTCTCGACGCCGACCGCCCGGCCGTGCTCCACCAGCACCCGGCGGACGGTGGTGCCGTAACGCAGGTCGACACCGTGCTTCTCGGCCGCCCCCGCCAACGCCCGCGGCACCGCGTGCATCCCACCCTTGGGGAAGAACACCCCGGCCACGGTGTCCATGTAGGCGATGATCGCGTAGATGGCGAGCGCGTCGTAGGGAGACAGTCCGGCGTACATCGACTGGAACGACAGGACCCGCTGTGTGCGTGGGTCTTTCAGATAGCTCTCGACCTTCGGGGCCAGCCGGCCGAACCCCCCGATCGCCACGAGGCGGGCCAGGTTCGGGGTCAGCAGGTCGAGGGGGCTGTCGATGTTGCGGTCGATGAAGTCCTGCATCTCATAGCGGTACAGCTTGGAGACGAACTCGACGTAGGCCAGGTATCCCTTCGCCTCCGCCGGACCACAGACCCGCTCGACCTCCGCGGCCATCTCCCCGGTGTCCGCCTTGACGTCGAGGGTCGAGCCGTCGGGGTAGTAGGCGCGGTAGAGCGGATCGACGGGGGACAGCTCCAACCAGTCCTCGAGCCGTTCCCCGACGCAGTCGAGGGCGTCGGCGATGAGGTCCGGCATCGTCAGGACGGTCGGGCCGGTGTCGAACTCATAGCTGCCGTCGCCGCTCGGCGACGCGACCGACAGCAGGCCGTTGCGCCCGCCGGGGATCTGTTCGCGCTCGAGGACGGTGACTTCGCGACCGGCGCCGGTCAGGCGCAGGGCTGCGGACAGGCCCGCAAGGCCGGCGCCCACGATGACGACACGGTCGGTTCTGCCGGGAACGGTCTTCACCCCCCGATCCTAGGCGTCAGATCAGGGTGAGCACCTCGACGGAGTTCTCGGTGACAAGCAGCGTGTGCTCGAACTGCGCTGTCCGCGAGCGGTCGACGGTGACTGCGGTCCAGCCGTCCTTCCACATCTCGTGGTGCCAGTCGCCGATCGTGATCATCGGTTCGATGGTGAAGGTCATCCCGGTCAGCAGCTCCTGACGGGCCGCCGGGTTGTCGAAGTGGAAGACCTGCGGGTCGCAGTGGAAGCTGCGGCCGATGCCGTGGCCGACAAAGGCCCGGACCACGCCGTAGCCCCGGTCCTCGGCGTGCGTCTGGATGGCCCGGCCGATGTCACGGACGTGGGCACCTGGCCGCACCGCCTCGATCCCGACCTGCAGGCACTCGCGGGTCACGTCCACCAGCCGGCGTGAGGCCTCGTCGACGTCGCCGACGAGGAAGGTCGCGTTGGTGTCGCCGTGCACGCCGTCGAGGAAGATGGTGACGTCGCAGTTCACGATGTCGCCGTCCTTCAGGACGGTGGAATCGGGGATGCCGTGGCAGATGACCTCGTTGACGCTGGTGCACAGCGACTTCGGGAACGGCGAGGCCGACCCGCCGTAGCCGAGTGGCGAGGGGTAGCCGCCTCGCTGCACGCACTGCTCGTG
>JBBSKF010000135.1:0-9768 GCA_038256525.1 Mycobacteriales bacterium | reverse complement strand
CGTAGCGGCCGTGAGCACGGTCACGAAACCGTCATCGTCGGCAGCGCGTCACCCGTCCGTAGCGGGGAAGACACCGACCTGACCTTGTCATCGGATGCACCTCGAAAGGACCCGACATGATCGGCTTCATCGTCGCCGGCCTCATCATCGGCGCGCTCGCGCGTCTGATCAAGCCGGGTAAGCAGAACATCGGGTTGCTCGCCACGTTGGCGCTGGGACTCGTCGGCTCGGTCATCGGAGGCGTCCTCGCCAACCTTCTCGGCACCGGCAGCATCTTCGAGCTCAACATCCTCGGATTCATCTTCGCGGTCATTGCAGCAGTCCTGCTAATCGGGGTGGCCGAGGGCGTGGCCGGCAAGCGGGCCCACAGCCGCTGAGCCGCGGTGACGGTGCGGGGCAGGGTCGATGGCGCACCGCGATCCCCCATTGGGTGCGTGAGGGCGGCACGTTTCACACGGTTGTCTTCTTCGGGTGCTGCTGGCGCTGACGGCGATTTCACTCGCCCGCCCCCAACCCCGCGCCGATCATGGAGTTGCTGCACACCCCTCAGGCTCAGCAGGCGGGCAACAACTCCATGATCAACGGGGACTGGGGCGGGCGGGGCGGGAGCGCGCAGTGTGCCGGTCTCATGGTCGAGGTGGCCGCGTTGGGCCCAGTCACCGTCGAGCAGCGGTTGCAGGTGACCGCACCGGGCAGCGTGATGTACCCGTTGCGCTCCCGGCTGCTCGGCGAGCAACCGGTCCACCACACCAGCAGGGACGGAGCCGGGCAGCGCGGACACGTCGGGATCAGCGACTGCCGTACCGCTCATGTTCACATGATCCGAAGAGGATTAGCGCTTCCACAGATGTTCGGACGCCCTTGGTGTGCCCGCCTCCCTGTCATCGGGCCGTCCCTTCGGCCATGGCGGGGTCTCGCGAACCGCCCTCTAGGATCGAGCGCATGTCACGTGGCCAGCGGTGGCGTGCCGCCGGACTTCCGGCCGCGATTCTGCTTCTCCTGCCGGCATGTCAGGGAACCTCCTCCGAAGGCGACCGGATCGCCGCGGCGGAGGCCAGGCGAGCAGCCGACTGCGCCGCAGCCGTCGGCTCACTGCTGGCCGTCACGCAGCGATATCTCGACGGCGTCGGAGCGACGACGGCATCGGGCGCATCACAGACCGCGCCGAGCCCGAGCACCGAGTCCGCAGTCGATCAGCAGGTCGAGCAGGAGCAGTTCGGCCGAGCGCTGCAGGACGTGCGCGGCTACTCCTCGCGCCGGGGGTGCGAGCCGGAGCAGTTCCAGTCGGAGCTGTCCGAGGGCTTGACCGGGCTGTCGGCCGGCGGCCCGGTTGCGCGCGCCGTACTCCTCCAGCTGCAGGCGGATTCCGATCCCCCTGCCCGACCGGCGACACCCTCGCCACTGCAGCCGGGGGCCGACGTGGCCGCCGCGGTCGCCGCTGCACCCGGCGGCGCGACGGTGCAGCTGGCGGCAGGCACCTTCGAGCTGACCGACACCCTCGCGCTGCTGCGCGGCGTCACCCTTCGGGGGGCCGGTCGGGATGCCACGGTGCTGCAGACAGGCGCGGGCGGCGGGGCGCTGCTGGTCCTGACCGGTGAGCTCGTCGCTGTGCAGAGCCTGACGCTGCGCCGCACTGGCGAGGCGCCCGGCCCGGTGCTGAGTGCGGCTCCGGTTGCCGCCCTCGAACTCACGAATGCCCGGATTGCCGGGGCGCGTGCGGACGGCGACGGGCTCGGCGGCGTCGGCGTCCTGATGTCTGCGGGCAGTGGCGGGCAGACCGGCCCCGCCCGTCGCGTCTCCCTGCGGGTCACCGACACCGAGATCCTCGACAATGCTGTCGCCGGGGTGGTCATCGCCGGCGAGCACCGGGCTGAGTTCCTCCGCACCGTCGTCGAGCGCAGCGGTCAGTGCGGGGTGTGCTATCTCGACACCAGTGACGGAGTGGTGCGGGACAGCAGCTTCACCGACAACGCGGCGGGGATCGTGGCCGGTGGCAACGCCCGGCCGAAGATCGAGGCGAGCACTGTCACCGGCGGCGAGGTCGGCATCCAGGCGATCGACCGCGCGGCACCGGACGTCACCGGCACCACTGTGGTGAGAGCCGCCCGGGCTGCGTTCGTCTGGACCGGCGCCGCAACCGGGCGACTCGGTGGCAACCGCTGCGTGGACGTTGAGTTCGGAATTGTCGCCGGACCGTCGTCCGCACCCCTGCTCGGCGAGAACGACTGTCGGGTGGCTCGCGGGGAGCAGTGACGGGGTTCGCGACGCGGTACGGCGCCTGCTTTGGTCGCTCAGTGCCACCGGCTGGCGACCCCTGCGCTGTGAATGCGTACACACAGGGGCCGCCGCGGGGTTCAGCCTCAGGTCCTCCGGCAGGGCGTGACGAACACGTCGTCCTGGCTCTCGAAGAAGGACCCGTCCCGGAGCCGGCCGGTGAGAACTGTCACTGTCGTGTCACAGGTGATGCCGGTTGCCTGCGTGTCGGCTTGGCAGACAAGGTCCAGGCGGCCGTCATCGTCAACATCCTCGCCCTGGGTCCTGCAGGCAATGACGCTGTTCTCGGTGCCGGTCGCCCCAAAGCGCAGGGTGGCGGGGTCGACCTCCGCGACGGCGTCGAGTGTCGCCGTGGACAGAACGGCGAACGGCAGGGCGCCCTGCTTGCCGATGTTGACGGCGCTCGGCAGCGACCGCGGCTTCGTGTCACTCGGTTGCCAGAGCAGCTCCACTTCGTCATTGGCTGCGGTGCGGTCATCCGCGTGCGGGTCGTTCTCACCAGTGCGGACGTCGACCGCGACCTCGAACGCATGCCGCTCGACCGACTCCGGGCACGCCATTTGCCAGGTTTGGACCACCTGCTGAGAGTTGTGCGCGTCCAGGACGAGCGGGTGCTCGACCGACCCCTGTGGGTCGGCTGTGCATCCGGGCGCCGGCCGGGGTGCCAGCCGGACGACCGTGTCGACACTGTTGGCGTCACTGAGGTTGCTCACAGTCACACTTGCCGTGCAGGACGAGGCGGTACGCGACACCTCCCGCTCGGTGCAACTCAGGCGCAGGGAACCGACAGCCAGGTCGACCTCCTCGAAGACCTCGACCACCTGCTCCCTGCTGAGCGACTCATCACCGGGCGCAGCTTCGTAGACGTGCTCCTGGTCGACTGCTGCGACAACTGTGCCGGAGAACCGGTGGAAGCTGCGCTGCGCGCACACGACGTCGTAGACGGTGCTGACCGTGATCGCGGCGTTGGAGGCGATAGCGACCTCCGCTTGCACCTCGGGCGTGCGTGCGGACCACTCGCAGTCCGCGGGGCCTGTCAAGCCCGTCCCGGTGCTGACCGTGGTCCTGCTGTGGTCACCGCCACTGGAAACGGTGCCTGACACAGCGCACGTGAAGCTCTGACCGATATCGATGACCTCGGCGCAGGCGAGAGCAGCCGTACCAACAACGATGTCGGTTCGGTCGAAGACCTCGGGAACGATGGTGATCTCCCATCGATTGGAGGTGTCGTCGGAGTCCGTAACCCCAGGGGTGAGGATCCGCAGGTCGTCGACGACCGTCATCGGATGGTCTGATGGGTCGGTACACATCACGGTGATCGGGAAGTCGATCGTGATCGGCTCACCCTCCCGGAGCGCGATGCGGCGGCTCGGTCGGTCAACGGTTGCCGTGCAATCAGGTGGGACGGTGACTGTGACGCGGTCCTCCACCTCGATCAGGTCGGCGGGGCCCCGGTTCTCCAGCACGGCGCGAGCCGTGAAGGCTGAGGGCTGATCCGCCTCGAGGCGCGTCGGGGCGTCGATGAGCTGGAAGTCGACCTTCACGGCGTCCGCCCTGGTCTCGACGTTGCCGAAAGCCCCCACCCACAAGCCTCGGTCGCCGATTCCCTCGTCGACGGTGACGTACTGCCGCTCGGCGGTCGTGCGCTGCCAGTTCTCCTGCTGAGCCTCTTGAACGAAGTAACGGCCTGGGCCCTGGTTGCGCAGGTCGAAACGGTAGTCGCCCGTGGCATCGCTCACGGTCGTGGCAACCACCCTGCCCGTGTCCTGACCGACATAGGACTCCTCGCGTACGAGCTGGAATGTCCACCCGCCGAGGCCGCCCTCTCCGCTGTCTCGAAGACCGTTCCTGTCCACGTCGAGAAACTTCGTGCCGTTGATCGACGGAACGGGGCCGTTGACCGGGATCCCCGTCCGCCAGTTGCCGCATACCAGGGCGATGAACGCCCCCTGCCACTCGAGCACGCGCAACTCGGTCGAGCCGCCGAAGGTATGGCCGATCGTCTTTGCTGGGTCGGTGTTCACTTGCGCGCAGAAGCCGTCGGTGTGCCGACCAGCGCTGACCTCGCACCCTGCCCATGGGATATCGCCGTCGATGAGCATGCGTCGCTCGGGGGCGTACCACAGGAATTGTTCGCCGTAGCCGTAGTCGGCATAGCGGCCGGCTACGCGAAGCAGGTCCTCACGCTCGACGTAGCGGTTTGCCCCCGGGTCCAGAATCAGTGTCTCGCGATATCCCGCCTGCCGCGTCTCGATGAGGATGTCTTGTTCGGAGTGCCAGGCGCCGGCTCGATGGTCCGCAGCCGCCGGAACGGCCGTCATCAGCGACGCGAGTAGGGCGAGCAGTGTCAGCACAAGGGTGCGAGGTGGGGCAGGGTGATCGGTCACAAGGGCTCCTCACAGATCAGGTGGTGCTGCGGCGGTGGTTGGCATCGCCGGCAGCGAGGGGTTGCGTCCTCGACGTCAGCTCGTCGAGAACAAGTGGGGACTGCAGTGATGAGGCGTGTCGTCGAAGGCGTTGTAGTGAGCGCCGGCTTCCGAGCACGAATTGCGGTGCAACGTGGTGACGTTGGCACGAAGGGGGGTCCCACCGTCAATGGGAGCCGGCGTGTAGTCCCCCCGGTCCCCCCGGCAGCCCTTGCTCTCCACGTTCTCCCTAGGTCAGGTCACCTCGCCGGACGGGGCTGAAGACTCCATCCTGATGCGCCTGCTGTACGAGAAGACGGTCCTTCGCGGAGTCAGCGATCGCAGGGAGCACTTCCGCTTTGCGCAGGGCATGGTAGATGTGGTTGATGTGATTGCGAACAGTGTTGTCGCTGACCCGAAGGTGACTGGCAATGGCCTTGTTGTTAAGGCCATCGCAGAGAAGTCCCAGGACCTCGAGCTCGCGGCACCCAAACGGCACGGTCGGGCTTGCGTTCAACGCCCACGACATCGTCTCAGCGTCCAACTGGCTGATCACCTCGTCTCCGCGGCCGACGGCCTCGGTCACCCCCCGAATGACGTCAGCAGTGTCGCTCTTGCGCCGACAGGTCACGGCACCGGCCCGGAGCGCCTGCAACAGCGGTTTGGTGCGTTCCTCCGCCGTGAGCAGTACGACTCGGAACCGGCCGCTCAGGTGCTCGACTGCCGGGATCCCAGTGAGTCCTCCACCAGGGAGTCGCAGATCGAGAATGACCACGTCCGGCTGCGGGCCGACGGTGAGGGCTTGGTCCAGGGCCTCAACCGTCGCAGTTTCGGCGACGATCAGGTGCCCGCCGGGCTCCCGCGTGAGCGCCCGGATGAGCCCGTCCCGGGTGAGCGGGGCATCATCGACAATGGCGATCTTCAGCCGCGGAGGCATGGCTCAAGCCTAGGAGAAGGCGATCTCGACGAGCTCGCCCGCCTCGGCTTCATCCTCAGAGTGAACGCGAACGCTGACTCCGCTTCTCACAGCCCAGCCATACTTGTGGCGAACCAGCTGCGGATCGTAGCCGCGGCCATGACGCGCGAACGTCAGGCGGAGATGGTCGTCGCGGCAGCTGACTCGCAGGTACGCAGTTGAGGCACTGGCATGCTTTGCCATATTGTGGACCACCTCGCGGGCCACCAGGTAGACGTCGCGAAGAGTCTCGTGCGAGGGAGCGAGCAAGCTGCCACGGCGGGCGTCAGTCGTGATGAGCCGGACGCCGCGTTCGGCACCCAGCTCCTCGAGCTCCCCCAGCAATCCCTGCAAGGAGTCAACGGCGAGGGGGTTCTCACCCAGGAGGTAGAGCCGGCAGCGGCGAGCAGCCCGTCCCAGTTCAGCGACCAAGTCCTGTTGACCCGGCTGGGAGCGCAAGCGCTCGTGTGCGGTCTCGAGCACTTGTACGACGATGTCGTGCAAGAAGTTGCTCTGGTCCTGGCGCTCGGTCAGACGGGCCGTCTCAGCTGCGGCTTCTGATGCCTGCCGCAGGGCCTGCTGGAGCTGGGCCGTGGTCTCGACGAGCTGGTGGCCCATGCCCCGGGCGACGTGGGCGATCCAGAAGCTCAGCAGGGCAAGGGCGGGCAAGGCAGTCACTGCACTGAGGTTGAATCGCAGGGGGCTGTCAGAGACGGGCCAGAGGAGCGCCGGAAGCGCATACAGGGCGTCGATCAGCAGGGTGCACAGGACCAACGGTCGCAGACGAAGAGCGAGAGCGAAGCCGGAAGTCATTGCCAGGGAGGGTGGGAACAGCCAGAACGCCGCATCCACGCGACCTTCCGGCGGAGTCGCCAGCATGACGACGGTCAGGCACAGCACGAGGGTCGACGCCTCGACCACGGCATCCTGGCGGGTGTAGCAACCTCGGTGTACGGCACGAGCAACGATGTAGGTGGTTTCCACGACGAGCAGGGCAACGACGGCCACGATGAGTGCCGACATCGTGCCGGCCTTGATCGGAATGGACAGAAGGACGACGAACTGAACAGTCTGAAAGACGCGCAGTAACGCGAAGACCAAGGTGAGGACCCGCTCGGTCTGCTGTGAGGCGTCACCCTGGCCCACCCAGCGACGAACACTGACGGCTGGGCGCCGATTGGACACCGACCGTGGACCCTCGACTGGCACGCGAAGGCCCGAAGAATCGGGTGCGGAGGAGACTCTCCAGAGCTGCTCTCGGCGACTCACGTGGCTGGTGCGGTCGTCAGCCTGACGCGGCCGGTCGAGTCATAGAAAAAAACGTGATGCTGCGTTTCAATGCGACACTCCGGGAGTTTGACGCGCGGACATTCCGCGCCAAACCCACCCAAGCATGGAACGTCCTCCGTTACCGGCTTTTCAGCGATCCTGTCCCCCGCGAGACAATCGACGCCGCACCACGTCACTCCCTACGCGAGTGCCCGCACGCGCCACGATCAGCCCGGTCGGGCGCCGAGAATCATCAGAGCCGGGCGGCGGGCACGGACGGCGAGCACGAGCAGGAGGACCACCGTGAGCGAGAGCATCGCAGGCACCGAGACCGTCGTCGCGACCGCCGATGCCGGGAGAGCGGCGCCGGCCAAGGTCACGACGTCACGCTGCGTGCCGCTGCCGATCGGATCGTGCCCGGTCGTAGAGGACGCTGCGGGCAGCGCGGCAGCTGGCAACGCGGCAGCGGCCTGCGTTGCGGTGACCCTGCCGGCCTGCGCCGTCGCTGGTCCGACGCGGTCGGCCGGTACGGCGGTGAGCGCTCCCAGTTCACGCACCCCGGGCAGCAGCACCGCCGCCATTCCCTCCTCGTCGTGGTCGAGGCCGAGCAGGTGGCCGAGCTCGTGCACGAGGACGCTCAACAGGTCGATCCGACCGGCAGCGGGACCGGCCAGGTCGGTGCTCCAGCCCCAGCCGGCCGCATCACGGTCGAGCCGGATCGTGTTGCCGACCACCTGCGCCAGTTCGCCGTCAGCCATGTCGTCGAGCACGACGCGTACGCCGGCCAGCGCAGCCGGGTCCGCACCGACGGCCCGCCAGGCGGCGACGGCCGCGGCCAGGACCGGCTCGACCGCGGCGACGTCCAGCGGCGTACTGCCCGGTCCGCTCGAGGCGGTCCGCAGCTTGCTGTCGTTGTCGAGGATGGTGACGCCACCGACCGCGGTGCCGAGGGTGACGCCGGTCGGGGCGCTGAGGGTGAGCACGACCTGCTCGTCGGCCTCCTGCGCGCGGTCGCCGAAAATCGTGACGCTGACGGTGGTCGACAGCGAACCCTTCTTGATGGTCACCAGCCGGGTCAGCGGCGACCAGGCGGTGTAGTCGCTGCCGGCGAGCGCGCCCGGTCCGGCGCTCATCGTCACCTGCACCGTGACGTCGCTGCTCGCAACCGCCGACAGGGTGAGCGTCACGGTGACCGTCTGCGAGCCGCGGTCGCCTTCGCGCACGCTCACCGTGTTGATGCTCACCACCGGGGTGGACGGCGGCGGGGGAGGCGGCGGCGTTGCGGTGTCGTCGTTGATGATGGTCACCTGGCCGACACCCTGACTGACGGTGGCGCCGGTCGCGGAGCCGAGTTGGACGGTGAAGACCTCGTCTGCTTCAACGCGGGTGTCGCCGTTCACAGTCACGACGATCGAGTTCGAGATCTGCCCTTCGGTGAAGACGAGCTCGCCGCTGGCCAGCGCGTAGTCGCCCTCGGCGAACGAGGCCGACAGGTCGGCCGTCGACCACAGCACCCGTACGGTCTCGCCGGCGGCGAGGACCCGGGACAGCGTGACCGTCAACGTCGCGGTGCGGGTCCCGCTGTTGCCCTCCGTCACGCTCACGGCGGAGCTGATGCTCACAGACACCGGGTCGGGCGGCGGGGGAGGCGGCGGGGTGCTGGAGATGAAGGCCGGGTCATCGGTCCGGATCCGCATCGAGGTGAAGGTTGCGGGGGCGGCGCGGGCCAGCAGGCCGAACCGGCCGTCGACCACACCGGCGTTGAAGCCGGCGCTCACCATGAACAGGCCGTTCAGCGTGACGCTCGCCGAGGCACCCTTGAGCTGGACGTCGAGCGTGTAGGCCTGGCCGGCGACCAGCGCCTGGGCAATCGCCGCGTCGACGGTCCAGCCACGGCGTACGTCGTAATGACCAAGAAGCACCCGCTGGCCGGGGACGTCGATCGCCGCGAACTTGAAGGCCGTGGCGCTGTAGGCGTCGAAGACGATGCCGGCGATGCCGCTGGTGGCGACGGTTGCGGTGACCTGCAGCCAGGAGGTGCTGGACAGCGAGGACGTGAGCTGGACCGGCAGCAGAGCGGTCGCACCGGACGGCGGGGTGCCGGTCTGCCCCGTGCTGGGCGAGCTCCAGGTGCCCGCGATCGGGCTGGCGAACGGACCGGCCGCCGTGGTCAGGTTCGTGCTCGAGTCGAGGGTCACCTGCGGGGGCAGGATCTGCACCCGTACGTTGTCGAACGAGCCGCGGGCGTTGTCCGATCCCATGCCGACCATGCCCTTGTTGAGGGCGTAGCGGATCCCGTCGATCATGCGAGCCGGGAACGTGTGGGTCAGCGCCGCCAGGCCGTCGACCGTGAGCGTGACGGTCGTTCCGTTCACCGACAGCAGCATCGAGTAGAAGGTGTCGGCCCGCAGGTGCCATGGCGTCCTGACATCGACGACCCAGCCGGTCGTGTCGTGGTGCCCCATGACAACGGCGTTCGTCGAGATGTCGATGCCGGCGAACTTGAAGTCGGCCGGGCTGAAGTAGTCGAAGATCAGGTAGGCGTTGGCCTTCCAGCCACCCGTCGGTTTCTGCGTGCGGATCGAGGCCGAGACCTCGTAATAGATCGGCAGGTAGTCGTCGACGTAGAACACCGCTGCCGCGTCGCGGCCGAGGCTCGCGGCTGCCACCTGCAGCGCCGAGTCGCCCACCGTGAAGCTTCCACTGTCGACGAAGAACCCGTCAAGCGTTGCGGTGCTGTTGAAGTCGGCGCCCCGCAGGACGTCCCGCCGGCCGCCGGGGACATTGCCCGGCTGCGGATCACGCGGACCACCGGTCTGGGTCTGCCAGTCGTCATCCTTCTGGGTGACGATGCCGGCCTCGCCG
>JBBSKF010000134.1:0-9869 GCA_038256525.1 Mycobacteriales bacterium | reverse complement strand
CAGCCGGCCGGGCGCGGTTGCCACGATCACGGTCGCGAGCAGCGACAGCTCGGCGGCCGCCCGCATGAACGAGGTGGCACCGGCCCAGACGAACGGACTGAGCGTGCTCACGACGACGGCGGCGACGACGAGGGCGACCTTTTCGTGCAGCAGGGCTGCGGACGAGCGCAGGCAGGTGGCGCCGACAGCGACGAGGGCGATCAGGCAGCCAAGGCTTGCCAGGCGGAACAGCCCGTCGGCGGAGGTGGGCGCGAACTGGGCCGCACTGGAGCCCAGCCCCTGCAGCGGTAGGCCGATGTTGTTCTCCCCGGAGGACAGCACCGGGATCTCGCCGAAGACCCGACCCAGCACGAGCTGCCAGCCGACGGCGACGACGAGGGGGGCGGCGGCGGCAAGGGCCAGCCCACGATCCACCGGTCGCCGCCGCAGGAGCAGGAAGGCGACGACCAGGGCCGCTGACAGCGGCAGCACGGCGGCGCTCTCCCGGGTGAGGACAGCGGCGGACCACAGCGCGGCGACCAGCAGCCAGCTCTGGCGGCGGGCGGCCAGCATCCCCCCGGCCAGCAGGGTGACCGCGGTCAGCTCGGCGAGGTCAAGGCCGATCGTGTAGACGAAGCCGGGGTAGGCGAGCGCCACCAGGCCCCAGGCGGGAGAGTGTCCGGCCGCGGCGGCCATCCTCGCGACCACGGCGACCAGCAGAGCGCCGGCAAGGACATTGACCGCCACGAGCGCCCACGGCAGCAGCGACTGCTGCCCGACCGACAACGCCGCGGCGAGCAGCGGGTAGCCCACCCGGGCCGAGCGCAGCGCCGGCAGGTCGAAGGTGATCCCGCTCACCGACGCGGCCGTCGACAGCGGAGCCTGCGCCTGCCGGTAGAAGAACTGGCCGTCGAAGCCGTCCTCGGTGGGCCCTACGGTGAGCGACTGGGGCGCCGCGGCGGGGTCGGTGAACGGCGGCGCCGCGTGGACCAGCCGGCTGACGTCGCCGCCGGCGAGCAGCAGGAAGAACAGCGCCTGCCCGAGCACCAGCGCGAGGCCGGCCCAGGGCACCCAGCGCACGGACGCCGAGCCTGCCGGCCCGAAAGACCGATCAGGCGCTGCCGATGGCGCGGGTTCTGCCTGTGGGCTGGGCACAGGGCGATCGTGCCACCGCCGGTGGACCAGCCGCCGGCGACCCGCCCGGGGTCAGCCCGGGCGGAAACCCTCGCCGACCGGTGAGAGCAGCACCCAGGTGGCGCCGCCCGGGGCGAGCGGGATGTCCGCGCCCGCCGCATCGACGTACTTGGTGCCGCTGGCCCGGTCGGCGCGCGTCCACGTACCGTCGATCTGCTTGCCGTCGCGCAGCACGGTCACCGGGCCCTGCCCGACGGTCTCGCTGTACGGGGTCTTGTTCCCCACCGAGTCGCTGAAGCCGCTCAGCGGCACCTTCACCTGCTGCACGATGACGTTGGTCGGCGCGACGGCGACCATCTCCGCCCCGTCCTGGGCGATCTTCCAGCGGTTGGCCGCCGGATCCCAGCGCACGCCGACCGTCGACAGCTTCGAGAGCACGACCCGACCTCCCGGGACCGGGACGCCGAGCGTCGGTGGCAGCGGCCCGAAGCGCAGGCCGATGTCCTTGGCCGGCACCCCGCCCGGCACCTCTGCGGCGAGCCGGTTGGGGACGGTGTAGAAGTTGAACGCGTCGCTGCGTCGTCCGGCCCGCCGGAACAGCTCCGGCCGGGTCTCCTGCGACACGTCCAGCAGCAGCCCCGCTTTCTTGGCGTCGGACACCGCCTTGGTCACGCCGCCCTGGCCGCCTGAGAAGCCGAAGACCACCTTGCCGAACTGCCCGAGCAGCTCGATGTCGCTCTCCCGCACGCTGCGGATAGGACCGACCTCGGTGTCGACGGGGTCGGCGTAGACCACGAGGAAGCGGGTGGCTCCCCCTTCCGCCAGCTCCTGGTAGACGATGGTCGCCTTCTCGAGACCCTTGTGGAACGGACGGGCCAGGACCCCGTTGTCGATCTTGAGCGTGACGACCGGGTTGGTCGGCACCGGCTCGACACCGGTGAGGGGGTTCACCGGCGGCGGCGGCGGGGGCGGTGGGGGCGGCGGCGGCTCGGCTGGGCTGGCCGATTCCGACGGGGCCGCCTGCGGAGCCTGCTCGGCGCCGCCGCATCCGGCGAGCAGCGCGGCGAACAGCATCATGACAACGAGAGGACGGGTCTTCACGTTCAGCACCCTACGTGTGCGGAGCCACTAGAGTCGGCAAACCGTCACGCACGGTCACGGCGAAGGCGCCGTGTCGTCGATCTCGAAGAACTGCGGCAGCGCCCGATGACCCGCGAGCCGCACGGCGCGCGGGATCCGCCGCAGCCGGATCGCCCGGGTGTCACCCACAGCGGCGTTGTGGAACGACCGGGCCAGGCCCACCCGGGTCGTCGCGGTCTCCAGCTCACCCAGCTCGGCGCCAGGCGGCAGCAGCGGCAGCGCGTTGCGCAGGGCCCGCGACAGGTCGTTCTCGCACGACTCGCGTCCCTCGGCGCCGGCGCCCAGCGCCGCCCGGGCAGCAGCGTCGAGCGCCTCGGCGACCGGCCCCGGGAGCAGCGTGGCAGCCACCGCCCGCGCGGCCGCCGCGCGGCGGACGAGCTGCGCGTCGAGGGCGGCCCACGCGGCGTCGACCCGGGCGTGCAACCGGTCCAGCCGACCCGCTGTCCAGCTGAGGTAGACGACGAGCAGTACGAGCAGCCCGAGGCAGACGACAACGGTCGTCACGAGCGGTCGGTCCACGCCTCCGGCGAGCGGGAGCGGTCGACCAGGCGAGGACGATCGGCGAGCCACCGCCGCAGGGTGCTGACCAGGCGGCCGGCGTCGTCGTCGGTGCCGTCACCCCGCTCGAGCAGGGTGGCCAGGGTGTCCAGCTCCGGATCGACCTCGACGTGCGCTGCCGGCGGAGCGGCCTCGGCGACGGTCTCGTAGACGTCGACGATCTGCCGGGTGACCGACGACCAGTCGTAGGCCCGGACCGCCTCGCGCGCGGAGGCGGCCAGCAAGGCCCGGCGGGGCGGATCGCACAGCAAGGCGCCGAGCGCCGTGGCGAGGGCCCCGGCGTCGCGTACGGGCACCAGCACACCCGCCCGGCCGTCGTCGAGCACCCGCCGGAAGGCCTCCAGGTCACTGGCCACCACCGGCGTGCCGGTGGCCATCGCCTCGACCAGCACGATGCCGAAGGACTCACCGTGGGTGTTCGGTGCGCAGTAGACATCCCCGCTGGCAAACACGCTGGCCTTGTCGGCGTCGCTGACCAGCCCGAGCAGCTCCACCCGGGCGCGCAACGAGCGGGGCACGGCCTCGCGTACGTCGTCGGCGTTGCCCGGCCCGGCCACCAGCAGCCGCACGCCGGGCACGAGCCGGACCAGCTCGGGCAGGGCTTCGAGCAGGACCACGAGCCCCTTTCGGCCCTCGTCGATCCGGCCGAGGAACACCACCGTGGGGCCGGCCGGCCGGCCGGGCAGCGGCTGGGCGCCGTCGAACCGGGCCACGTCCACGCCGTTGGGGATGAGGACCGCGTCGGCGCCGAGGTGCTCGACGACGACGCGGCGGGCCGCCGCACTGACCGCGATCCGCGCCGAGATCTTCTCCAGTGCCGGCTGAAGCGCTGTGCCGAACACCTGCAACGCCCGGGAGCGAGCGGTCGCGGTGTGGAAGGTCGCCACCATCGGGCCGCTGGCGGCGAAGCAGGCCAGCATCGAGATGCTTGGCACCGTCGGCTCGTGCACGTGCAGCACGTCGAACTCACCCTCGCGCAGCCACCGGCGGGTGCGGGTCAGCGACAGCGGCCCGAACACCAGGCGGGCCACCGAGCCGTTGTAGGGCACGGGGACCGCCCGACCTGCTGACAGGACGTACGGCGGCAGGTCGGCCACGTCGGGGTCGTCGACCGGCGTCAGGACCGAGACGTCGTGACCGAGGCCGACCAGATGGGCGGACAGGTCGCGGACATGGGCCTGCACCCCCCCGGGGACGTCCCAGGTGTAGGGACAGGTGATCCCGATCCTCACCGGGACGGCTCCCCGTCGCGCGGCTCGAGGTCGTCGACCCACAGCCGCTGGAACATGTGCCAGTCCTCGGGGTGCTCGGCGATCGCACAGGCAAAGGCATCGGCCATCGTCTGCGTCATCGTCGCCACGTCGCTGTGCGCGACCTCCGGGTGGAAGGTCACCTGCCATCCGTCCGGGCGGAAGCACAGGGTGGTCGGGATCAGCGTGGCGCCGGTGCGCAGCGCCAGCGTGGCCGGACCGGCCGGCATCCGGGCAGTGGCACCGAAGAACTCCACATCGACACCCCGGGCGGACAGGTCGCGGTCGGCCAGGAGGCAGAGCATCCCGCCGGCCTTCAGCCGCTCGATCAGGATCCGGTACGTCGATCGCTGGCCGCCGGTGAGCGGCAGCACCTCCATGCCGAGCGACTCGCGGAAGGCGACGAACCGGTCGTACATCGACTGAGGCTTCAGCCGCTCGGCGACGGTGGTGAACGGCGCATCGGTCACCGAGCACCAGGCGCCGGCGTGGTCCCAGTTGCCGCAGTGCGGCAGCGCCAGGATGGTGCCCGACCGACTCGCCACCGACGTCCGGAGCCGGTGCTCGTCCACGGCGAGCATGCCGCTGATGATGCGCTCGGTGGAGGTGGCCGGCAGGCGGAAGACCTCGCACCAGTAGCGGGCGTAGGACCGCACCCCCGCCCGCGTCAGAGCGTCGAGGTCCGCCTCCGGTGCGACCCTGGACAGGTTCGACCGGAGGCGGTCCACGGCCTTGCCCCCCCGCCGGTACACGAGGTCGGCGCCGACGCGGAACGCCGCGGCCGCCGCCGGCTCGGGCAGCGCGCGCACGAACGCCCAGCCGGCGGCGTAGCCGGCCTCGGCGAGACGATCGGTCAGCCGTGCGGCCGCGCGGCCGGACGACGCCACTACGCGGCGGCCGGGGCTTGGCGGCGGACCTCGACCAGCCGCTGGACGACGGTCACGGCGGTCGCGACGGCGAGCACCCAGAGCGCGACCGCGAGCGCCGCCGAAAGGCCCAGGCCGGCCAGCAGCGTGCCGAGCAGGACGAGGATCAGTCGTTCGGCCCGCTCGGCGATCCCGACGTCACAGGTCAGACCCAGCCCCTCGGCGCGAGCCTTGGCGTAGGACACGACACTGCCCCCGACCAGGCAGAACAGCGCCACCCCACCGAGCAGCGTGTCGTCCCCCTCACCGAAGAACCACAGGACCAGACCGCTGAAGATGGCGGCATCCGCGAGCCGGTCGCAGGTGCTGTCGAGCCAGGCGCCGAACGGGCCGGTTCGGCCGAGCTTGCGGGCCATCGCGCCGTCGACGAGGTCTGTCAGCACGGAGCAGAAGACGACAGCCGTGCCGACGAAGAACACCCCTCTCGGGAAGAACGCCAGCGCGCCGATCACCACCCCCAGGGTTCCGACGACCGTGACGGCGTCCGGCGGCACCCGCAGCCGGAGCAGGGCGTCCGCGACCGGGTCGACCAGGTGGCCGAGCGCCGGGCGGGCGTGCTGGTTCAGCATCGGGATCCGTCCGACAGGAGGTGGGGGGCGAAGGCGACGATAGTGGCGCCCGCCGCCCCGGACCGACCGAGGCTCGACGCGCACGGAAGGGATGGCCGCCATCCTCACGCCTGCCCGGCCGGGACGTCCGGGCCGCCCGCCGATCCGCAACGTGGCGCTGGTCGGCCCCAGTGGCTCGGGCAAGTCCACGCTGGTCGATGCCCTGCTCCAGCACACCGGAGGTTCCCCCGCGGCCTCCGACACCGACCACCGGTCCCGGGCGCTGGCCGTCTCCCGGATCCACTCGGCCGCCGTCGCCGTGCACCTGCTCGACACCCCCGGCCATCCAGACCTCGCAGGAGAGGTGGGGGCTGGGCTGCGGGCAGCGGACGGGGCGCTGTTCGTGGTCCCGGCGGTCGGTGGCCTCGACGCCGTCACCGGCCGGCTGTGGCAGCGGTGTGCGGACGTGGGTCTGCCCCGGGCAGTCGTCATCACCCAGCTGGACCACCCCCGGGCCGACTTCGACGAGACCGTCGCGCTGTGCCAGCGGGTGCTCGACCAGGACGTGCTGGCGCTCAACCTGCCGATGCACGGCGATGACGGGTCGGTCGCCGGCCTGCTCGGCCTGCTCGACCTTCGGGTCGCCGACCACTCCACCGGCCGCCGCGTCGAGCGGGCCGCCGACCCCGAGCACCTTGCGCTCGTCGACACCCTGCGGGGCGACCTGATCGAGGCGCTGGTGGGGGTGAGCGAGGACGAGACGCTGCTCGACCGCTACGTCCAGGGTCACGAGCCGGCGTCGCAGCAGCTCGCCGCCGCTCTCGACGCCGGTGTGGCGAGCGGGCAGCTCTGGCCCGCCCTCGCCGTGGCCCCGCTTCTCGGTGTCGGCATCGCCGAGCTGCTCGACCTGCTCCTCGACGGCTTCCCGGCCCCGACACCGGGGGCATGCCCCGCGGTGTCCCGGCCCAAAGGCACGCCGGCGCTCCCGCTGACGGGGGATCCGGCCGGCCCGCTGGTCGCCGAGGTCGTGCGGACGACCAGTGACCCCGCGGGCCGGCGCCGGTCCTACGTCCGGGTCTTCTCCGGGACGTTGCGCCCGCAGGCCGCCGTCGCGATCTGGGGACACGGCCCGGGCGGTCCCGAGCAGCGGGCAGCGCAGCTCGTCGGTCCGCTTTCCGCCCCCCCGGGCGGCCCGTCCGAACCGATCGTGTCCTGCGCCGCCGGGGACATCTGCGCCGTGGCCGGGCTCGACGCGGCGGCGACCGGGGACACCGTGTCCGCCGTGGACGACCCGCTGCTGCTCGAGGGCTGGAACCTGCCCGAACCTCAGCTGGCGGTCGCCGTCGAGGCCGCCTCTCCGGTCGACCGCGACCGCCTGTCAGCGGCGCTGGACGCGCTGGTCGGGGCGGACCCCGTCGCACGACTGGAACATCGCCAGGCCACCGGTCAGCAGCTGCTGTGGTGCACCGGCCCGCTGCACGCCGAGGTGCTGCTGGACCGCCTCCGCAAGGACGGGCTCGACGTGCGCACGCCTTCGGTGGAGGTGCCGCTGCTCCGGTCGGCCTCGGGAGGGCTGCTCGAGCCGTGGTGCGCCGTGACCATTCGCGTGCCGACCGCGCACGCGCGGTCGGTGCTCAGCGACCTGTCCGGCCGCCGGGCCCGCCGCACCGCCCACGAGAGCGAGTCCGAGGACGACGAGCAGAGTGTCGTACGCGCTGAACTGCCCGAGGTCGAGCTGCTCGGCTATGCCGCGGCTCTGCGGTCGGTCTCGCACGGCACCGGCTCGTTCTCCCGCCGCCCGATCGGCGACGAGCCGCGCTGAGACTCAGACCTCGACCCAGGCCGCGGCCAGCAGGGCGCGGGTGTCCGGCAGCAGCTGCGGCAGCACCCGGGTGTGTCCGACGACCGGCATGAAGTTGGTGTCACCGCCCCAGCGCGGGACCACGTGCTGGTGCAGGTGCTCGGCGATGCCGGCGCCGCCGACCGTCCCGAGGTTCATGCCGATGTTGAAGCCCTGCGCGCCGGTCGCGTAGCGCAGCGCCCGAAGGGCCCGCTGCGTCAGCGCGGCGATCTCCGCCGCCTCCGCCGGGGTGAGCTCGTCGTAGGCCGGCACGTGACGGAACGGCACGAGCATGAGATGGCCTGCGTTGTACGGATAGAGGTTGAGCACCACGTAGGCGAGCTCGCCGCGGGCGACGACCAGCCCGTCCTCGTCGGCCAGCGCCGGGATGTCGCAGAACGGGCAGCCCTCGTTGCCCTTTGCCTTGATGTAGGCCAGCCGGTGCGGGGTGTAGAGCCGGGCGAAGGCGTCGGCGATCCCGACCCCGTCCTGCTCCTGCGCGCTCACTGGCGCTGCTCCACCGCCGCGACGACCTTCGCGACCGCCTCGTCCACTGGCACGCCGTTCTCCTGGGTCCCGTCCCGGTAACGGAACGACACCGCATCCTTGCTCACGTCCTCGTCCCCCGCGAGCAGCATGAACGGCACCTTGGACTTCTGGGCGGTCCGGATCTTCTTCTGCATGCGGTCCTCCGAGGTGTCCACCTCCACCCGGATGCCGTGGCTGCGCAGGCGGGCGGCCACGTCCTGCAGGTAGCCGTCGTGCTCGGAGGTGATCGGGATCCCGACGACCTGCACGGGCGCGAGCCAGGCGGGGAAGGCGCCGGCGTAGTGCTCGAGCAGCACCCCGAAGAAGCGCTCGATCGAGCCGAACAGGGCGCGGTGGATCATCACCGGCCGCTGTCGGGTGCCGTCCGCGGCCTGGTACTCCGCGTCGAAGCGGGCCGGCTGGTTGAAGTCCAGCTGGATCGTCGACATCTGCCAGGTGCGGCCGATGGCGTCGCGAGCCTGCACGGAGATCTTCGGGCCGTAGAACGCCGCGCCGCCCGGGTCGGCGACCAGCTCGAGCCCGGACGCGTCGGCGGCCGCCTGCAGCGCCGCGGTGGCCGCGTCCCATTGGTCCCGGGCGCCGATGAACTTGTCGGAGTCGTCGCGGGTCGACAGCTCGAGGAAGAAGTCGGTCAGCCCGAAGTCACGCAGCAGGCCGAGAACGAAGTCGAGGACCCCGGCGAGCTCCTCGGGGAGCTGCTCCGGCGTACAGAAGATGTGGGAGTCGTCCATCGTCAACCCGCGGACCCGGGTCAGTCCGTGCACGACGCCGGACTTCTCGTAGCGGTAGACGGTGCCGAACTCGAACAGGCGTAGGGGCAGCTCGCGGTAGCTCCGGCCCCGGCTCTTGTAGATCAGGACGTGGAACGGGCAGTTCATCGGCTTGAGGTAGTAGTCGGCGCCCTCGAAGGGCATCGGCGGAAACATCGTGTCCGCGTAGTAGGGCAGATGCCCGGAGGTCAGGAACAGGTTCTCCTTGGTGATGTGCGGGCTGTTGACGAAGGAGTAGCCGGCCTGCTCGTGGCGGCGCCGCGAGTAGTCCTCCATGACCCGGCGCACCGTGCCCCCCTTGGGGTGGAAGACGGCCAACCCCGAGCCGATCTCGTCCGGGAAGCTGAACAGGTCCAGCTCTGCCCCCAGCCGCCGGTGGTCGCGCTTCTCGGCCTCCTCCAGCCTGGTGAGATGGGCCTTCTGCGCTGCCTTGCTCTCCCACGCGGTGCCGTAGATGCGCTGCAGCTGCGGGTTCTTCTCGCTGCCACGCCAGTACGCCGCGGCGGTGCGCATCAGGGCGAACGCCGGGATGTCGCGGGTGGTGGGCAGGTGCGGACCGCGGCACAGGTCCTTCCACATCAACTCCTCGCCCGCGAGATTGTCGTAGATGGTCAGCTCGGCGGCGGTCGGGTCCACCTCGACGTCGGCGCCGTCGGCACCGGAGCCGCCCTTGAGGTCGAGAAGCTCCAGCTTGAACGGCTCGTCAGCGAGCTCCTCGCGGGCGTCACCCTCGGACACGACGCGGCGGCTGAACCGCTGCCGCTGCCGGACGATCTGGTTCATCCGCTGCTCGATGTCGATGACGTCCTGCGGGGTGAAGGGACGCTCGGGCAGGAAGTCGTAGTAGAAGCCGTCCGCGATCGGTGGGCCGATCCCGAGCCGGGTTCCGGGGAACAGGTTCTGCACGGCCTGGGCCAGCACGTGCGCCGCGCTGTGCCGCAGCACGGCCCGGCCGTCCGCGCTGGCGTACGGCACCGTCTCCACCACCTCTCCCACATCGACGACATGGGCGAGATCGCGCAGCTGTCCGGCGATGCGCGCGACCGCGCTGTCGGTGATCCCGGCGGCCCGCAGCACCTCGCCGGCGGTCGTCCCCGTCTGCTCCGCGGTCACGGTCACAGTGACAGCGGCGGGCAGCTCGGGCGACGACATGACAGGTCTCTCCAGAGGACGGT
>JBBSKF010000133.1:0-9910 GCA_038256525.1 Mycobacteriales bacterium | reverse complement strand
TGCGAACAGACCCACCACCACCTGCACACCGGCCTGACCATCCGGCTCAAGGACGGCCGCTGGCTCGGACCCGACGGCTGGGTGCCCGGACCCAGCGGGCACGGCCCCAGTGGATAGGCCCAGTGGATAGGCCCAGTGGATAGGCCCAGTGGAAGGCGACCGGCCCGGGCGCACCCCCCGGCTGAGGTGTGCGCCCGGGCCTCCCCCCATTCAGGCCGGGATCAGCCCCGGCGAGCCGTCTTCCACGACGAAGCTCGCCCGCGTCGACACCGGCGCGCCAGGTGTCGTCACGAACGGCAGCACCCGGAAGTCCGCCCGCATCTGGTCGGCGCGAAAGCGGGTGGAGACGTAGCCGCGCTGGGTGTTGGCGAAGCGGATGTGCGGGTTCTCCGCCAGCTGGGTGTCGGTGGCGGCGGTGCGGTCGGAGCCGTTGCCGTTGCTGGTGATCGAGGAGGTCACCAGCTCGACGCCGACCGTCTTCGACGTCGGGTCGTCGAAGTTGGCCTTGAGGTCGTTGGCGTAGTGCCGGTGCACGTCACCGGTCAGCACCACCGGGTTGCGCACGTCGCGGGCCGCGATGCCGGCGAGGACCCGGTCGCGGGAGGCCTTGTAGCCGTCCCAGCCGTCCATGCTCACGCGCTGCTCCGGGCCCGCGGCGAAGTCACGCTGGGCGAAGAAGACCTGCTGACCGAGCACGTCCCACGTGGTGGTGGAGGCGCCGAGGCCGTTGAGCAGCCACTGCTCCTGCTCGGTGCCGGTGATCGTGCGCGCGGGGTCGAGGCGCTCGACGCAGCCGGACTTCGCGCCGTCGCCGCACGCCTGGTCGCTGCGGTACTGACGGGTGTCCAGCATGTGGAAGTTCGCCAGCTGTCCCCACTGGATGCGGCGGTAGAGCTGCAGGTCGATGCCCTGCGGGATCGATGTACGGCGCAGCGGCATGTTCTCGTAGTAGGCCTGGAAGGCGTCCGCGCGTCGCTGCAGGAAGTTCGGCTGCGGGATCTCGGGCTTCTCCGGGATCTCGTCGGCCCAGTTGTTGTCCACCTCGTGGTCGTCCCAGATGACGAGCCACGGCGCGGCGGCGTGTGCTGCCTGCAGGTCGACGTCGGACTTGTACTGCGCGTGCCGCTGGCGGTAGTTGGCGAGCGTGACCGTCTCCGGTCCGGCGTGGTCGCGGACGTTGCCGCTGGCCGAGATGTAGTCCTGCTTGGTGTATTCGTAGATGTAGTCGCCGAGATGCAGGATGAGCTCGGGCTCCTCCTCCGCCAGCCGGCGGTAGGCGGTGAAGAAGCCGTGCTCGTACTGCGAGCAGGACGCGAACGCCATGTGCAGCGAGTCCGGCCGGCTGTTGACGGCCGGCGCGGTGCGGGTGCGGCCGACCGGCGACAGGTTGCCCTGCGCGCGGAAGCGGTAGAAGTACTCGCGGCCGGGCTCGAGTCCGGCCAGTTCGACGTGCAGGCTGTGCGCCGACTCCGGTCGGGTCTGCTCGGTGCCGTGCCGCACGACTCGGCGGAAGCCCTCGTCCTGCGACACCTGCCACTGCACCGGGACCACCCGCTGGGGCATGCCGCCGAGGCCGTCGTCGGCCAGCGGCTGCGGTGCGAGCCGGGACCACAGCACCATCCCGTCGGGCGAGGGGTCCCCGGAGGCCACGCCGAGCTGGAAGGGGTCGAGAAGGCGGCCGGAGCGCGGGGAGGGGGCAGCGGACGCGACACCGCCCGGGAGGGAGGCGGCGGCAGCGGCGGCGAGCCCGCCGACCAGGAACGAGCGGCGCGAGACCGGGGCGGACAACACAGACAAGGGGAGGACTCCATTTCCGAGAGGCAGAACCGTCACAACAGGAGGAGTCGGACACTGCCGGTTCCCTGGTGACGCTCGCGGGAGGCTTCGGGTGAACGTTGGGTGACGGGGAGGCGACCCGTCGTGCGGGGCTGGCTCAGACCCGCGCGGTGTCCAGCGGGTAGTCCGCCAGCCGGGTCGGCACGCCCGCGGCGAGCAGGCAGGCGAGCGTGACGAGCGCCAGCCCGCCGACGGCGAGCCCCGCGCCGAGGCGCGAACGACCGCTGGCGACCGCGACGTACCCCCAGCCGCCCAGCAGCAGCGACCCGAGCGCGACGAGCACCGGCGACGGCCCGGTGTGGATCGAGATGTGCCCGAGCCAGAAGTCCATCGAGCGCTCGTGGGGCATCCGGCCGTAGCGGAACATCAGGTCCGGCACGATGGACAGCAGCTGCCCGCCGAGCATCGCGACGGCAGCGGGCACGCGTCGCCCCGACAGCGCCGCGGCGATCGCCGCCACCGCCAGTCCTACTCCCCAGCCGACCATCTGGTGCAGCAACCAGTGCCACCAGGTGCCGTATCCCTGGTAGGCCACCGCCACGGCGACCTCGAGTGACAGCAGCCCGGCCCACGCGGCGAGGATCGCGAGGCGCCTCACCGGTGGGGCCGGTCGAGGTGGCCGAGCAGCACCTCCTGCTCGAAGGAGTGCCGGGGCCAACCCGGGTCGTAGGTGCGGTAGCGCACTACCGAGTCGCCGTCGAGCAGCGCGTACCCGGCCTGGCACTCGACTGTCGCACGTGGCAGAGCCAGCTGCCGCGCGAGCACCGGGTCGGTGCTGACGATCAGGCCGTACGCCTCGTCGAGCCTGCGGGCAGGCGCGGGCAGGCGGTCGGGACAGGTCAACACGATCATCGTGGGCCGGCTGTCGACGGCGACCGCCCCTGGCACCCGCTCGGACAGCGACAGCAGGTCGATCTGCAGGAGCCCGGCGTCGGGTGCCGAGGCGTGACCGGTGGCGAACCAGCCGGCGACCAGGGTGACGGCGAGCGCCTGCACAGCGAGCACCACGCCGACGTCCCGCCGCACCGGGGCTGCCGGTTCGACCATGGTCGGCAGCGTAAGGGGTCGCCCCGGTCCGGCCTGGCTCGCGGTGGTGGGCCGCACCGCTGGGAGCGCAGGAGAGACCGACGGAGCACCTCGAGACGGACGCTTCCGGTAGACATGCGGGCCAATCAAGCGATCGTTACCACTTTGTTATCATAATGGGGGCGTACCCGGGCGTATTGGCGTCACCATCTCCGACATGGCTGCCGCAATCGTCCTCGTCGCTCTTGCCCTTGCCGTCGCTTTCGCCAGTGGTCTGGCCGAGGCACTCTGGGGCTTCGTCTTCGTCCTGCTGCTGATCGCTGGCGCAGGCGTCATGATCTACAAGTTCATCGCCGAGTAGCGTCCGGACCTCAGTCCCCCAAGACGGCGCGCTCGAAGGCGGCGGACAGCTCCCGCGTGAGTTGTCCGATGCCCAGGTCGCGTCCGTCGAGCCGCAGGACGGGCACCACCCCGCGCACGCTCGAGAGCAGGAACACCTCGTCGGCGGCCCGGAGCTCCTCGGCCGTGCCGAGCCGCGTCTCCACCGGCACAGGGGAGCGCGCGAGCGCGACCTGAGCCGTGGTTCCGGCGAGCGTCCCGACCAGCTCGGCCGGTGGCGTGACGAGCCGCCCACCGCTGATCCAACCCACGGTGGCCGTCGGGCCCTCGAGCACGATCCCGTCGCTGCTGATCCAGATCGCGTCCTGGGCGCCCAGCTGTTCGGCTGCCCGCAGGCTGGCCATGTTCACGGCGTACGACGTGGACTTCACCCCGCCGAGCAGCCAGGGCGCCGTGGAGCGCACCGCGGCGGACACCCCGAGCGTGAGCGTCACCGCCGTCACGCCGTGCTCCCGGGCATGCAGCGTCGTGGCCGGCACCGGGGTGACCAGGGCGAAGCCGACCGGGTCGCCGTCCGGTGGACCCTTCGTGCAGGTCAGGCGCAGGACCCCGTCGTCGGCGCCGTAGGCATCGGTCGCGAGGTGGGCGAGCTCCTCCCAGCCGGGAGGAAGGGCGATGGCGACGCGGGCCGCCGAGCGGGCCAGCCGATCGAGGTGCAGGGACAGGAACGCCGGCCGGCCGGCGGCGACGCGCACCGTCTCGAAGACCGCCTCGCCGCGCGAGACGCCCAGGTCGTCGGCCCGCAGGATCGCGCTGTCCGGATCGACCAGCCGGGGGCCGTCCGCCAGCAGCGCCAGCACCGGTCGGATCACGATCAAGAGGCTAGTGTCCGCCTCATGGGGCGCAGCGTGCCGGGCGGAGCTCTCGGCGCAGAGTGGCAGGCGCAGCTGCGCGCCCGCGGCTACCGGCTCACCCCGCAGCGCCAGCTCGTGCTCGAGGCGGTCGGTGAGCTCGGCCACGCGACGCCCGACGAGATCGTGACGGCGGTGCGGCGTACGGCGTCCGGCATCAACATCAGCACCGTCTACCGGACGCTCGAGCTGCTCGAGGAGCTGGGCCTGGTCGACCACACCCACTTCGGGCACGGTGCGCCGATGTACTCCGTGCCGACCGACGACAAGCACGTGCACCTCGTCTGCCGGGACTGCGGGGGGGTCGAGGAGGCGCCGCCGTCCGTCGTCGACCCGGTCGTCGACGAGCTGGCGGCGAGCTTGGGATTTCGCGTGGACGTCGGGCATTTCGCGGTCTTCGGACTCTGCCGCGCGTGTGGGCTGAAGCCGTGAGCAGCCCGTTGTTGTCCCGTCCTGGCGCCGTGCCTGCCGATCCGCCCGACGTGGGTGTCGCGGCGCACTACGGCGACCCCTACGCCGAGCAGCGGGCGCTCGCGGGAGGCGCCGCGACGGTGGACCTGTCGCACCGACCGGTCCTGCGCATCGCCGGGCCCGACCGGCTGAGCTGGCTCCACAGCCTGGTCACCCAGCACGTGGCTGCGCTGCCACCCGGCGAGTGGACGCAGGCGCTGGTGCTTTCCCCGCAGGGTCATGTCGAGCACCACCTGACACTCCTCGACGACGGCGAGCAGGTGCTGGCGCACGTCGAGCCCGGGACCCTGGGGTCCCTCGTCGACTTCCTGGAGCGGATGCGCTTCATGCTGCGGGTCGAGATCGAGGACGTGACAGCGTCGTACGCCGTGGTGCACGCCGCCGGCGCCGACCGTCTGGTGCCGCGGGAGTCGCTGGTTGCGCTCGACGGGGAGCTCGCGGGGGTCGGGGCCTACGAGGCGCTTCGTGTGGCGGCCCGCCGGCCCCGGCTGGGGCTGGACACCGACCACCGCACGATCCCGCACGAGGTCGGGTGGCTCGGCGGCGCGGTCCACCTGGACAAGGGCTGCTATCGCGGGCAGGAGACCGTCGCCCGGGTCTACAACCTGGGGCGCCCGCCGCGCCGGCTGGTGCTGCTGCACCTCGACGGCTCGGACAGCGAGCTGCCGGCGTCGGGCGACCCGGTGGTGCTGGCCGACCGTGAGGTCGGTCGGGTCGGTACGGCGGTGCGCCACTACGAGCTGGGGCCCGTCGCGCTGGCGGTGGTCAAGCGGCAGGTGCCGGACGATGCGGTGCTGCTGGCCGGGACGATCGCGGCGTCGATCGATCCGGAACCGGCTTTCGTGGCGCCGGTGTCGGCGGCGCGCGCGGCTGCTGCGGCGCGGGAGGGGCTGCTGCGGCGGCGCTGAGGTCGGGCTCGTTCGGCGTGTCGCGCCGGAGTGGGCAGCCAGCGTGCGTGGGTGCTGCACCACAGCGCAACTTCTGAGGAAAGTTGCGTGCTCAGGCAGCACCGCGTGACTTCGAGGGTGCCCTCGGGAGGCCCGTCTCCGATTCAGCCTCTCCCGAACAGGCCCTTGCGCTTCTTCTGCGCCGCGATTGTGGACGGACGTGGTGGTGGTGTTCGGGCTGGGCGGCTCATCGGCGCGGGCGGCGGTTCGTCGTCCAGGCCCAGGGAGCTGAGCTCGCGCAGCAGGGAAGCGGTGTCGGTGTCGTAGCCCCCGTAGCTCGGCATCGGCTCGTCGCTGTCGGTCGCGTCAAAAGATGTGTCTGCGAACTCGCCGCCACTCGCATCAACATCGACCGGCGTGGGACCGACCTTCGCGGGCTCGGCAACGTCCATCGAGGCGGCGGCGCTGAGCTCGGCCAGAGCAGCCGCGTGGGTCTCGGCGGACATCCACGCCGGCTCCGGGTCCCGATCGAGGACGTCCGCAGCCTCGACGGCCGCAGGACTATCCGGTTCGACCGGAAACCAGGAGTCCTGGCTCACGATCGTGGTGGCAGCGGCGACGTTTTCTGCGAGCGCAGCCGCCTCGGCCTCGGCGGCGAGGCGGGCCTGCTCCTGACGCGCTTGCTCGGCGGCCTCGGCCTCGGCGGCGAGGCGGGCCTGCTCCTGACGCGCTTGCTCGGCGGCCTCGGCCTCGGCGGCGAGGCGGGCCTGCTCCTGCACGCGGGTCTGTTCCGCGATCCGGGCGTACTCGGCGGCTTCGGCAGCCAGCCAGGCCTCGTCGGCGAGCCGTTCCTGCTCGGCGGCGGCGGCGGCTTCGGCTCGGGCCTCGGCTTCGAGCCGTTCCCGCTCGGCGATGCGTTCCAGTTCGGCGATGCGCTCCTGTTCCGCCAGCTGCTCCAGTTCGGCGGCTTCGGCTTGGGCTTCGGCTTGGGCTTCGGCTGCGAGCCGCTCTTGCTCAGCGGCGGCGGCGGCTGCGGCTTCGGCTTCCAGGCGCTGCTGCTCGGCGCGGGCTTGCTCCTCGAGCCTGGCGGCTTCGAGCGTTGCGAGCGCTGCGAGCCGGGCTGCTTCGGCGGTCTCGGCCTGCCGGCGTACCTCCTGCAGGTCGACGACATCAGCGACGTGACCGTCCGGCAGCAGGTCGTCGCGGCGTTCCCGCTCGGCGACGCGACCGGCTTCCAGGTCGGCTTGGGCGCTGGCGAGCTCCTCGGCATCGCGGGCGCGCCGGTGCGCCTCGCGGCGGTGGCGTTCGGCCTTCCTCGGGTCCTCGGGGGCAGCGGTGGGCGTGCGGGGTGGCCGATGCAACGGGGCGGAGAACATGTCGTCACCGGACGTTGCCGGGCCGAGCATCGCCGACAGGGCCTGGGACACCCGCTTGATCGACCCGCTGACGGCCTCGTCGTCGGCGAAGCGCTCGAGGTGTCGGGGGGGCGGGGTGTCGGCGGGAAGCTCCTCGGCGTCCGGAGCCGAGCCCTGGGCCGGGACGGTCCGGCGGGAGGGCGTGGAGGTCAGGGCGCTGGTCAACCTGGCTGCCAGATCGACCGGCCAGGACTCGCCGGTCCCTGCCGCCTCGCCCCCCGCCGGCTCGTCGTCGAGGTCCGCGTCGGGGTGGGACCTCTCGTGCTCGGCCGGCGCCGCGACCTCGAGCAGGCCGGCCTCCAGCAGGGTGAACATGACGTGACCGGCCTCGTACACCGACAGGCCGCAATCCCGGGCCAACTCGGCCAGGGTCCGTGCTCCGTCGACCTGGCAGAGCAGGGACCAGGCGTCCGGGTGGATCTGCAGCTCGGTGTCGGACTGACCGGTGGCTGACAGCAACGGCACCGCCTCCGGACCGTGCACGGCAGGGGAGATCGCGGCCCAGCGGCGCCTGCGCGCCTCGACGTCGGCCAGCAGCTCGGTCACGGGAGTGGGTGGTGCGACGTCGTCACGGGTGCGCTCGTTGAGGCGCAGCTTCCAGGTGCCGCGGGTCCAGTTCAGCAGTCCCGTCAGCGCTTCCCGGAGATGCTCGGCCATGAACGCGTCGATGACCGCCTGGTCGACGAAACCGAGGTGGACCAGCAGCTCGCCGAGACGCCATCCCTGCAGCTCGCTCTGCTGCGCTTCGACGGCTTCGGCGAGCCCCTCCGCGCCGAGAGCACCGCGAGAGACGAGGCAGGTGCCGAGATCGGGTCGGTCACCTGGCGCTGCCTGCACGGCGTAGACGCGGCCGGAGCGTAGATAGACCCGGGCCGTCCGGTCGCCGGGGGAGCTCAGGTGGAGGCAGCCACTCGCGCTGCCGTCCGCCAGCAGGGCCAGCACCTCGGGAAGCCGGGCAGCAGCGAGGTCGCCCTTGAGCATGCTGCGCCTCCACTTCTTTCCCTGTTCGACCCGCGGCACCTCGACGTTCCGCTGTCGAGCATCGGCAGGCAGGGCTGCGACGTTGAGCCGTCCGGGTCAACCCGCGCAGACCAGCTCATCATGGCGGGCGATCTGCCACGATGGACCTCGCCAGCACGTCCGACCAGTGCAAGGGAGCATGGCGTGAGTGTCGAAGGCACCGACGGGGCCCTCCAGCCCGACGTCCCGCAGCAGGGCAACCGGCGCATCGACCGGGTGCTTGCTGAGGACTACCTCGAAGGGCTGCGCGAGCTGTCGCTGTCCGATGTGCGCGAGCTGCGCTCGGAGTCCGAGCAGGAGGAGGTCGACCTGTCCTACATCCGCCGGATGATCCAGGGACGCCTGGACATCA
This sequence comes from Mycobacteriales bacterium, assembly GCA_038256525.1. Taxonomy (GTDB): domain Bacteria; phylum Actinomycetota; class Actinomycetes; order Mycobacteriales; family SCTD01; genus SCTD01. Next base: position 1,653 of record JBBSKF010000133.1, on the reverse strand, counting down.
TGCGGGCCGAGCTGAACCGCCGTGACGGCGTCACCAGCGGCACGCTCGTCGAGGTCCTCGCCACGATCCTGGCCGACGAGCCACGTGCTCCGGCGCGAGGCATGGGCCGCCACACGAGTGTCGAGCCGTCCCGCGCGGACAGCCACCGTCGTTACGTCGAGGCTCTGGTCGCCGATGTCGACCTGTCCGACGTGGCGGCCCGCTCGACCGACGAGCTCGCCCACGCGATGCGCACCCTGTCGGAGGAGGAGCGCAACGTCTCGGCCAAGCGCCGCGCCGTACAGAGCGTCATGGACTCCTGCAGTGCGGAGATCACCCGCCGCTACCGCGAGGGCGAGGCCGACGTCGAGTCGCTGCTGGCCCAGCAGCCCACGGCGCCTCCTGGGTGAAGGCGGCGAGCCGACTGCCGGTCCTCGTCGAGCTGGTCCGCTCAGGTGTCGTCGAGAGCACGCACACGGGCTCGGTCGTCATCCTCGGACCGGACGGCTCGGTGGCCGAGCAGCTCGGGCACGTCGACGCGCCCGTCTTTCCTCGCTCGGCGAACAAGCCGTTGCAGGCGGTCGGTCTGCTCGATGCCGGCTGGCAGCCGCCGGACGCCCGCGCGCTGGCGCTCGCGACCGCCTCGCACTCCGGCGAGCCGGAACATCTCGAGGTCGTACGCCGCTGCCTTGCGGCCGCCGGGCTGTCAGAGACGGCGCTGCAGTGCCCGCCGATGCCGCCGCTGTCTCAGGATGCCGCCGCCGCGCTGCTGCTCGCCGGCCGAAGGCCCACGCCCCTGACCATGAACTGCTCAGGCCAGCACGCGGCGATGCTGGCCTGCTGCATCACGCGCGGCGACGACGTCGCGGACTACCTCGCAGTCGGTTCGGCTGTCCAGCGGGCGATTCGCACCTCGATCGAGCGACTGGCCGGCGAACCGGTCCACCATGTCGCGGTTGACGGCTGCGGGGCCCCGCAGCACGCGTTGACCCTCACCGGTCTCGCCCGGGCGTTCGGCGTTCTCGCGACGGCCGGTGGGAACGAGGGACGTACGGCCGCCGCGATGCGCGCGCACCCCTTCCTCGTCGGTGGCAGCGGCCGGGCGGTCACCGACCTGCTTGCCGGCGTACCGGGCCTGATCGTCAAGGACGGCGCCGAGGGGGTCTACGCAGCGGCGCTGCCCGACGGTTCCTCGGTGGCGGTCAAGATCGCCGACGGGGCGATGCGGGCGGCCGTCGTCGTGCTCGTTGCTGCTCTGGGCCGGCTGGGCGTGCAGGCCGAGGTGCTCGACCGGCTGGGCAGCGCTCCGGTGCTCGGGGGCGGCGTCCCGGTCGGGGAGTTGCGGTGCAGGCGGGCGCGACGCTGAGCCCCCCGGTAGGGCCGGGACCTACTTCTTCTGCCGTCGGCTTCCGCCGTGCCAGTCCTCCTGCGTGCCGACCTCGCCGGTGGCGAGGCCGAGGCCGGGCAGTTGTGGCAGCTCGCGCAGGCTGCGCTTGAGCTCGGCGAAGCCGGCGAACGAGGCGAGCCCGACGACGTGGTCCCACAGGGCGACGGCGTCCGGCTCGGCCGGCAGCCGGCTGATGACGGGGCCGAAGAAGGCGACGCCGTGTGGCGGCTGGAAGTGCAGGATCGGCGTCCCGACGTCCTTGCCGGTGCGCGACAGGGCCTGGTCGC
>JBBSKF010000132.1:0-9924 GCA_038256525.1 Mycobacteriales bacterium | reverse complement strand
TCGTTCACCAGGCAGCTCACCGAGCGCCCGTTCGCGGACACGCGCAAGACGGTGCGCAGCGGCAGGGTCTTGTGGGCGCAGGTGAGTCGCTCCGGGTCGTACGGCGTCCCGCTCGCGGTGGGGCTGCCGACGAAACCCGGTCCGTACCAGGAGGCGAGGCCCGACAGCAGCTGGCCACCCGGGGCGAAGCCCTGCGGGTAGCCCGAGCCGGCGGCCTCGACCAGCGCCAGCAGCGGGGCCTCGCGCGCCTGCGCCCCCAGGCTGCGGCGGGTCTGCGCCGGTGTGAGCGCCGCGGTCACGGTCGCCGAGACGCGGTCGAGGGTGCCGCGGACGGTGGTCAGCCGGCTCTGCGCCGCCGCGAGCCCGGCCTGCTCCGCGATCGCCGCAGCAGTCGCCCGCGCCCCGGCCGCCCCGGCTGCCTGCGCCGCCCCGGCCGCCCGTGCGGCCTGCGCCTCGGTTGCCCGCGCCGCCGCGGCCGCCTGCTGCGCTGCGAGCCGCCGCTCGGCCTCGGCCAGCAGGAGCCGGGCCCGGTCCTGGGCGGCGAGTGCTGCCTTGGCCTCCGCGCGCAGCTGTTCGCGGAACTGCCCGGCCTGCGCGCGAAGCTCCTGTGCGGCGCCGGACTGCTCGGCGACGGCGTCGATCAGCTCCCGGTCGACCGAGACCGCAGCCGCCGCGCCGCGGGACGCGAGGCGCCGAAGCGCCGGCGCGCTGGCACCCTCCACCCAGCCGCTCAGCGGGTCCGGCCGGCGCGAGATCCAGACCGCCCGCACGTGGGCGTCGAGGCGGGCCTGGGCGGCGTCGTGCTGCTCTGAGAGTCGCTCGAGGGCCACCCGCAGGCCGCCGTCCCGGGCGGCCTGCTGCTCGAGCACGGCGCCGAGCGCGACGGTGCGCTCGGTCGCGTCGGTCAGTGCCGCCTGCAGCCGGTCGAGGTCTTGCGGCGGCTCGGCGCCAACTGCCGCACTCCCTCCGCCGGCGGGTACGCCGAGGAACGCGGCCACCAGAGCAACGGTCAGCGCGGTACGGCAGCGGGTGCGCACCCTGTCTGGATCGGCTGGGGGGAGCGGCGGCTGAACCTCCGCGCGCTCAGGCGACTCCCTCGCGGGCAAGCTCGGCGGCCAGATCCTCGACGACCTCGCCCACCTGCTCCCAACCGACCCGCAGCAGAAAGGTGTTGTTGCGCCCGTAGGACTTGCTGCCGAGCACGAAAAAGCGCGGCTCGGGGTTGCGCAGGGCATCGACGCCCGCGGAGCTCTGCGCCAGGCAGTCGCCGGCCTCGGCGCCGAGCAGGGTCGCCGCGAGGGTGATCGGGCCCTCCGTGGCGTAGCACTCGTGCACCTGAAGCTGGCGGTAGAGGCGACTGTCACCCACCGAGCCGGTCATCGAGAGGATCTCGTCGACGACGACCTCCCGGACCGCGCCGGCGGCGTCGCGCAGCACGACCAGCACACCCTGCTCGGCGGGCCGCAACTCCTCGACCAGCACGCCCGTCAGGACCTGTGCCTCGGCGACCGCCCCCGAGGCGATGTGCTTCGAGGAGGCCACCAGCGCCGCGCGATCCGGCAACGGGTCCGCGGGGACCGCTCCCCAGGTGGTCGCGGCGCGGCGTACGGCCCAGATCACCTCGGCGCCCGCGGCAACCAGGTCGCGGGCCGCGGTCTGCGCGCTGTAGCCGGCGCCGACGAGCAGGACGCGACGCCCCGCCCAGCTCGGGTCGACCCGCGGGATCTCGTGCGTGATCCGGTCGGCCAGCAGGCGCTCACCGGGAGCCGGGATGCCACCGTGGCCGAGGGGATTGGGGTTGCCGTAGGTGCCGGTGCAATCGAGTACGACATCCGCGACATCGATCCGCTCGACGCCGTCCGGCCCTTCGACCAGCAGCCGGAACGGGCGGGCACCGCGCTCGGCGCTGCCGATCTCCTCGTTCTTCAGCAGCCCCTCGCGGGCGATCGACAGCACCCGCGTCGACAGGCGTACGTCGGGCAGCAGCGCCGCCACCCGGTCGAGATGCTCCGCGTACTCCCGACCGGTCGGGCAGTCCTGCGCCGCTTCGACGCCGAGCGCCTCGGCCGCGCGCGGCGAGATGTTCATGTGCCAGGGCGTGAACAACCGGACATGCCCCCAGGCGCGGACATACGCGCCGACCAGGGCGGACTGCTCGTACAGCGTGACGTCCCAGCCCTGCTGGTGTGCGGCGAGCGCGGCCTCCAACCCGGTCGGACCGGCGCCCAGCACCGCGACCCGCACCGACGGCGCCCCCGCGCGGGAGGGGCGGTCGAGCAGGCGGGGGACGGTCACGGGCGCTCCTGTCGGGAAGGACGTCATGTACGGGCGTTGATGAGCGTACGCATTGCTTCCCGGGCGCGGGCAGCCCACTAGTCTCCGCGTCGACGGGGCGAGCTCGGAGGTAGCGGTGCGGATCGGTGTGCTGACCGGCGGCGGAGACTGTCCCGGGCTCAACGCCGTCATCCGGGCGGTGGTGCGCAAGGGCACCGTCGCCCACGGCCACGAGTTCCTCGGCTTCCGGGACGGCTGGAAGGGCCCGCTCGAAGGCCTGACGATGCCGCTGGGCGTGCCGCAGACCCGGGGCATCCTGCCGCGCGGCGGCACCATCCTGGGCAGCAGCCGGACCAACCCGATCAAGGTCGACGGCGGCGTCGAGCGGATCGAGGCAAACCTGCGCGAGCTCGGTGTGGATGCGCTGATCGCCATCGGAGGTGAGGACACCCTCGGCGTCGCGACCACGCTCGCGGCGCACGGGCTGAACGTCGTCGGTGTGCCCAAGACGATCGACAACGACCTGTCCGGGACCGACTACACCTTCGGCTTCGACACCGCCGTGCAGGTCGCCGTCGAGGCCATCGACCGGCTGCACAGCACCGCGGAGTCCCATCATCGGGCCCTGATCGTCGAGGTGATGGGGCGGCATGCCGGCTGGATCGCGCTGCACTCGGGCCTCGCCGGTGGCGCAAACGTGATCCTCATCCCGGAACGGCGCTTCGACATCGAGAAGGTCTGCGGCTACGTGCAGTCCCGGTTCGCCAGTGACTTCGCGCCGATCCTGGTCGTGGCCGAGGGGGCGCAGCCGCTTGAGGGGACGATGGAGCTCCAGACCGGCGAGCTCGACGCCTTCGGCCACGTCCGGCTCGGCGGCATCGGCCAGCTGCTCGAGCGCGAGATCGAGGCCCGCACCGGTTACGAGGCGCGCCAGACGGTCCTCGGCCACGTGCAGCGGGGGGGCACACCGACCGCGTACGACCGGGTGCTGGCCACCCGCTTCGGGCTGCACGCCGCCGACGCGGTCAATGACGGGGACAGCGGGGTGATGGTCGCGCTGCGGGGCACTGACATCGTGCGGGTGCCGCTGGCCGAGGCGACCGGCGTGCTGAAGACCGTGCCGCTCGAGCGGTACGCCGAGGCGGAGGTGTTCTTCGGATGAGCCGGCAGTCGCTATTAGCCTGAGCGGGTGACCGCGACGCTCGACCCCGCAGACCTCGACCGCTGGCGCGGGCTGACCGCCCGGCAGCAGCCGCGCTGGCCGGACCCGGACGCGCTCGCCAAGGTCTGCGACACGCTCTCGCAGGTCCCTCCGCTCGTGCAGCCGGGCGAGTGCGACAACCTGCGGGCCCGGCTCGCCGACGTCGCCTGTGGCGAGGCGTTCCTGCTCCAGGGCGGCGACTGCGCCGAGACCTTCGCCGCCAACACCGCCGACGGCATCCGCGGCAAGGTCCGCACGCTGCTGCAGATGGCGGTGGTCCTGACCTACGGCGCGAGCGTGCCGGTGGTGAAGGTGGGCCGCCTCGCCGGGCAGTACGCCAAGCCGCGCAGCGCCGACCTCGAGCCCCTCACCGGCCTGCCGTCCTACCGTGGCGATGCGGTCAACGACCTCTACGGCGACCGTACGCCCGACCCGGCCCGGATGGTCCGCGCCTACGCCAACAGCGCGGCCACGATGAACTTCATGCGCGCCATGGCCACCGACGGCAGCGCCGATCTCGCGGCGGTGCACGACTGGAACACCGCGTTCGTCCGCAGCAGCCCGGCCGTCCACCGCTACCAGGAGCTGGCCACCGACATCGAACGGGCGCTGGCGTTCATGCGCGCCTGCGGGCTGGACATCGAGGCGACCCCGCAGACGCACGGCGTGGAGCTCTACTCCAGCCACGAGGCCCTGCTGCTCGAGTACGAGCGGGCGCTCACCCGCACCGACGAGCACGGCCGTGCGTACGGACTGTCGGCGCACATGCTCTGGGTGGGGGAGCGCACGCGCGACCTGGACGGCGCCCACGTCGACCTGCTGTCGCGGCTGGCCAACCCGATCGGCGTGAAGCTGGGCCCGTCGACCGATCCCGCGACCGCCGTGGCGCTGTGCGAACGGCTCGACCCGGCGATGCAGCCCGGTCGGCTCACCCTCATCAGCCGGATGGGTGCCGGCAAGGTCCGCGACGTCCTGCCGGCGATCGTGTCGGCGGTGGAGAACGCGCGCGGCCCGCGCAGCGTCGTGTGGGAGTGCGACCCGATGCACGGCAACACGACCGAGACGGCCAGCGGCTACAAGACCCGCCACTTCGACGACGTGATGGACGAGGTGCGCGGCTTCTTCGAGGTGCACGCCGAGTTGAGCTCGTGGGCCGGCGGGGTGCATGTCGAGCTGACCGGTGACGACGTCACCGAGTGCCTCGGCGGCGCGCAGCAACTCACCGACGCCGACCTGGCCGGGCGCTACGAGACGGCCTGCGACCCGCGGCTCAACACCAGCCAGGCGCTGGAACTGGCCTTTCTCGTCGCCGAGATGCTGCAGGCCCGGCGGGACCGGTAGGTCCTCAGGGCTCCACGATGTAGGGCACCTGCACCGTGCGGGCGCCGTCGCTCGCGACCACCGTGTGGAGGCCGGGCAGATCTGCAGGGTCCTCCGCCAGCAGTTCGACGCTGAACTCACCGGCGTCGTCGACGACGACCGAGACCCGCGAGCCGGTGTCCCGGCTGCTGGTGTCGAGGTAGGTCACGGTGACCGTTGCCCCGGGCGGCCAGCCCAGGCCGGTGACCTGGAGCTCCGCGCCGTTGCCGCCGGAGGAGGGCTCGATCGCGATGGACAGCCTCGGTGGCGGGGGTGGTGGCGGGGGCGGTGGTGGAATGGGCGACGGGCTCGGCGACGGGATGACGAAGACGCTCGTCGCCGGGGCCGGGACCTCGACGACCGGCGGTGAGATGAGCACCTCGGGCTCGACCGGGGGCGGTGACACGAGTGCATCGAGCTGGCCTGCGGGGGAGATGGGCGTCGGGGTGTTGTCGGCGCCGAGGCCGAGCACCAGGCCGAGTCCGAGCCCGCCCACCGCGACCAGCACGAGCGCGAGCAGGACGAGCAGCGGCGAGAACAGCCGCGGCTCGTCCTCGTCGTCCATGTACTCGACCTCGCCCGGTAGCGGAAGCGGAAGCGCAGCGCTGCTCGCCAGGATACCGAAGACCACCCCGTCCAGCCGGGCCATGACGGCCGAACGCTCGGGTTCAGGCACCGCGGCGACGGTCAGCCCGGACAGCAGTGTGCGCGTGCGCTGCTGAGCGTCGGCCGGCTCCACCTGCTCCCCGAACAGCGGGAGGAACGCGACGCGCGCCCGGCTCACCAGCGCCGTCGCGAAGCTCGCATCCAGGTCGAGGGCGGCGCCGACAGTGGTGACCGGAAGGTCGTAGGAGTCGCGCAACAACAGGGCGATGCGCTCGCGCTCGGGTAGCTGGTCCAGCGCCTGGGCAAGGACCTGCTGGTCGGTGTCGGCGGACAGCGCACCACCACCGAGCGGCAGGTCGTCGGCCTTGCGGGTGGCCAGCTGCCGGCCCAGCTCGAGCGCCCGCCGGAACCACCAGCCGACGGCGTCCGACACCGTGGCCGGGCGGTGGGCAATCGCCTCGACGAGATCCACCGCGCTGACCTCGACCACCTCGAGGGCGGCCTCGGGCTCGCAGCCCAGCCGGCGTACGGCGTCATGCACCCGGTCCAGGTGGACCCGGACCGCGGACCCGACGTCCTCGGCGGACACGCCCGCCGGCCGACTGCTCATGATCACGCCCACGAGCCTATGTGAGCCCAGGCGGCAGTGCGGTTTGCGCAACGGCGCCAGGGACACGACTCTCGACGGCGAACAATGACATACGCGCCCCATCTCGATCCCGGAGGCATCATGCGACTGCGCAGCTGGTCCGTCCCGTCCGCAGCTCTTGCCCTCGTCCTGAGCGGGCCCGTCGGCCCGGCGTTCGCCCATGAGACGGGCGGCGTCGACGAGGTGGTCCTCAAGGACGTGCTCGCGCCCGCGGCCACGGGCGAGGGCAGCCGGATGACCGCGGTCGCCAACGTGCCCTACAGCAGCGGCGCGGTGGGGGAGCGGTCACAGGCCGGCTCGGACATCGAGTTCGGGCGCATCGGCGGCCGGGACTACGCGTTCGCCGGCACGCTGCGCGGCGGGCTGCAGATCATCGACATCAGCAAGCCGACCCGTCCCGTGCGGGCGGCGGTCTACGACTGTGCGATCTCCCAAGGCGACGTGCAGGTCTTCCGGCAGGGCAAGCGGGTGCTGGCGACCTACACCGCCGACGGCACGTTCGGGGTGGCGGGTGCTGCTTCGCAGTGCGCTCGGGATCTGGGTCTTGGCCCGACGGCTGCCGGCACGGTCCTGCTCGACGTCACGGACCCCACCCGCCCGCAGACCGTCGGCTTCGCCCCCGTGCCGCGCGGCTCGCACAACATGACCGTCCACCCGAGCGGCCGCTACCTCTACAACAGCAACTCCGACCTGCTCACCAGCACGATGCCGACGATCACGATCTTCGACATCTCGGACCCGGCCGCGCCGCGCAAGGTGCAGGACTACCCGACGCCGTTCGTGCCGGCCTCGCTCGGCTCGGAGAGCCATGACATCACCTTCAGCGCGGACGGCACCCGGGCCTACAGCGCGGCGCTGTCGCAGACACTGGTCCTCGACACCTCCGACCCGGAGAACCCCGAGCAGGTCAGCCAGGTCGTCGACCCGACCGTCCAGGTGGTGCACGGCGCCGACCCGATCACGCTGACCCGCAAGGACGGAAGCAAGCGGGAGCTGCTGGTCGTCTCCGACGAGCAGGCCGGAGCGGCGGCCGGGACCAACTGCCCAGGCGGGGGTCTGCACGTCTACGACATCACCGGCGAGCTCGAGAAGGCGCCGGCCAAGATCGCCACCTGGTTCATCGCCGAGACCCGGCCCTCCACGGCGACGTGCACGGCGCATGTCTTCCGGATGCACTCCGCGCAGGGCCTGATCACCGTCGCCTGGTACGACGAGGGAGTGCGGGTGCTCGACGTGGCCGGTCTGGCCGACGCGACGGGGTCGCCGGCCACCGTGCTGCGCGGGACGCAGGGCGGGATCAAGGAGATCGGCTCCTACGTCTTCCCCGACTCCAACACCTGGTCGTTCAAGACCAACGCGATCGCCAAGGACGGATCGTTCTTCGGCTACGGCAACGACCTCGGCCGCGGGCTGGACGTCTACCGCTTCGAAGGGCTGGGCCGCACCGTCCCGGCCCTCAGCCCGACCGAGCTGCGAGCCACTCCCAGGCAAGCCGAGGTGCTGCCGCTGCTGCCCTCCGGCGGCCCGACGCTGCCGCTGCTGCTCGGTCTGCTCGCCGTCGCGGCCTACGCCGCCGTCACGAGCGCCGGCGTCGGTCGTGGGCGGGTGCGCGCGGCCACCACCTGACGAGCCGGGCGGGCGTCAGGACGCCGCCAGCACCCGCCGACCGACCAGGGGCGGCAGGTCGCGGCAGGCGGCGGCCAGCTCCTCGAGCGCCGCGCCGTACAACGCCTGCGGTCCGTCGCACAGCGCGGCCGTGGGATCGGCGTGCACGTCCACCATGACCGCGTCCGCACCGACAGCGATGGCGGCGCGCGCGAGTGGCACGACCAGCTCGCGCTTGCCGGCGCTGTGCGACGGGTCGACCACGATCGGCAGGTGCGAGAGCGCCTGCACCATCGGCACCGCGCTGAGATCCAGCGTGTTGCGGGTGGCGGTCTCGAAGGTCCGGATGCCGCGCTCGCACAGCACGATGTCGAGGTTGCCGCGCCGGGCGATGTATTCCGCCGCCATCAGCCACTCCTCGTAGGTGGCCGACAGGCCGCGCTTGAGCAGCACCGGCTTGCGCACGGCGCCGACTGCCTGCAGGAGCGGGAAGTTCTGCATGTTGCGGGTGCCGATCTGGAGCATGTCGGCGTAGTCGGCGACCCGTGGCACGTCGGCCGGGTCGACGACCTCGGTGACGACCGGCAGCCCGGTCAGCCGGCGGGCCTCGGCCAGGATCTCGAGGCCCTTCAGACCCAACCCCTGGAAGGCGTACGGGGAGGTGCGCGGCTTGAAGGCGCCTCCGCGCAGCATGGTGGCGCCGGCGGCCTTGGCCATCTGGGCCGCCTCGAAGGTCTGCTCGGCGGTCTCGACGGCGCACGGGCCGGCGATCAGCACGAAGGTGCCCGGGCCCAGGTGGACATCGGCCCGCTCGCCGACGGTGACGACCGAGGCGTCGGGGTGGTTCTCGCGGCTGACCAGCTTGTAGGCCTTGGAGACCCGCACGACCTCGCCGACCCCCGGCATCGCCCGCAGGTTCAGGCCCTCGAAGGCGACGACGTCACCGACGAGCCCGACGATCGTGCGCTGCACACCGCGGCTGACGAACGCCGAGCCGCCCGCCGACTCGACCCGGTCCACGACGGCGGCGATCTGACCGGGAGCGGCACCGGGGCGCATCACGACGACCATGAGCGCCGAGGCTACCCGCGGCCGGGTGCCCGGCGGGGTCGGTGGACAGCGGCCCCGGCCGGTCGAGGCAGGATGGACCCGTGACGATGCCCTTCGGTCGTCTCGGCGCCAGGAAGCGGGCCGAGGGACTGGCTGCCGATCGGCTGCCACCCGGGCAGTACATCCCACGCGGCTGGCCGGTCCTGCACTACGGCCCGGTGCCCAGGTTCGACGAGAAGTCCTGGGACCTGGCGGTTCTCGGGGCGACCCGAGACGGCCGCGAGCGTCGGTGGGACTGGGCGGGGTTCGGCGAGCTGCCGCGTACCGAGGTCCGGGCCGACTTCCACTGCGTCACGAAGTTCTCCCTGCTGGACAGCACGTGGAACGGCGTCGCGACCGCGGTGCTCCTGGAGCTGGCGCCGCCCGAGCCCGGCGTCACGCACGTCATGGTGTGGGCCGACTACGGCTACAGCGCCAACCTGAGCTTGGCCGACTTCGCCTCTGAGCACTCGATGCTGGTCACCCATCGGAACGGTGCGCGACTCACCCCGGAGCACGGCTTCCCGCTGCGGCTGGTGGTCCCGCACCTGTATGCGTGGAAGGGTCCGAAGTGGGTGCGGGGGGTGGAGTACCTGACCGCCGACCGGCGCGGCTTCTGGGAGGAGCGGGGCTACCACAACCTCGCCGACCCCTGGCGTGAGCAGCGCTACAGCTATCAGGAGTCGCCGGGCGACGGTCCGGACACCTGAGGCGGTACGGCCGGCTCCGCCGTTCCGACCTACCCGTCTCGCAGGGCGCAGAGCAGTTCGATGTCGTGCCGGTGGGCGCCGGCATCGCCCGGTGTCTCCACGACCACGGGCACGCCTCGGGTGGCGGAGTGCCGGAACAGCTCGGCGAAGGCGTCCTTGCCGATGTGGCCCGCCCCGATCGAGGCGTGCCGGTCGCGCAGTGACCCGAGCGGGTCCTTGGAGTCGTTGGCGTGCACCAGCGCCAGCCGGCCCCGCCCGACCGACCGCACCAGCGCGTCGAGGGTCTTCTTCATCCCACCCGGCACCGCCACGTCGTGGCCGGCGGCGAAGGCGTGACAGGTGTCGAGGCAGACGCCGAGCAGCGGGTGGTGGTCGAGCTGCGCGAACCACGGCTCGAGCTGCTGGACCGTCGCGGCGAGCGCCTGGCCGCC
>JBBSKF010000131.1:0-10003 GCA_038256525.1 Mycobacteriales bacterium | reverse complement strand
CGCGAACTGCGCGAGGAGCTGGCCGTCGATGCCGCGGTGGGCGCCCGGCTCGGACCCGACGTGCCGCTCGGGAACACCGGAGTGCTGCGGGTCTACCTGTGCCGGTTGCTGTCGGGTGAGCCGGCCCTCGTGGACCACGACGCGCACCGCTGGCTGGGTCCGGACGAGCTTCACGAGGTGCCGTGGATCCCGGTCGACCGTGCCGTGGTCGAGGCGTTGCATGCGGTGCTGGCCCGGGCGTGAGCTCGGCGTGCAGGACGCCCGAGCGGTAGCGGACCGGGGCCGCACGTAGGATAGGGGAGCCGGCAGTTCCCGCTCGGCCCTCGGAGCCGATCATCGGAGTACCGCTGTGCCCACGTCCGACACCCGGAAGCGGGACGACATCCGCAACGTGGCGATCATCGCCCACGTCGACCATGGGAAGACCACCCTGGTCGACGCGATGCTCCTGCAGTCCGGGGCCTACACCCAGCACCAGCAGGAGGAGGGCGCGGTCACCGACCGCGTCATGGACTCGATGGACCTCGAGCGCGAGAAGGGCATCACGATCCTCGCGAAGAACACCGCGGTCCGTCGCAAGGACCTGCTGATCAACATCATCGACACCCCCGGGCACGCCGACTTCGGCGGTGAGGTCGAGCGCGGCCTGTCGATGGTCGACGGTGTCGCCCTCCTTGTGGACGCGAGCGAGGGCCCGCTGCCGCAGACCCGGTTCGTGCTGCGCAAGGCGCTCGCCCAGAACATGCCGGTGGTCCTGATCATCAACAAGGTGGACCGGCCGGACGCGCGTATCGCCGAGGTCGTCGACGAGTGCTACGAGCTGTTCCTCGACCTCGACGCGACCGAGGGGCAGATCGACTTCCCGATCGTCTACTGCCAGGCCAAGACCGGGCAGGCCTCGCTGACCCGTCCGTCTGACGGCACGAGCCCGGACAGCCCCGACCTCGAGCCGCTGTTCGAGGTTCTGAAGAACACGATCCCGCCGCCGACCTACACCGAGGGTGCACCGCTGCAGGCCCACGTGACGAATCTCGACGCCTCGCCCTACCTCGGGCGTCTCGCGCTGTGCCGCATCTTCAACGGCGAGATGAAGAAGGGGCAGACCGTCGCCTGGTGCAAGAAGGATGGCACGGTCGAGAACGTCAAGCTCACAGAGCTTCTCGGCACCGAAGCGCTGGCCCGGGTCTCGATCGACTCGGCCGGGCCGGGCGAGATCGTCGCGATCGCCGGCATCCCCGAGATCTACATCGGCGAGACGCTGGCCGACCCCGACGACCCGCGGCCCCTGCCGCTGATGACCATCGACGAGCCCAGCATCTCGATGACGATCGGCATCAACACCAGTCCGATGGCGGGCCGCAGCGGCAAGAAGCTGACCGCCCGCCAGGTGAAGGACCGGCTCGACAAGGAGCTGGTCGGCAACGTCTCGATCCGGGTCGAGCCGACCGAGCGGCCGGACACCTGGGAGGTGCAGGGGCGCGGCGAGCTGCAGCTGGCGATCCTCGTGGAGGTCATGCGCCGGGAGACCTTCGAGCTCACCGTGGGCAAGCCGCAGGTCGTGACCCGGCTCGTCGACGGCACGATCCACGAGCCGATGGAGCGGCTCACCATCGACACCCCGAGCGACTACCAGGGGGTGCTCATCCAGCTGATGGCGCTGCGCAAGGGGCGACTCGAGCAGATGGTGGACCACGGCACCGGCTGGACCCGGATGGAATACATCGTGCCGGCGCGCGGACTGATCGGCTTCCGCACCGAGTTCCTCACCGAGACACGCGGCACTGGCCTGCTGCACCACATCCATGAGCGGTACGAGCCGTGGCACGGCGACATCCGTACCCGCCCTTCGGGTTCTCTCGTCGCCGACCGCAGCGGCCCGACCACCGGTTTCGCGCTGGCCAACCTGCAGGAGCGCGGCACGATGTTCGTGCCGCCCGGCACCGAGGTCTACGAGGGCATGGTCGTGGGCGAGAACTCGCGCAGCGACGACATGGACGTCAACGCCACCAAGGAGAAGAAGCTCACCAACATGCGGCAGTCCTCCTCCGACGTGCTCGTGCCGCTCATCCCGCACAAGCAGCTCAGCCTCGAGCAGGCGCTCGAGTTCTGCCGGGAGGACGAGTGCGTCGAGGTGACCCCGGCGACGGTGCGCATCCGCAAGGTCATCCTGGACCAGGGCGAGCGGGCGCGGTTCGGCCGCAACAAGGCCAAGGCCGCGCTGGCATAGCGGGTCGGCTATGCTGAGCCCATGGGTCCGACCGGCGCCGATCTCATCGTCGAGGCTCGTAAGCGCGCCAACCTGACCCAGCGGGAGCTGGCTGAGCGAGCCGGCACGACGCAGAGCTCGATCGCCCGCTGGGAGAGCGGGCGGTCAGAGCCGTCCTTCGCCAACGTCATCCGGCTGCTGCGGCTGTGCGGGTTCGTCCTCGACGTGCACCTCGAGCTGTACGACGACGGCCTGCGCGACGACTGGTCGCAGGCGCAGCGGTTGCTCCAGCTCACCCCCGAGGAGCGGATCGAGAGCAATACGCACATGGTGCACATCGCCCGGGACCTACGGGCTGCGGCGCTGGCGGCCGGCATTGGCTGACCAGTTCGTTCCGGAGCGGATCCTCGGTGTGCTGACCGAGCACGAGGTGCAGTTCGTGCTCATCGGCGGCATGGGCGCAGTGGCGCACGGCAGTCCGCTGCCGACCCGAGACGTGGACGTCACCCCCGAGGCGTCCAGGGTCAACCTCGATCGGCTCGCAGACGCCCTACGCGCGTTGGACGCACGTAGTCGCCACCCGGACATCCCTGAGGGACTTGCCTTCTCGTGTGACGGGACGTCCCTGGCGGCGGCGATCTTCTGGAATCTCACCACGCCCTTCGGCGATCTCGACATCTCCTTCACCCCGGCGGGGACGACCGGTTATGCCGGCCTGGCCGCCGAGGCCGAGCCGTTCACGTTCCGCGGCGTGACCGTCCAGTTGGCCAGTCTCGCCGACATCGTGCGGAGCAAGGCTGCTGCTGACCGACCGAAGGACCACCGCGCCCTACCGGTCCTACGCGAACTGCTCGCTCAGCAGCGCGAACGCCGGCTCGGGCTATGAGAGCCGGACAGCTGGCGGTCGCGACCCCCCAGCTCGGTGACCCCAACTTCGCGCGCACCGTCGTGCTGCTGCTGCAGGTCAACGACGACGGTGCCCTCGGGGTTGTCCTCAACCGCCCCACCGAGACGGAGGTGGCCGAGGTGCTGCCGCTGTGGGCGCCGCTCGCCGCCGCGCCGGCAGCGGTGTTCGCCGGCGGGCCGGTGCAGCCGCAGGCGGCGATCTGCCTCGGCCGGGGACGGCCCGGCGGCGGGGGCTCTGCCGCGTTCGCCGAGGTGGAGGGTCTGCCGGAGGGGGCTGTCGGCACCGTCGACCTGGACAGCTCGCCGCAGGATCTGCATCGCGCCGTGAGCGAGGTCCGGCTGTTCGCCGGCTACGCCGGCTGGTCGGCCGGCCAGTTGGAGGCTGAGATCGGCGAGGGGGCCTGGTGGACGCTGGACGCCCTGCCGGCCGATGCCTTCGCCCTCCAGCCGGAGTTGTTGTGGCGGCAGGTGCTGCTACGACAGGGTGCCCCGATCGCCTTCGCGGCGAGCTATCCGGCTGACCCGAAGCTCAACTGACGCGCAACCTCAGCCACCGTACGACGTCGTCCGCGATCGCCGTGATGCCCTTGTAGCGCCGCGCCTCGACCCCCATGGAGGCGACCGCGTCGGCGAGCACCCGGCACTGCGCGGCCGGCAGGGACGGCAGCGGCACGAGGTAGGGCCGGATGGTGAACAGCGCGCGCTCGAGGGTCGGAAGGGGCACGCTGGTCTGGCACTCCACCCGCAGCCACCAGGCCGCCGGGTCGGTCGGGTCCGGCCCGGTGGGCGCGTCCGGTGCGGACGGGTCGCGGTCCAGTCGGCCGTCCGGATCGAGTCCCCAGATGTGCTGCCGCAGCGGCCCTTTGCTGAGCAGGGCCTCGCTCAGTGCCGGTGCGGCCCGCTGCAGCCGTTTGCCGTCGGCCACGGGGGCGTGCAGCTCCAGCAGGGACGCGCCGGCCCGCAGCCGCGGCGGCCAGCCGCTCGGGAAGCAGACGGCGAGCAACTCGGCGGCCAGCACCCCCGCCCCGTCCCGTCGCAGCACGACGAGGTCGTCGGAGCAGGCGAGCAGCCAGCCGGTCACCAGCAGGTGCAGGCCGTTGCTGGCGAGCAGCCGCTCGGTGGCCGCCGGTGTCCGGGTCGGCCCGGTCCGGTCGGCCCATCCGTCGGCGAGATCCACGCGCACACCCAGCAGCGGGATGTCCACCCGCGCACCGTCCCGGGGCAGTGGGAGCAGGTCCCAGGCGGCACGGACAGCCGCGTGGAGCCGGTCGGATCCGGTGGTCGTCGACGGCACCAGCACGCCGGCCGGATCGGTGTCGAGGCGTTCGAGCCGGCGCGCCAGCGCGGCCGGCCAGGCGTCGTCCAGCACGACGGAGGGCGGGGCTGCGAGCGGCCGCGGCGCGGGCACGACCCGGTACGGCGCCGTCACCGGGAACGGCGCTTGCACGGCCGGCAGCGTTCCGTCGGCACTCACGGCAGGAGCCTGTCAGAACCGCCGGGAGCCCCGTTTACAGTCGACCAATGACCGAAGCCACGCTGCCGTCTCCCGAACCAGGTGAGCGCCTCGAGCAAGGCGCCGCCGACGCCGTGCTGGCCGAGGCGGCCACCGCCGTCGACGCTGCCGCCGATTCGGTCGACATGGCGCCGCTGGACTTCCCGCGCCGGCTGCTGCTCGTACACGCCCATCCCGACGACGAGACGATCGGCACCGGCGCCACGATGGCGAAGTACGCCGCCGAGAACGTGCTGGTCACCCTGGTGACCTGCACGCTCGGCGAGGAGGGCGAGGTGCTCGTGCCGGAGCTGGCGCACCTGGCCGCCGATCGGGACGACCAGCTGGGTCCGCGCCGCAGAGAGGAGCTGGCCACCGCCATGGAGGCGCTGCGGGTGAGCGACCATCGCCTGCTCGGCGGCGCCGGGCGCTGGCGTGACAGCGGCATGATCGGCACGCCGGCCAACGAGCGGGCGGACTGCTTCTGGCGGGCCGACCTCGACGAGGCGGTCCGCGAGCTGGTCGCGATCGTGCGGGAGGTGCGGCCGCAGGTGGTCGTCACCTACGACGAGAACGGCGGGTACGGCCACCCCGACCACATCCAGGCGCACCGCGTGGCGGTGGCGGCCTTCGAGTCGGCCGGCGACCCGGCGTTCGCGCCCGAGCTCGGCGAGGCATGGCGGCCGGGCAAGCTCTACTGGACGGCGATACCGAAAAGCGCTCTGCAGCAGGGTATCGAGGCGCTCAAAGCGAGCGGCAACGAGAACTTCTTCGGTGTCGACTCGGCCGACGACCTGCCTTTCGGCGTCCCGGACGAGCAGATCACCACCGAGGTCGACGCGAGCGAGCACCTGGAGGCGAAGGTCGCGGCGATGCGCAGCCACCGGACCCAGATCGAGGTCGACGGCCCGTTCTTCGCGCTGTCCAACCACGTCGGTCAGCGGGCGTTCGGCGTGGAGCACTACATCCTCGCGCGCGGCGAGCGCGGCCCGGGGGACGGGCGGGACGGTCGCGAGGCGGATCTGTTCGCCGGGATCACGCACAGCTGACGGGTCGGGACGCAACCTGAATAGCCCGAAAGGGTGATGTTCACGCTCCGTAGTGACTAAGCGGGTCTCGGGAGGGACACTTCGAGGCGAAGGACGGGGCGCGCGCCCCGTCCGCATCCGTTCCCGGAGGACACGTGACCGAGCCAGCACCAGCCGCCCGTACCAGCAAGCTGGACAGCCTGATCGGCGCCGCCGGCGCGGAGGTGCTGCCGATGGTCGGCGCCGACGTCGGGGCGAGCCGGGAGACCCGGAGGCGTTCTCGCTGGGTCAAGCTGACGGGAGTCATCTGGCTGGGTGTCACGGCCTTGTGGTTACGTGCAGTGACCTACGACGGGGCCGGCTTCGTCCCGCTGCCGTCGATCGACCCGTTCCTGCTCACCATCATCGTCTTCTTCGGCCTGCTGATCGGGCTGGCCGTCGGTCAGCAGGTGCTGTCCGGCCGCTCCCCGCACGTGGTCTACCGCCCCGAGCAGATCGAGACGACGATGGCCGACGTGGTCGGCATCGACGGCGTCAAGGACGATGTCGTCCGCTCGCTCAACCTCTTCCTCGCCCACAAGACGTTCCGCGACGAGATGGGCGGAACACCCCGTCGCGGACTGCTCTTCGAGGGCGCCCCGGGCACCGGCAAGACCCACCTGGCCCGGGCGATGGCCCGTGAAGCAGGGGTGCCGTTCCTGTTCGTCAGCGCGACCAGCTTCCAGTCCATGTGGTATGGCGCGAGTGCCAAGAAGATCCGCTCCTACTTCAAGGCGCTGCGCAAGGCGGCGCGCAAGGAAGGCGGCGCGATCGGCTTCATCGAGGAGATCGACGCGATCGCGATGTCACGGGGCGGGGTGTCCGCCGGGATGACGGCCCTGTCGAGCAGCGCCCTGACGTCCGGTGCCCTGACGTCCGGTGTTCTGACCGGTTGCCACGGCACCTCGTGCCTGCCGGCGATGTACGCCGTGGTGGCCGGCGCCGGCGGAGCGTCGGCACCGGGTCTGCAGACCAACGCGCTGATGAGCGAGGGCACCGGCGGAGTCGTCAACGAGCTGTTGGTGCAGATGCAGTCGTTCGACAACCCGACCGGAGGCCAGCGGCTGCGTGGTTGGTTCGTGGACCGGATCAACCTGTTCCTGCCGCCGCACCGGCAGCTGCGACGCCCGGACGTCGTCCCCACCAACATCCTGCTCATCGCCGCCACCAACCGGGCGGACAGCCTGGACCCGGCCCTGCTGCGGCCCGGTCGCTTCGACCGGCGCATCACCTTCGAGCTGCCTGCGAAGGCCGGGCGCCGCGAGCTCATCGACCACTTCCTGGTCTCCAAGGCACACACCGCCGAGCTGGACGACCCTGCGATGCGCGACACCCTCGCCGGCGTCACCCAGGGCTACAGCCCGGTGATGATCGAGCACCTGCTGGACGAGGCGCTGGTCAACGCCGTACGTCGAGGCGCCGGCCAGCTGAGCTGGAGCGATGTCGAGCGGGCCCGCCTCGTCGAGGAGGTCGGGATGGGCCAGCCGGTGGGCTACACCGACCACGAGCGCCGCCTCATCGCGACCCACGAGTCCGGTCACGCCACGGCAGCCTGGCTGACCGCACCACAGCGCCGGCTCGAGGTGCTCACCATCGTCAAGCGCCGGAGCGCTCTCGGCATGCTCGCCCACGGCGACCGGGACGACGTGTTCACCCGCTCCCGGACCGAGATGCAGGCCCTGGTGAAGATCGCCCTGGCCGGCCAGTGCGCCGAGGAGATCTTCTTCGGTGATGTCTCCACCGGACCCGGCGGTGACCTGCTCTACGCCACGAACGCTGCCGCCGAGATGGTCGGCGCGCACGGCATGGAGGGCAGCCTGCTGTCCTACGCCGCGATCTCCAACAGCTCGTTCAGCGACACCAACATCGTGGGCCGGGTGCTCGCCGACGAGCGCGGGCGCGATGCGGTGGAGTCGCTGCTGCAGACCCAGAAGCGCGAGGTCAAGGCGCTCCTGGAGGCGAACCGCCATCTGGTCGAGGCGCTGCGCGACGCGCTGCTCACGCGTGAGGAGCTGGTCGGCACCGAGATCACCGACGTGCTCGAGCAGGCTTCGGCGGCTTCACGGGTGGTCGACCTGACCGACCCGGTCCGTTCCGGAGGCTGACCGGGTGCCCGCCGGTCGCGGTGGTGGCAGGCTGATCAGGTGTCCGACCCCGCGTCGTCTGTCGCCACGGCCGGGGCTGCGCCCGCGCTGACGGGTGTGCGGCGGGCTCTCGCCTACGCCCTTGTGCTCGTCTTGACCGTGCAACTTGCCCTGTGGGGAGCATTTCTCGTGCCGTTCCGGCTCGGAGGCACGTTGGTGCCGGTCTCCTTGCTGATCGCCGTTGCCGGAAACGTGGCGGTCGGGTGGGCGGGCGCCCGGCTCGCCGGCAAGCTCGGCGCCGCTGTCCCGGCGCTGCTGTGGCTCGGTCTCGCCTTCACCTTGGGCCTTCGCCGGTCCGAAGGCGACCTCGTCATCCAGGGCAGCGCGACCGGCCTGGGCTTTCTGCTGGCGGGAGCGCTGACGAGCGCCGTGATGTACGGCCTGGCCGCCGGTCCGCTGACCGCCCGGCGTTGAGCCGCTTCACCCGCAGGCGGGCGGCGCCGACAACAGCGGTGTGGACCCCGAAGCCGTCGTGCGACCCGACCTCGTGCTCGTCCGGCTGGGCGGGTGCCGCCTCGCCCTGCCGATGGCCGCGATCGCGGAGGTCGGGCGGCCGCCTGGTCTGACCCGCGTCCCCGGCCTGCCCGGGTGGGTCGCCGGTGTCGCCAACTGGCGCGGCCGGGTGCTGGCCGTCCTGGACCTGCGCACACTGCTGGGTGAGCCGACCGGCGGGCTGGACCGTCGGGGGCGGCTCGTCGTGGTGACCAACGCGGGCTTGCGGGTGGGGCTGCTCGTCGAGAGCGTCTCAGGCGCCGCCGCTGTCGACGCCGAGGCGGTGGAACCCGTGCTGGCCCACCTCCCCCCGGGAGCCGGGGCGCTGCTGGCCGGCCAGGTGACCGACGAGCAGGGGCCGTACGGCGTGCTCGACCTGGACGCGGTCTTCGCCCTGGCCACGACGCTGCCGCGGGCGCGCCGCGCGGGCTGACGCGCTACAGCAGGCGCCCTCCGGCGCCGAAAGGCATCCCGTGGACCTCTCCGTCCGGCTCGCCCGAGCCGCTGCGATCATGACCTGGCTGTCCATCGCCGTGTCCGTCGTCGCGGTCACGCTGATGGACCGGCTGGGCAGCCCGCCGGGGGTCGTCGTGCACGCGATGGCCTTCTACGCCTGGACGCTGCTCGCGCTGACCGCGACGACCCTGCTGACGGTCCTGCCGGCCGTGGAGCGTCGATCGCAGGCCGTCCGGGACCACGCCGTCGCGTGTCGGGTGCTGCTGCTGGGTGCGGACGTGCTCTGGGCGACCGCGATCGTCGCCGTCACCGGCGGCGTACGCGGTCCGTTCTGGTTGTGCATGTTCGCTGTCGTCCTGCTCGCCGCGGTCTACCTGTCGGCGCTGCCGTCGGTGCTGTTCGGCCTCACGGCGACCGGAGGGCTGGTGCTCGCGTCGGTTCTCGCCCACACCATCGACGGCTTCTCGCTCGGTCTGCTGGTCGTGGTCGGCCTGTCCCTCCCGATCGTGGCCGGGCTGCACTCCTCACTGGCCACGGCCGTGACCGACCTGCGAACCCGGGCCGGAAGTGACCGCGACGCCCTGGAGAGCCGTCTCACCGAGCTGTCGGCCTGCCTCGAACGCGCCGCGAGCGGCGACCTCGCCGTCGAGGTCGACGCCACACAGGGCACGTCACAGCTGCAGAGCCTGTCGACCGCCTTCGCCCACACCATCGGCAATCTGCGGGAGCTGGTCAGCCAGATCCGCAGCGGCGGCGAGCAGATCGGCGCGAGCGCCGGTGAGCTGCTGGCGACGGCCGAGGAGCACGCGGCCTCGGCGACGATGCAGTCCTCGGCCGTGTCGGAGACGACCTCGACGATCGAGGAGCTGGCGGCGACCGCGGCGCAGATCGCCGAGACGTCCGAGGCGGTCGCTCGCTATGCGGCCGAGACACTGCGCTACGCCGAGCAGGGTCGCGCGGCGGTGTCGGCCTCGGTGGAGTCGATGGACAACATCGCCGTCCGGGTGGACTCGATCGCCACGAGGGCACTGTCTCTGGGGGAGAAGAGCCACGAGATCGGCCGGATCCTGGACGTCATCGACGACCTGGCCGACCAGACCAACCTGCTTGCTCTCAACGCCGCGATCGAAGCCGCGCGGGCCGGCGAGCACGGTCGGGGCTTCGCCGTCGTCGCCTCCGAGGTGCGCAAGCTGGCCGAGCGGTCGCAGGAGTCGGCCGGTCAGATCCAGGCGATCGTCGG
>JBBSKF010000130.1:0-10156 GCA_038256525.1 Mycobacteriales bacterium | reverse complement strand
GCCGACCTGCGAGGGGTCGTGCCCGGTCGGGTCCTCGGTGGCGACCGGAACACAGCCGGCGAGACGGGCACCCACGTCGTACGTCGGGTAGGCCAGCGCCGGCACGAGCACCTGCGAGCCAGGCGAAAGGCCCAGCAGCGAGGGCAGCAGCGCCACCGTCTCCTTGCTGCCGATGCTCGGGACCACCTGCGAGGGAGTCAGATCCGCGCCGAGGCGACGCCGTACCCAGTCGACCAGCGCCGCCCGCAGAGCGGCCGTGCCGATGGTCAGCGGATAGCCGGGGGCGTTCGCCGCCCCGCGCAGGGCCTCCTGCACGACGGCCGGGGTCGCGTCCACGGGCGTGCCGACCGACAGGTCGACGATCCCGCCGGGATGGGAGCGGGCCCGATCGCCGTACGGCGCGAGCCGGTCCCACGGGAAGGCGGGCAGCGCCGCGCGCGATGCCCACCCTGGACGGGCGGACGGCGCGGTCGGGTCGGGCAAGGGGTCGGTCAGCGTCAGTGCACGTCGATGTTCTTGTTGAGCGGCACGGCCATGATGACCGGGTGGTCGACGTCGACCGGACCGACCTTGCTGGCGCCGCCCGGCGACCCGATGGTCGTCGTCTCGGTGAAGAAGTCGACGTTTGCGCGGTAGTAGTCCTTCCACTGCGCCGGGGTGTCGTCCTCGTAGAAGATCGCCTCGACCGGGCAGACCGGCTCACACGCACCGCAGTCGACGCACTCGTCGGGGTGGATGTAGAGCGAGCGCTTGCCCTCGTAGATGCAGTCGACCGGGCACTCCTCGATGCAGGCCTTGTCCTTGAGGTCGACGCACGGCTCGGCGATGACGTAGGTCACAGCGCGGTTTTCCTTCCTGTATGGCAGACATCTAGTGTCCCAGCCGTGACGGCATCCGAGCCACCCGGGGTGCGCTACGCCATGACGGCCGGGCCGGCCGACATCGGGTCGCGCGTAGTCGTTCGCAGGCGGTGTACGGACGGGTCGTTTGGCGACCTGCTCGGCGAACTGCTGCGGTGGGACGACACCACGGTAGTCGTTCGCGACCGGCACGGTGCGGCGCACACGGTGGCGCGGTCCGACGTGGTCGCGGCGAAGCGGATACCGCCCCCGCCGGTCCGCCGATGAGACCCACCCGATGAGGCCCACCCGGGCGCGCTTCGCCGAGGTGGTGCGCACCGAGCCCGTGGACCTGGGGCTCGCCTGCGTGCTCGTCGGAGGCGAAGTCGACCACGACCTCGACATCGAAGCCCCGCTCGCCGTTCTCGATGCACTCGCGTCGCAGGCCGAGCCGCTGGTGCCCGCCGCGGGGCCGCCCGTCGCCGTTGCGGAGGGGCTGCGGCGGGCGCTGTGCGAGCAGGCCGGCTTCGGCCCGGGAAGCTTCGAGGAGGTGAGCTCCTCGCTGCTGCACGAGGTGCTGCGCCGTCGCCGCGGACTGCCCCTGCTCCTGTCGGTCGTCTGGGTCGAGGTCGCCGCCCGGCTCGCCATCCCTGCGTACGCGGTCGGACTGCCTGGACGTGTCATCGTCGGCATCGGCTCGCCGGACGCCGATCCCGTCTACGTCGACCCCTACGGCGGCGGCCGGCTGGTGCCGCCGGAACAGCTGGCGGAGCTGGCCGGGACACCGCTGCGGCCCGAGCACCTGGCCCCCATGTCGGCCGTTGACCTGCTGATGCGACTGCTCACGAACGTGCGGGCGTTGACAGCCGGTCAACCGCCGAGCCTGACCAACTCGGCGACCCGGCTGTGGGCGGTGGAGCTGTCGCTGCTGCTGCCCCGCCATCCGCTGGCCCTGCGCCGTGAGCGCGGCGAGCTGATGGTCCGCCTGGGTGACCACCTCGGGGGGGCCCGGGAGCTGGAGCGCTACGCCCTGATGGTCGGCGTCTACGACGAACCGGCCGCGACGGTGGTGCACTCGGAGGCCCGGCTGGCGCGGGCCCAATTGAATTGAGTGTGGCAGCTGAACTGAGGGCGGGCCGTACCCTTCGCCAGTGCTCCGCCTGACTGACACCCAGACCAAGTCCGTACGCGAGCTCACGCCCGCGACCCCCGGCCGGCTCACGGTCTACGCCTGCGGCCCGACCGTCTACCGCGACGCCCACGTCGGCAACCTGCGGACGTTCCTGCTCAGCGACCTGATCCGGCGCACCGCCGAACGCCGCGGCCTGCGTGTACATCTGGTGCAGAACATCACCGACGTCGGGCACCTCGCCGACGACACGTCCCTGGACGCCATCGGCGAGGACAAGCTGCTCACCCAGGCGCGGCGCGAGGACAAGAGCCCGTTCGCCGTCGCGCGCTTCTACGAGGAGGGCTTCCACCGCGACCTGGCGCTGCTCAACATCCGGCCGGCCGACGCCTACCCGCGGGCATCGGAGTGGATCGCCTCGATGATCGCGCTCATCGCCCGCCTTCTCGACGCCGACCACGCCTATGTCGGCGGTGACGGCACGGTCTACTTCGCCGCGCAGTCCTACGAGGCGTACGGCGGGTTGTCCGGCAACCGGCTGTCGGACCTGCGGGCCGGGCACCGTGAGGACGCCGAGGCGCTGACCGCCGGCAAGCGCTTCCACGCCGACTGGGCGCTGTGGAAGTTGGCCGGCACTGCCCGCGAGATGGTGTGGGACTCCCCGTGGGGGAAGGGTTTTCCCGGTTGGCACATCGAGTGCTCGGCGATGTCCCTGGATCTGATCGGCCCGGTGATCGACCTGCACACCGGCGGCATCGACCTGCGCTTCCCGCACCACGAGGACGAGCGCGCGCAGAGCAACTGCGCCGTGGGGGACGGGGCGGAGGTCGTCCAGCACTGGGTGCACGGTGAGCACCTGCTGTTCGAGGGCCGCAAGATGGCGAAGTCGACCGGCAACGTCGTGCTGCTGTCCGACGTCGTCGCCCGGGGCCACGACCCGCTGGCGCTGCGGCTGGCGTTCCTGTCCTCGCGCTACCGCCAGCAGACCAATCTGTCGTGGGACGCGATCGCCGCTGCGGGCATCCTGCTGACGCGATGGCGTACGGCCGTCGCCGCCTGGGCCGAGCAGCCCTCCGCGGCGATGTCCGCCGACTGCTCCGCCGCGGTTCTCGACGCCTTCGAGGACGACCTCGACACACCACGTGCCCTGCAGGCCCTGCGCCGCCTGGAGAAGGACTCCGCCGTGGCCGACGGGGCGAAGTTCGAGACCTTCGCCTGGGCGGATGCGCTGCTCGGCCTCGACCTCGCCCGGCTGATCGGCCAGCCGGTCGTCGCGGCCTCGCTGCCGGTCGGGGCGGGCGATCTGCTGTCCGAGCGAGCGGCGGCCCGGTCCGGCAAGGACTTCGCCGCCTCGGACCGGCTGCGCGACGAGCTGGCCGCCCTGGGGGTCGCGGTGAAGGACACCCCGGACGGTCAGGAGTGGTCGGTCACCTGAGGCTGCGCCTCGCCCGCCCCGCCCCGCCCCGCCCCGCCCCCTCGCCCCGCCCTCGCCCGCCGCCCGCCGCCCGCCGCCCGCCGCCCGCCGCCCGCCGCCCGCCGCCCGCCAAGATCTTCGCGTTGTTCACAGGGTGGGCGCCCTGTGGACTCCCCGAAGATCTTGGGCGGCCCGGGGAGCCCGGTTGTCCCCAGGCCCGTCAGGTATCCACAGATCGCCTGCCCACCCCCCGGAGCGTCCACGGCAGAACCACGGTGTGTGGCATGAATCCGGCGTCCGCCCCTGCCCAACCCACCTGGCGTGACCTGCTACGGGTCCAGGACCAGGTGATCGCCCGTCGGCAGGCCTTGCGCGGTGGGATGTCCGCAGCCGCCTGGGACTGGCGATTCTCGAGTCGCCGCTGGCAGCTCGTCCTTCCCGGTGTCGCGGTCGCGCACACCGGGACGGTGACGTGGGAGCAACGGGCATGGGCCGCCGTCCTGTACGGCGGGGAGGGCGCTGCCCTGTCGGGCGACGCCGTCGTTCGCCTCGTGTCGGGCAGGGGCGAGGAGCCCGAGCGCATCGACGTGGTCGTCCCGGAGTCGTGCCAGCGGGCGCGACACGGGCCGTTCGTGCCGCATCGGTGCGGCGCGCTCGAGAGCTTGCGACATCCGGTGCGTCAGCCACCCCAGCTCCGCATCGCCCCCGCCGTCCTCCACGCCAGTGCCTGGGCCCCTTCGGACAAGGCGGCCGAATGGCGGCTCGCGGCGCCGGTCCAGCGCCGGCTCGTCAGGGCATCGGACCTTGGGAGATCCCTCGAGACGATGCCCCGACTGCGACGACGTCGCCTCATGACGGTCGTGCTCGAGGATGTCGAGCGAGGCGCCCACGCAGGTAGCGAGCTGAGGCTGTTGGCCCTCTTGCGCAGGCATCAGCTGCCCTTGCCTGACGTACTGCAGCTGCGCGTTCGCACGACGGGACTGCGCTACCTCGACGCATGGTGGGAGCGGCCCCGCGTCGTTGCTGAGATGGACGGAGCGCACCACATGGAGGTCGGCTGCTGGGACGCCGACACATTGCGCGGCAACGACATCGTCGTCAGCGAGCGGCACGACCGCGTGCTGCTCCTGCGCTTCACGACGGGGAACCTGCGCCATGACGAGCCGGCTGTCGCGGAGCAACTGCGTTCGGCCCTGCTGCCCTGAGCAAGATCTTCGCGCAGTTCACAGGGCGCCCACCCTGTG
This sequence comes from Mycobacteriales bacterium, assembly GCA_038256525.1. Taxonomy (GTDB): domain Bacteria; phylum Actinomycetota; class Actinomycetes; order Mycobacteriales; family SCTD01; genus SCTD01. Next base: position 5,530 of record JBBSKF010000130.1, on the reverse strand, counting down.
AACTCCCCGAAGATCTTGAGGGGCGGGGCGGCGGCCCGGTCAGCCTGCCGGGCGCCCCCCCGGCGCCGGGCCGCACACGAAGCGCGGCTCCGGCTGATAGCGGGTCTTGAAGTCCTGCCGCCCCACCTCCTGCCCACCCGGGGCGACCAGCACCCGGGTGACGACGATGTCGAACCCCTTCTCCCCGCGCGTGGCGGTGCAGTCCGGTCGGTCCACGTACTCCGTCCCGAAGTCCCGCAGCCGGGTGCGCGGGCCGGTCAGCGAGCGCACCTGCTCGTACCGCTTGGTGCCCCAGAACGTCACCGTGATCGACTTTCCGGTGAACGAGGTGTCGATGAGCACACCGTTCGGGCTGTCGTTGCGGAAGATCAGATCGGGCTTCGGGAAGGACACGGTCGCCTCCCGCCCGGGCGGGTAGCGGCTGATGTAGTAGCTGTGCGGGACGTGTTCGACGTCCTCGAGGCCGCTGAAGAAGACGGCGTTGAACAGCGTGGTGGCGAACTGCGAGATGCCCCCGCCGACCGCGTCGACGAACTGGCCCTCGAGGATCTGCGGCGCCGGGCGGAACCCTCGGGCCTCGTCGCGGGGTCCGACGAAGGCGTTGAGGTCGAAGGTCTCGCCGGGCAGCACGACGTGGCCGTCGACGATCTCGGCGATCCGGTGGATGTTGTCGACCCGGGGGCGGCAGCACGGATGACCGGTGGTGAAGGTCCCGATCTGCTCACGGACACCCAGCGTGGCGGCCTTCTCGGCGGTGAGTCGGACCTTCACGACCGACACCGGTGCCACGACAGTACGGGGGGCAGGTGCCGTCAGGACGCTGCGCACGGCGGCGGCGAGGTCGGGCGCCGACACGCTGCGGCCGTCCCGGCCGGGGACCACGACAGGGGTGCCGCTGGAGACGTCGAAGGTGGTGTCGACCACTGGCTCGCCGACGGTGCGGAGCGCAAAGCGCAGCTGCGTGTAGAGCACGTCTTCGAGGAGTGTCGGCACGAGCGCACCGGTCGCGTCCGGCTCGAGGCGCAGCGCCTGGGCGATGTCGGCCGGCTCGATCACCAGCGGATCGCCCTCGACGTCGACGGTGATGGGCGCCGCCACGGCCGGCCGGGCCACCTGGTCGAGCGCCCGCTGAACCTCCTGTGCCGACGTGCGCACCGGCATGACGTCGACGGGCACGTCGACCCGCGTCGAACCTGAGCGGAGCCACCGTTCGCGCACCGCCTCCACCGCCCCCGCAATGTCCAGCTCCCGACCGGTGACCGCATCGACCGGCGTCGGCGCCGGCACGAACGTGATCGCCCCCTCGACCGCCGGCCGGTCGAACCCGGCCGCCACCCGCCGCAGCTGGGCCGCCAGCGCGGCCGGGTCCACGTCGACCACCGGCTCCACCTCCCGGTCGACGCCGAGGGCGGCGCCGAGCCAGTCGAGCGGCCCGGCGGACAGCGCCCTCGCGACCGTCGCCGGCACGTCGACGGTCAGGCCCGCGGTCGCCGGGTCGATCGTCAGCAGCTCGCCGTCCGCCGCCAGGACCAAGGGCTCGGAGGCCTGCGCGCGAAGTCCCGCGGCGATCGTCGCTTCGGCCTGCGCCTGCGACAGCCCGCCCACCTCGATCCCCGCAACGGCTACGCCTCGCGGGACGCCCTCCCCCGCGGACACCGAGGCGGCGGCCCCGAACGCCACCGCGGCAACGGCGATCGCAGCCACCAGCAGGGCACGACGGGACACAGCAGGCACGGGACCACGGTATGGGCTGCCCGCCCGGGAGCTGGGCTACGACGCCGTACGCACGCCGGCCAGCCGGGCGTTGTCGATGACGATGGCCGCCGGCCCGGAGACGAGCTTGAGTGTGGACAGGGCGGTTTCACCGAAGGCGTTCGGGACCGAGCTGGACAGCGCCAGCACCCCGACGACGGCGCCGCCGTGCCCGCGCAGCGGCATCGACAGGTAGGTCGACATCTCCGCCTGGTCGGGGTTCGCAAGGTCATCGATGTCCTCGACGAGGCAGCCGCCGGCCATGGCCACCCTCGTGGAGAGCTCGCCGACGCCGACCAGCTGCCTGCCGTGGGAGGAGATGGCGTCCGCGGCGGCGGACAGGAACGAGTCGTAGTGCTCATGTGCCGTCGGCTTGCCGACCGCGACGTAGGCCTCCCGCTCCGCGCTCAGCAGCACGGCAGCGAGGTCGTAGCCGACGAAGCGCTGGAGCACGCCCAACAGGGCCGCGACCGAGCTCTCCAGACCGCTTGCCGTCACGGCGATGGCGGTGACGGACTGGGCCACCGAGCTCTCGAACAGCTTGCGGTCCAGCAGGTCGCACACACGCGCGAGCACGTCCTCCTCCGAGAGCTCCAGCGGCTCGGCCTTGAGCGCCGGCCGCCCCTCGTGGGCGGTGCGCAGCACCTCCTCGACCGTGGCGGCGAGCTCGCCCGCCTCGAAGTCCTTGGTGAGGTAGCGGTCCACGCCGGCCTGCCCCGCCCAGTAGCGGTCGCTCGCCGCATCGAGCGAGGTGAGCATCACGACCGGGATGTCCGCGGTCTGCCAGTCGTCCTTGAGCAGCCTTGCGGCGAGAAAGCCTGACACTCGAGGCATCTGGACGTCCAACACGACGACGTCGGGTTGACAGGCGAATGCCGCCTGCACGGCGCCGATCCCGTCCTCGGTGGCCACGACCTCGTGGCCCGCCCGGGTGAGCACGCTGGTGACTATGCGGCGCAGCGTCGGGCTGTCGTCGGCAATCACGATCTTGGCCATGGTCTACCTGCCTACCAATCGTCGTACGGTCCGGACCAGCTGGTCCTGGTCGAATTCGGTCTTGAGCAGGTACGCCGAACAGCCCGCCTCCAGGCCGGCCTGCCGCGCGTGCGCCTCGCCGCGGGAGGTCATGATGATGACCGGCACGTTCTCCCAACCCTTGGTGCGCCGGATCGTCCGGGTCAGGTCGAAGCCGTCCATGCCGGGCATCTCCACGTCGGAGAGCACCAGGTCGGCCGGTTCGTCGCGCAGGCGGGCCGCGCCGTCCAGGCCGTCGACCGCCGTCACCACCTGGTAGCCGGCTCCTTCGAGGATGACCCGTTGCAGCTCCCGTACACCGACGCTGTCCTCGACGACGAGCACCCGCGGACGGCGGGCCGGGACGGCGACGGGCGGGGCCAACTGCCGACCCGAGCCGGCGGGCAGGACCGGGGCGGAGCCGAGGGCGCGGTCAGCGAGTTCGCGCAGGTCCAGCAGGCAGACCACGCTGCCGTCAGCCGCGATCGTCGCCCCCGCAATCGCGGGCACCCGGCCGAGGAAGCTGTCCAAATCCTTGACGACCAGCTCGCTCTCTCCCTCGAGACGGTCGACCGACCAGGCGATCTGCGAACCCGCGCCACCCACGTGCCGCACCACGAGCGCTGCCTTCGGCAGATCCCCGGGAGCACGACGAAGTCCCAGCGCCGCGCCGAGGTCGAGCAACGGGATACTCGCCCCGTGTCGCACCACGACGGCCGCGCCGGCAAGGACGTGCACGGCAGCGGCACCCGACCCCGAACGCAACGAGAGCGACTCGACCACGCCGGCGACGGGAATGGCGTAGCGCTCGTCGCCGACCCGCGCGAGCAGGCAGCGCAGCACGCCGAGGGTGACGGGCAGGGTCAGCACGAAGGCCGTGCCCGCCCCACGCTCGCTGCGCACCTCTACCGTGCCACCGAGGCCTTCGACCGCGTCGCGCACGACATCGAGGCCCACCCCCCGACCCGATGTCTCGGTGACCTCTGATGCAGTCGAGAAGGCGGGCGTGAACAGCAGCTCCTGCAGAAGCGGCCCGCCGAGGGCGCTGTCCGGCGGCAGCAGGCCGAGCCGCACCGCCTGGTCGCGCACCCGGTCCTCGTCGACGCCGGCGCCGTCGTCGGCGACCTCAAGCACCACGGTCCCGGCGACCCCGCGGGCGGTGACGCGGACGACCGACTCGGCCGGCTTGCCGGCGGCGAGGCGCGCCGCCGCGGACTCACACCCGTGGTCGACGGCGTTGACCACCAGGTGCTTGAGCGCGTCGGCGACGCCGTCCAGGACCTGCTTGTCGAGCTCCACGTCCTCGCCTGCGGTCTCCAGCCGGACGACCTTGCCGGTGCGCTGCGCCACGTCACGCACGATCCGGGCGAGCGGGGCGAAGGCGCGCCGGACCGGCACCATCGCAAGCCCCATGGCCCCGTCGCGGACCTGCGCCATCCCGCCGCGATGATCCTCCACGAGCTCGCGTAGACCGCCGACGGCAGTGGACATCTCGGTCCCGGCGCCGACCAGCCGGTGCAGCGCGAGCGCCACGTCGGGCGGCAGCGCCGTCGCCGACCGAAGACCGGCCTGGCGCAGCGTCTGCGACCAGCGGGCCTGCTCTGCGGCCAGGCGCAGCAGATGACCGGCGGTCTGTTCGATGCGGCGGGCGCCGAGGTCGGCCTCGCCGACGACGTCCAGCAGCTCGTAGACCTTGCTGGCGGCGACGCGCACCGAGTCGCTGCCGGCCCGGACGACATCTGAGGCGAGCACCTGCGGCGGGGTTGCCTGGGTCGGCACCAATGCGCGCCCAGGAGACCGCGGCGGCGCCGGAGAGGGCGCAAGAGACGCTCCTCCCGACTCCGCCGGCCGGCCGTGCGCCTGGCCGGCGGCGACGAGCACGGGGACCGACACCGGGCACTGGCCGCCGGTGGCGGCGGCGAGCGCTGCGAGGACCGGCTCGAGTGCCTGCTCGTCGAGCTCGCCGCCGGGAAGGGCCCGGCCGATCGCGTCGCAGGCGCTGAGCAGCAGGTCCACGAGATCGCTCCGCACGACGAGTCGCTCGTCACGCAGCGCCCCCAGCAGGTCCTCCATCGCGTGCGAGACGCGCAGGACACCCCCGAGCCCGAGCATCCGCGCCGAGCCCTTGACGGTGTGCGCGTCCCGGAACAGCCCGGCAACGACCTGGCGCGGAGCGCCGTGCGTCTCGAGGGCCAGGAGCCCTGCCTGCAGCGAACCGAGCCGCTCCTCGACCTCGGCGCGGAAGGTGGCAAGCAGCTCCGGGTCCTCGCCCCATGCGGTCATCGGGACTCAGGAGACCTTGAACTGCGCGATCGACGCGCGCAGCTCGGCCGCGAGCACGTTGAGCTGGGCCGCCGCGGCGGCGGACTGACGCGAGCCGACGGCGTACTGCCGGCTGACATCGGAGACCGAGGTCATGGCGGCGACGACCTGATCGGAGGCCGAGCGCTGCTGCTGGGTGGCGATCGAGATCTCCTTGGCCGCGGTGGTGGTCTCGTCGACCATGCCGCTGATCCGCTCGAGCGCCTCGACAACGCCCTGCGCGAGCTCGGTGCCGGCGCGGACCTCCTTGGCGCCCTCCTCCGAGGCGATGATCGTGCTGTTGGTCTCGGCCTGGATCTCCCCGACGATCGCCTGGATCTGACCGGCCGACTCCTGCGACCGCTCGGCCAGCTTGCGCACCTCGGAGGCGACGACGGCGAAGCCCCGACCGTGCTCGCCGGCCCGCGCGGCTTCGATCGCGGCGTTGAGAGCAAGCAGGTTG
>JBBSKF010000129.1:0-10283 GCA_038256525.1 Mycobacteriales bacterium | reverse complement strand
TCTCGGCCCGGACGACGAGACGGACATGCAGGACTGGCCTCACGAGTACAGCCTCTTCCAGGCCGACGGCCAGACACCGCTGCAGCCGCAGGAGGTGCCGCTGGCCCGCGCACTGGCCGGCGATGACGTCGAGGACATGGAGATCGTCATCGCCCCCCGGGGCATGCCCAGACGCCTGGTCAGCTGCACCGGCCGCCGGCTGTTCGGGTCCGACGGCAGCGTGAGCGGAGCCGTCGTGTCCATGACCGACATCACCGCCGTGCGGGAGAGCGAGGTCAGCCTGCGCCTCGCGCACCTGGCCGCCGAAGGCGCAGCCGAGCGCCTGGCCGACAGCGAACGGCAGTTCCGCGACATCTTCGAGAGCGGCCCCCTGGCTATCGCGCAGCTCGACGCCGACGGCAAGGTCCTGCGGATCAATCCCGCCCTGCGCCGACTGCTCGGCCGCAGCAGCAAGGACATCCGCGCTCGCGGCCTGAGCCGCCTGGTCCTGACCAGCGACCGCCCGGCGTTCTCCCACGCCGTCGCAGCAGCAGCTGCAGCCGCCTCGACCGCCTCGCTGGAGATTCGGCTGCTGCTCGCAGCCGGCACCGCGATCTGGTGCGAGGTGGCCATGTCCGCAGGCATGGACCACGACGGGCGACGCACCGTCCTGGTCCAGATCGCCGACATCCACGAGCGCAAGCGCAACGAGCTCGAGCTCGAACGCCGGGCCGCTCACGACTCGCTCACCGGCCTGCCGAACCGGGCCGCGCTGCAGCAGGAGCTGGCAGACCTGCGCATCGACGACGCGCCCCCTCGCGTCGGCATGCTGTTCCTCGACATCGACAGGTTCAAGGCCATCAACGACGGGCACGGGCACCACGTCGGCGACGAGGTGCTCATCGAGGTCGCCGAGCGCCTGCGTCACCTGGTCCGCCGGGGAGACCTGGTCGTACGCCTCGGTGGCGACGAGTTCGTCGTGCTGCACAGCTGTGCCGGAACCGACGCGCAGCCCGGGCGGGCCGATGACCTTGCCACCCGGATACACCAGGCTTTCCGCAAGCCGTTCGCCACCACCGAGGGACCACTGCTCGTTCACGTCTCGGTGGGCATCGCGCACGCGTCCAGCCTCGAGGAGCTCGACACCCTCACCCAACGCGCCGACACCGCGATGTACCGCGACAAGGGCCTACGGCGGCCGGCGTGACCGCGGCGCCCTGAGGACGACATCCCCGAACCGTCGCGTGCAAGCATGGCCGGGTGCCGGTGTCCGCCGGCGCATCCTGGCGCAGGACGGGGACAGATGAACGAGCCGGGCGGGTGGACGACTCCGGAAGGCTGGGGTGGTCCGACCTCACCGCCGCCGGCCGGCCCAACACCGGAGCACGGCCAGCCCTCGTACGGTCAGCCCTCGTACGGTCAGCAGGGACCCGGCACCGGACCGGCGCCCTGGGGACAGCGGCCGGTCGAGCTCAAGCCCGGCGTCGTACCGCTGCGCCCACTCGGCCTCGGCGAGCTGCTCGACGGTGCGGTCGGCATCATCCGGCGCTACCCACGACCCGCACTCGGGCTGTCGGCCATCGTCGCGATCGTGACGACCCTGCTCAACGTCGCGCTGCTCGTGACGGCGTTCCAGCCGCTTCTCGACCTCGACGTCGCAGCGCTGGAGAGCGGCGACACCGCCGGAGTCGCGGACGCGATCGGCGGCGCAGCGGCCGGCGGGTTCGTCACCATCCTGCTCGCCCTGCTGTCCGGTGCGGTCCTGACCGGAGGCCTGACTGCCGTGGTCAGCAAGGCTGTGCTCGGCGAGCCCATCGGCTTCGCCGAGGCCTGCCGTCAGCTGCGTCCCGTGCTGCTGCGCCTGATCGGCCTTGCCCTGCTCGTGCTGCTGATCGTCTACGGGATTCTGCTCGCCGGCACGACCGCAGGTCTGGCCCTGATCGCCCTCGGCGGCCCACTGCTGGCCATCGTCGGCGTGCCCCTGATCCTTGCCACGCTCGTGCTCTGCCCCTACGTCTACATCCGGCTCTCACTCGCGCCGTGTGTCCTCGTGCTCGAGCGCACCGGCATCCTGACCAGCCTGCGCCGCTCGAGCGCGCTGGTGAAGCGGGACTGGTGGCGGGTGTTCGGCATCCTGCTGCTCACCCTGCTCATCGGCGGGTTCGTCTCGCAGATCGTGCAGCTGCCCTTCGCCGTGCTCGGTGCCGGCTCGCCCGGGAACCTGTTCGACCCTGACGCCGACGTGCTGGGGCTGCGCCCGCTGATCCTGACCGCGATCGGCGGGGGCATCGCCTCGACCGTCGTCGCACCGTTCACGGCCAGTGTGCGGGCGCTGCTCTACGTCGACCGCCGCATGCGCAGCGAGGGGCTGGACGTGGCGCTGACCGCTGCCGTGGGCGCCCGCCGGTGATCCGGCTGCTGGCAGCAGTCGAGGACCTGTCGCGCGACGCCGCCCGCGAGGCTGCTCGCGAGGAGCTCAGTCGCCGGGAGTACGAACAGGCCCAGCCGGCGCTGCTCGTGCGCGTGCTGGGTCGCGTGGTGCGGGAGATCGGCGACCTGCTCGACCGCGCCGCAGGCGCCGCCCCGGGCGGCGCACTGGGTGTGCTCGCGCTGGTCGTCCTGGTGGCGCTGTTCGTCGCGGTCGTGCTGTCCAGAGTCGGGCCGCTCGCAGGCCGGTCTGCCGGCCGGGCGCTGTTCCCGGCCGGGTCAGCCCTTTCGGCCGCGGCGCACCGCGCTCTGGCCGAGCAGGCGGCCGGCGAAGGACGCTTCGCCGACGCGGTCCGGGAACGGCTGCGCGCCATCGTGCGGGACCTCGAGGCGCGCGGCGCACTGGACCCGCGGCCGGGTCGCACCGCCGGCGAGGTGGCTCGGGACGGCGGCGGCGCCGTGCCTGCCCTTGCCGAGGACCTGCGGCGGGCCGCCGTGCTGTTCGACGAGATCTGGTACGGCGGGCGCGCCGCCGACGCGTCCTCCTACGCCGTGCTGGTCGGGGTCGACGAGCTGGTCGGGAGCAGCCGGCTGGTCCCGGCGTGACGGCGGAGCCGTCGACGGTGACCAGCGAGACGGTCCGCGGGGTCGGCCGGCGCTGGCGCGGGCCCGCGCTGCTGGTCCTCGGCCTGGTCCTCGCCGCAACGCTGCTCGGGTTGCTGTCGGTCGCCGGCCCCTCCGGCCGGCTCGACCCGGACTCCTACGCGCCGGGCGGGTCACGCGCCGTGGCGGAGATCCTGCGCGAGCGGGGGGTTCCCGTACTCCGTCTCGACACGGTGGAGGCGGTGATGGAGGCGAGCGGCCCGGACGTGACCGTGGTCCTCGGTGTGCCACAGGCGCTCGCCGAGGTCGAGCTCGAGCAGCTCGGCGAGCTCGACGGGGGGCTCGTGGTGGTGGGGGCGAGAGACGAGCAGCTGGCGGCCCTCGGGCTGGCGGTGGAGGTGCGCGGCCGCACCCAGGTGGACCGTCGCCGCCCGGCCTGCGAGCTGGCGGTCGCGACCCGGGCGGGTGAGGTCGACCTCGGCGGGCCCACCTACGAGGCGACGGAGGGGACGGCGACCGGCTGCTACGCCGCCTCCGGCGATGCCACGCTGCTGAGCCTGCCGGAGCGCGGCGCCACCCTGCTCGGCGACGGCGCGCCGCTCACGAACAGCCGCCTGGACGAGCGCGGCAACGCCGCGCTGGCGCTGGGTCTGCTGGGTGAGCGCGAGGGCGGTGTCGTGTGGCTGATCCCGCGGCCGGGGCGCGTCGTGCCGGAGGGCAAGCCCACGTTGGGTGAGCTGGTCCCCGACGGGCTGCTGCTCGGGGGGCTCCAGCTGCTCCTCGCGGCGGGTGTCCTGGCCCTGTGGCGGGCGCGCCGCCTCGGCCGGGTCGTCGAGGAGCCGATCCCGGTCGTCGTGCGGGCCGCCGAGGCCGTCGAGGGACGCAGCCGGCTCTACCGCGCAGCGGGCGCCCGGGGCTCGGCCGGAGAGGCTGTGCGGGTGGCCAGCCGTGAACGCCTCGCCCGTCGGGTGGGGCTCGCGACCGCGGCCGACCAACGCTCCCTCGTGACCGTCCTCGCCGAGCGCACCGGCCGCGCCCCGAGCGCCGTCGACGTCCTTCTGTACGGTGGGCCACCGGCCGACGACGCCGCTCTCGTGCGGTTGGTCGCCGACCTGCGCACGCTCGAGACGACCCTGAAAGTGGGCAGATGACCGAGCCAGCACAGGCACCGCCCGACCGCCCCGTGCGCGTGCGGGCGTCCTCGACCCGACCCCGGATGACCAAGCGCGCCGTCGGCGCCGAGCAGTCCCGGGAGGCACTCGTCGCACTTCGCCAGGAGGTCGGCAAGGCCGTCATCGGCCAGGACGCCGCCGTCACGGGGCTGGTCATCGCCCTTCTCTGCCGCGGCCATGTCCTGCTCGAGGGGGTGCCCGGCGTCGCGAAGACCCTGCTGGTACGCGCCGTCGCCGCCTCGCTGTCGCTGGAGACCAAGCGGGTGCAGTTCACGCCCGACCTCATGCCCGGCGACATCACGGGATCGCTGGTCTACGACAACCGCTCGGCCGACTTCACCTTCCGTCCCGGTCCGGTGTTCTGCAACCTGCTGCTCGCCGACGAGATCAACCGCACGCCGCCCAAGACCCAGGCCTCGCTGCTCGAGGCGATGGAGGAGCGCCAGGTCAGCGTCGACGGGGTGCCCCGGCTGCTGCCCGACCCGTTCGTCGTGTGCGCCACCCAGAACCCGGTGGAGTACGAAGGCACCTACCCCCTGCCCGAGGCCCAGCTCGACCGCTTCCTGCTCAAGCTGACCGTCGGGCTGCCCAGCCGCGAGGACGAGGTCAAGGTCCTGCTCGCCCACAACGGCGGCTTCGACCCCCGCGACCTGGCCGCCGCCGGGCTGCGCCCGGTCGCCGGAGCGGCCGAGCTCGCGGCCGGACGCGACGCGGTGCGGGGGGTGACTGTCGCGCCCGAGGTGATGGGCTACGTCATCGACCTGTGCCGGGCCACCCGCACGAGTCCTTCGCTGTCGCTGGGTGTCTCACCCCGTGGCGCCACCGCGTTGCTGGCCACGGCCAAGGCGTGGGCGTGGCTGTCCGGGCGCGACTACATGACGCCGGACGACGTGAAGGCGCTGGCCCGACCGACGCTGCGCCACCGGGTCAGCGTCCGCCCGGAAGCCGAGCTCGAGGGCGTGACGGGCGACGGTGTGCTCGACGGCGTGCTGTCGTCGGTGCCCGTCCCCCGCTAGGCGTGGCGCTCACCGGCCGGGCCGCGCTGCTGGCCCTGCTCGGTGTCCTCGTGGTGTTCCTCGTGCCCTCCGGCTGGACCGTGCTCGCGTGGGCGGTGCTGATCGCGGTGCTCGCGGTTCTCGACGCCCTGCTCGCGGCGCCGGTCTCCTCGCTGCGGCTCGTCCGGTCCGGGGCGACCGCCTGCCGGTTGGGCGAGCAGGTCGAGGTGACGCTGACCGTGACCAACGCCGGGCCCCGCCGGCTGCGAGGGGTGCTGCGCGACGCCTGGGTGCCGTCCGCGGGAGCCGGTCCGCGCACGCACCCCCTCGACATCCCCGCCGGTGAGCGCCGGCGGCTGACCACCGTGCTCGTCCCCACCCGGCGGGGCGACCGGCTGCCCGACCGGGTGACCGTCCGGGCGGTCGGGCCGCTCGGCATCGCCGCCCGGCAGGGCCGGCACGAGCTGCCCTGGCGGGTGCGGGTCCAGCCGCCGTTTCACTCCCGAAAGTTCCTGCCCGAGCGCCTCGCCCGGCTGCGCCAGCTCGACGGGGCGGTCGCCGTGCGCACCCGCGGGCAGGGCACCGAGTTCGACAGCCTGCGCGACTACGTGGATGGCGACGACGTACGTTCCATCGACTGGCGCGCCACCGCCCGGCGCCAGGAGGTGGTCGTGCGCACCTGGCGGCCCGAGCGCGACCGCACCCTGCTGCTCGTCGTCGACACCAGCCGCACCTCCGCCGGCCGGGTGGGCGACGTGCCGCGGCTGGATGCCGCCCTCGACGCGGCCCTGCTGCTGTGCGCGCTGGCCTCCCGTGCCGGGGACAAGGTCGACCTGCTGGCGATCGACCGGGAGCCCCGCGCCGCCGTCGAGGGCGCCGGGCGCGGCGAGCTGCTGCCCCGGATGGTCGACGCCATGGCCGGTCTCGAACCGGCGCTGATCGAGAGCGACGGCCGGCGGCTGGTGGCCGAGGTGCTGCGCCGCACCCGCCGCCGCTCGCTGGTCGTGCTGTTCACCTCCCTGGACACCGCGCCGCTGGAGGAGGGGCTGCTCCCGAACCTCGGCTCGCTCACCTCGCGGCACACCGTGCTGCTGGCCGCGGTCGCGGACCCGCGGGTGGAGCAGATGGCCGCCGACCGCTCCGGCACCGTCCAGGCGGCGTACGACGTCGCCGCCGCCGAGCGGGCCCGCACCGAGCGCCGCCGGCTCACCGCGCTGCTGCGCCGCCGCGGGGTCGAGGTCATCGACGCGCCACCCGAGAGCTTCGCCCCCGCGGTGTCGGACGCCTACCTGTCGCTCAAGGCCGCCGGCCGGCTGTGAGCTGGTCGAGCCCGCGCCGGGCGTGTCGCGCGATGGTGGGCACACGCCGCCAGCCGGTGTTGCCACACAGGCCAACTTCCGCGTGATGTCGGCCTGTGTGGCAACACCTCCACCTTGTCGTCTCCCTCCGGGCTGACCCGGTGAGGCTGGACGGTGCCCCGTTGCTGCTCGACCGGCTGGCGGCCGATGCGTGGCCGGCCCTCGAGGTGGTCGAGCTGAACGGGTGGCGGCTGCGGGCGGCCGAAGGGGTGACCAAGCGAGCCAACTCGGCCCTGCCGCTCGCGGCCGACCGCCTGACCGGAGGCGTGCTCGACGAGCAGCTCACCGCAGTCACCGGGTTCTACGCCGAGAGAGGCCTGCCGGCCCGGATCCAGGTGCGCGATCCCCTTCTCGACCAGCAGCTTGCCGCCCGCGGCTGGAGGATCGAGTCACCCACGCTGGTCCTGACCGGGCCGGTCCCCGGTGCGCGTCCCGCCTCATCTCCGGCCGGATCTCCCCCTTGCGGTGGTCTGCTGGTGGATACGCCCGGCGTGTTGACCAGCGGATCACCGCAAGGTCGGGCCGCCGCCGTCGCCCAGGTCCCCGATCAGGCGTGGCTGGCCTGCTGGTGGGCGGTCACCGGGCACGGCGGTGAACGCGAGCTCGACGTGGCACGGCGCTGCCTGGCCGGCATCGCCTCCCCCGCCGGCTACGCCAGCGTGCGGGTGGAGGGCGACGTCGTCGCGGTCGCGCGCGGGGTCGTTGCCGAGGGCTGGCTGGGCCTGTTCGCGATGGCCGTGCTGCCCGCCTCCCGGCGCCAGGGCCACGGGCGCGACCTGCTCGGCGCGCTCGGACAGTGGGCGGCGACCCAGGGCGCGCGCGCCGCGTACCTGCAGCTGTGGAGCGGCAACGACGCCGGGCGGGCGCTCTACACGGCAGCCGGATTCGAGACGGCGTACGGGTACCGCTACCGCTACGGTCCGTCGACATGAGCGAGCTGCTGCCGACCACCGCCCACCTCCTGCTGGCCCGCGCCGCGAGGGCCCAGCGCGAGAGCCGGCTCCCCTCGCTGCTGACCGGGGTGGTGCGCGACGGCTCGCTCGTCTGGTCGGCCGCCCGGGGCGCGGTCGACGAGCCGCACGCCGACGTGCAGTACCGCATCGGCTCGATCACCAAGACCCTCACCGCGATCGCCGTCCTGCGCCTGCGCGACGAGGGGCGCCTCACCCTCGACGACCCGCTCGACGAGCACGTGCCCGGCACGCCCGCTGGGCGGCGCACCGTAGGGCAGCTGCTCGCCCATGGTGCCGGCCTGCGATCGGAGAGCCCCGGTCAGTGGTGGGAGCGGGTGCCGGGCACCGACTGGACGGCTCTGGCCGGACAGCTCGACGACGACGACCTGCCGCACGCCGCCGGTCGCCGCTTCCACTACTCGAACCTCGGCTTCGGCGTGCTGGGCGAGCTGCTCGCGGGGCACCGCAGCCGGCCCTGGGTCGAGGTCGTCCGGGACGAGGTGCTCCTGCCGCTCGGCATGTCCCGCACGACCCCGCGGCCCGAGGGTCGGGCTGCCCAGGGCTGGGCCGTGCACCCGTGGGCCGACGTCCTGCTGCCCGAGCCGGAGCACGACGCCGGCGCGATGGCAGCCGCCGGTCAGCTGTGGTCGACGCTGACCGACCTCGCCCGGCTCGGCTCCTTCCTGCTGGGCGACACCGCTGACGTGCTGGCCGCCGCAACGCTCGAGGAGATGGCCGAGCCAGCCGGCGTGGACGGCGCGGCGAAGGGGTGGACGGCGTACGGCCTCGGTCTGCAGGTGGTGCGGGCCGGGAACCGGACGCTGATCGGCCACGGCGGGTCGATGCCAGGCTTTCTCGCCTCGGTGTTCGTCGACCGCGCGGATCGGCTCGGCAGCGTCGTGCTGACCAACGCCACGAGCGGGCTGGACGGTGCCCTTGCTGCTGACCTGCACGAGATCGTTAGCACAGCTGAGCCTTTCGTGGGAGAAGCTTGGGCACCGACCGCCGACGTCGGGGCACTCGAGCTCGCCGGCGTCTGGTACTGGGGGACCTACTCCTACGGTCTGCGATGTGGCGCCGACGGGCTGCTCGACCTCGTCGGCCTGCTGGGCGCCGGCCGGGCGTCGCGGTTCCGGCCGCGCGGCGACGGGACCTTCGTGGGTCTCGACGGCTACCACGCGGGCGAGGTGCTCCGGGTCGTGCGCGACGGAGATCGGGTGGTCGCGCTCGATCTCGGCACCTTCCTCTACAGCCGCACGCCGTACGACGAGCAGGCACCGCAGCCGGGAGGCGTCGACCCCGGCGGCTGGCGTGCCGGCTGAGCCGGTCGGGACCGACCCGGCCGACCGGTTGGCCGATCGAGTTGCGGGTGGCGACGTCATGGTCCTGTCGGGAGCCGGCCTGTCGACCGACTCGGGGATCCCGGACTACCGGGGGCCGACCGGCGCGCTGCGCCGGGCAACGCCGATGACCTACCAGCGCTTCGTCGGCGACCCCGCGCTGCGGCAGCGCTACTGGGCCCGCAGCCACCTCGGCTGGCCGTTGATCGCGCAGGCGGTGCCCAACACCGGCCACCTCGCGGTCACCGCCCTGGCGGAACACGGACTGCTCGCCGGGCTCGTGACGCAGAACGTCGACGGGCTGCACACCGCGGCCGGCGCCACCAGCATGATCGAGCTGCACGGCAACCTTCACCGGGTCGTCTGCCTGGGGTGCGGAGCGGTCAGCCCGAGGGCCGAGCTCGACGACCGTCTGCGCACCGCCAACGACGGCTGGTCCGCCCCGGTCGAGCAGCGCAATCCCGATGGCGACGTCGACCTGCCGGAGCAGGCCGTACGACGCTTCACGGTCGTGGACTGTCGGCGCTGCGGCGGGTTGCTGAAGCCCGATGTGGTGTTCTTCGGCGAGACGGTCCCGGCCGATCGGGTCGAGTCGAGCTTCGCGCTCCTGTCCCGCGCCCGGCTGCTGCTGGTGCTCGGCTCGTCCCTGCGTGTGATGTCCGGCTACCGCTTCGTCCTGCGGGCGGCCAAGCTCGGTGTCCCCGTCGCGATCGTCAACCAGGGTCCGACCCGCGGCGACCCGCACGCCGCGCTCACCCTCGACGCGCCGCTGGGCGAGGCGCTACCGCAACTGGTCTACGCAGCGACCGGTCGCACGTCGCCACGCAGGTCGCTCACCAGGTCGCCGGTCCGCCCGGCGCGTACCGCCTTGCGTCCCGGACCGAAGACATAGACGAGAAAGGCGAGCTCGGCCACCACGCCGATGCTGATCCGCGCCCAGGTGGGCAGCGGTGAGGGGGTCACGAACGCCTCGATGATGCCGGAGACGAGCAGCACGAGGGCCAGTCCGAGCGCGCCGGCGATGAGTGACCGGCCCTCCTCGGCCAGGGCTCGCGAGCGGCTTCGCCCGCCCGGATCGACGACCGTCCAACCCAGCCGCAGACCGAGCCCGCAGGCCACGAAGACCGCTGTCAGCTCGAGGAGTCCGTGCGGCAGGATGAGCCCGAAGAACAGCCCGGCCCGGTCGTTCGCGGCGAGCAGCCCGCCGGCCACGCCGACGTTCAGCGCGTTCATGAACAGCACGTACAGCACCGGGATGCCGAGCAGCACACCGAACACGATCGCCTGTGCGGCGATGTAGGCGTTGTTGGTGAACACGCGGGCGGCGAAGTCCTGCGCCGGCGCGGAGCTGTAGTAGTTCTCGAAGTCCTCCTCGACCAGCTTCTGGACGACCTCTGGCGGTGCGACCGCGAGCTGCGCCTCCGGGCTGGTCGCGATGAAGCCACCGATCCCGAAG